>JAFNJA010000055.1:627-11982 GCA_017601265.1 Candidatus Brockarchaeota archaeon
CTAGAATGGGCGGACGTTAAGGGGTTCGCGGCGCTGGCCGAGATGATGGCCTCCAGGCGGGGTATAGGAGACGTCTTGGCGGAGGGCGTGTACCGAGCGGCCAAGAAGCTCGGGAGGATCAAACGAACCAATCTGTTGAAATACGCCGTCCAGGAGAAGGGCGTAGCGATCGGGGCGCACGGGATCAGGAGCGGAAAGGACTTCATTTCGGAAAACATCTCGTACGCCTGCTCGGTCCAAGCTGGGGACCACACCTCCCCAGCGTCCCTCCCAGGGGGAAGCGAGCACGGCGAACTATCCTCCATAATGCCCGATTCTGCCGTCTACTGCTTCTTCGCCGCTTTCGGGCCGTCGAACAAGGAAATACTGGATTTTTACGGGGCGGTCACGGGTTGGAAGCTCACGGCAAGGGAATGGTTCGGGGAGAAGGCGCTGAGGATACTGCAGCTGCAAAGGGCCATGCTGCTCCTGGGTGGCCCGGACGCGAAATGGAAGCCGAAATTGGACGACGACAACCCGCCCAGGTTTTGGAAGCCCTTGCCTTCGGGGCCCTGCAAGGGAAAAACTTTGAACAGGAAAAGGTTCGAGAGGGACAGGCTCGAATATTACAGGGCCGTGGGATGGGACGAGGGCGGGGTGCCGAAGCCTGAAACTTTGTGCAAACTCGGCCTCTCCGGCGTCGAAGCGAAACTCAGGGAAGCGGGCGTAATCGTATAGGTTGCGGGCCAAGGAAAAGCGGCATGGTATAGGGGTAAGCATAATAGCGATCCGAAAGCCCGGCGAAGGCCGGAGTGAAGCTCGAAATGAAACTTAGTTACATGACCTTCGTCTGCCCCGATTGGGAGATCGAGAAGGTGATCGGTTTCGCGAAGGAAGCGGGGTACGACGGAGTCGAGATCAGGGTGGACGAAGGGCACAAGCACGGGATATCGTCGAGTTCGCCCAAATCGGAAAGGAACCGCGTGAAGGAGCTTTTGGGCGAAAGAGGCGTCGAGGTTCCTTGCGTCGCGACGTCTGTCCAGTTCGGGTTCCCGGATCCGGAGAAGAGAAAGGAAAACGTCGAGTCCGCCAAGCGGAACGTCGAGCTCGCCTGCGACCTTGGCGCGAAGGTCGTCAGGATCTTCGCCGGAGGCGGCATACCGAGGCTTTCCCAGGAGGCCGCAGAATACATCGCTGAAGCATTCACGGAAGTCGGGGATTACGCGAAGGGTTACGGGGTCTGCCCGATGCTCGAAACCCTGCACGACATAGTCAAGAGCTCAGATGACGCTGTCGAGGTTTTGAGGAGGGTCAAGAGCTCGAATTTCGGCATACTTTGGAACCATTCCGAGATAGACCAGAGGTCGTTCAACCTTCTGAAGGACAGGATAAGGCACTTCCACGTTCACGAAGAAGTCTTGGACCCAAAGAACGAAAACATCCTCCACCTAGCGAAATTGATGAAGGGCGTCGGCTTCGACGGGTACGTCTCGCTGGAGATAATAAAGGGCCGCAACCTGCCCGAGGACCTTTTGGCGGAAACCTCGAAAAGATTAAAAGGGTTAATCGAGAGGGCCTGATCGAAACTAAAACCGTAATGGAATGATGCGCGATGAAAGATAAGCTGACCGCGGGCATAATCGGGTGCGGCGAGATCGCGAACGTCTCAACGGCTCCGGCGATGAACGAGGCAAAAAACGTCAAGATCGGGATGGTCATGGACGTGGTCGAGTGGGCTGCCGAGGACTTGGGCAAGAAGTACGGCGTACCCCACACAACGGACGCGAAGGAGCTGCTCTCGAACCCCGAAATAGATTTCGTCTACATAGCGACCCCGCACTACCTCCACGCGCCTTACGCGATCGAAGCCGCCAGGGCCGGGAAGCACGTAATAGTCGAGAAGCCGATCTCTGTCAGCCTGAGGGACGCGGACGCCATGATCGCCGAGTGCAAGAGGAAGGGCGTTTGGCTTTCAACCTGCTTCCCGATGAGGTACCTGCCCGAAGTAGAGAAGGCGAAGGAGATCGTCGGGGGCGGGCTGATCGGGAAATTGATCGGCACGACGATCACGAGCATGGGCGTGAAGCCGGACAGTTACTGGGAAGGAGGTTACACGGGCAGGATAAAATCTGAGTGGCGGAAATCGAAGCAGAAGACGGGCGGAGGGGTATTGATCATGAACTGCGTGCACGACATCGATTACGTGAGGCACGTGACCGGGCTCGAGGCGAAGCGGGTTTACGGCGAGTACGGCACTTTCCTCACGCCGGTCGAGGTTGAGGACTACGTCTGCGTCCTGATCCGCTACTCCAACGGCGCGATCGGGACGATCAGGGCCAGCTCCTGCCTCGAGGACCTGCCGAGGGTCGGCCCGAGGGGGAACAGGATCCACGGCTCCGAGGGCGAAATCGTCGTGTCCAACCCGCTCTGGGTGCGCACCAAGAAGGAGACTGAGCTCGGGGAAGCCGGAAAGTGGAACGAGATCAAGCTCGAGAAGGGCCGGAGCAGCGCGACGCGCTTCTTCGAGGCGTTCGCCGAAGCCGTGCTCTCCGGAAGGGAACCGCCGGTCACTGGGGAGGACGGAAGGAAGGCGCTTGAGGTGATCGTCGCCGCTTACGAGTCGGGCCTCAAGGCCAAGCCGATCGACCTGCCTCTACGGCCGAAGGGACCGAGGAAAACCGGAAAAGGCGCGAGGCGGAAAACCTCGCGGTAAGCCGAGGGGAACCTTCCGCCCCGAATGGCGACTCAGTCATAACCGCCTCGCCCCCTCTTTTTTCAGCGCCCTCCTTGACAGCTGCCTCAACTTCTTCCTGAAACGCCCCCTCCTCAAGCGTTCCCCTTCCTGCCAAAGATGGCATCCCCGGCCTATCCGCGTAACCGCGGGCGTTTCGAGGATCTAACGCGCTGCCGTTTGGATTCAGCCACCGGGACGCCGCGCGCCAGCATCTTGTCCGCGATTGCCAACGCAGCCGCGGAAGGAGGCCTCGCGAACGCGCCTAGGGCCTAGCCAATCCCCCCAAGATGGCCGAAAACGTGCGCGACCTCGCCAACCCGGCGTGCCTCGCCACCAGGCCCAGCAACTTCCGCGTCTGGAACCGGCACTCGAAAATTTCAAGGGCGTCCTTTGCCGGCAGCGGTTTGAAGGCCTCCAACTCCTCGTCCCATTCACGATCGGACAGCTTGAGCCACTCTCTCTGGACCTTCAGCCCTATCTGGAAGTCCCTCCAAACTTCCCTTTTCCAAAAGGTTTCGTACTCCCCAAGCGCGGCCTTCGAGGCGTCCGATCCCTCTGCAGCCCTCCCCGCCGCCTCTCCAGCTTTTTCCCCGAACTTGATCGCGAACCTGATGCCTTCCAAGAGGAGGGGGTTCGACTGCCCTGCCGAATCCCCTGCCAAAAGCGCGCCGTCAGCGACGGTGCATCCCCTCGGCCCCTGGTTCGGCACGGCCCCGAGGTGGGTCTCAATCGGGCAGATCCTGCCCAGCTTCCCCAAAGGACCGGGCCTCTCGATCAAGAGTCGTTTTAGCCGCTCAAAAGGGTCCTCGCCGGATTCGGGCCTCCCTATCCCGACCCCTATCCTCGCCCTGTTCTCCGCCACGGGGAATACCCAAGCGTAACCGGCGGGCGAGTATTCCCGCCCTACCATCAACGCCAAAGCCTCGGCGTCCAACCTCTCAACGTACGCCTCGTACTCCGCGCCGACGCCGAACCTCTCCCACCTTTCCGCGAATCCCAGGCTCCTGCCCACCACGGTCGAAAGGCCGCTCGCGTCGATGACCACCTTTCCGAGGAATTCCAGCGTCCCGCCTGGAGCGGACGCCGTCACGCTCACGCCCCTCCTTGCGCCACCGTACGAGGCGCTTCTCACGCAAGCCCCGAGGAAGATCTCCGCGCCCAGCGACGCCGCATTTTTGGCCAGGAATTGGTAGAAACCCCTGACGTCGAGCACGCACGCCTCCGGCTCCGGCGCCTCAAGTACCAGCTCGTTGCCGGTCGAGAAGATCTCCCAACGCCTGATAGGATTGTAAAGGTCCCGGGGTAGTCCGAGCTCCAGAATCCCTGGAAGCCAAGTCACCCCGCTGGTTCGCACGGTTTCGGCTATGCTTCGGGCTTTTTCTATGACCGCGACCCTAGCGCCGCCTTTCGCCGCGGCGGATGCGGCGGAGAGGCCGGCGGGCCCCCCTCCAACCACGAGCGCGTCAAACTCGTAGGTCGCCATGCGGCAACCCCACTGGGAAATGGGAATCGAGATTTAAATCCCTACCATCTCGCTGATTCCTACCGGATGATTGTCAAGCTTGATCGGTTCGATTCACGCGTCAGGTAAAGCGGAACTTTGGTTGTACGGATCTCCAGCCCTCGGGCCCGAGGGCTGCACTGAGAAATGCCAGGGGGAAACCGCGATACCTGGCATAGCTGGGCTGAATCCTAGGTTTAATTTGCAGCGATGCCGTTCAACTCGGCACTAGACTTGCAGGGTGGATGCGCTAGGCCGTTTCCCAAATAGCCTATATCGCGGGTAGCGATCCCAACTCCACTGCGGGAAGGCGGCAGGCGGCGATGGCAACGATAAGAAAGTGCGAGGAAAGCGATTTCGAAACGATCTATTCCATTATCAACGATTCCGCCCGGGCTTACGAAGGGGTGATTCCAAAGGAATGCTGGAAGGAACCTTACATGCCGAGGGAGGAGCTTAGGCAAGAGATCGGGCGTGGCGTCGAGTTCTGGGGGTACGAAGAAGGCGGCGAACTTCTTGGCGTCATGGGGATCCAGCGCGTCGGAGATGTGGCGCTCATCAGGCACGCGTACGTTCGCACGGCCTATAGGAACCGCGGAGTGGGCGGGAAGCTGCTGGCCTGCCTTCGGGGGCAGACGACGCGCCCCCTCCTGGTAGGAACCTGGGCTGACGCCTACTGGGCGATAAGATTCTACGAGAAACACGGTTTCAGGCTGGTTTCCAAGGGGGAGAAGGAACAATTGCTGAGAAGGTACTGGTCGATACCCGAGCTCCAGGTGGAAAACTCCGTGGTGCTCGCGGATCCCAAGTGGTTCGGCGCCGAACGAAGGTGAAAACCCAGGAATTTGGAGGCAAAGAGCGAAGGCTGACTTAACTTCGGCCAATGAGTTAAGATCAGAGGCTCGGAAGCAGTTCCTTGAACACCAAGAACCCGATGAGGCCCAAGATGATCCCGATGGCGATGAAGATGGCGACGGCGATCAGGGCAATGAGTATGGCCTTGCCCCAGCCGCAATCGAAGAAATGCTTGATGAGGCCCAGCCAAACGACCAATATTATCGCGGCTGCTATTATTCCTGAAAACATGGAACCCAAAACGGTCCCTATGACCGTTCCCAAGGCGGCTATCCAGAGGCCGTCGGTGAACTTCGCCTTTTCCTTTCCCACCAGGGCCCTTCCCGAAAGCCAAAGGACCGGCCCCAAGATTATGGCGTTTATCACGACGTGAATCAACAGCGCGTCCAGGTTGATGGGCAAATTCGGATCTACAAGCGCAAACGGGAGGATTCTATATAAGGCTTAGCACGAGGCGGTAAATTAAAAGCGAGCAGGCGCTGCGAGGCCTTGGCGAATCGACCTAAACAGCCGAGGCGGCTAACGCACGCGCGCGAAAATATTTTCTCCCCCCAAACTCATTATATACGTGAACCCTACCCTCGCGCCAGTTGGAAAGAAGGAGGCGGGCATCGATAGGCGCGCGCGAACTGGTGCTTACCAGAATTTTACGCGCCATCTCGGCACTTCGGCTTCCCTTTCACCGACTACTTCAAAGGTTTGGAGGATTGCCAGGTCGTCAGGGAGATCTTCGGAGAAAAAACCGAGGAAGTCCTCCGCAACCTAAGGGTCGAGTTCACCGCTCTCGGGAGTTACATGGGGACCAGCGACGTGGACGGGCACGTAATCGTCAACACAAAGTATTTGAAAAACGGCGACAAAACCGACATACACTTGGACCTCGTGCACGAACTCGCGCACGTGAGGCAATTCATGGAAGGAAAAGACCTCTTCGACCCGAATTTCAGTTACGTGGACAGGCCGACGGAGATCGAAGCTTACCGCTACGCCGTTGAAGAGGCAAGGCGAATGGGCCTGAGCGACGAAAGGATCTGCGAATACTTGGAGGCCGAGTGGATGAGCAAGGAAGACTTGAGGAGGCTGGCCAAGGCTCTCAATGTCAGGTGCTCGGGGGACCGTTGATGAGCCTCTTTATTAAGAACCCGTAACGAGCGTGCAAAAGGGCCTGCAGTTCAGAATGGAATGAACGCGGGAGATTGAGCGGCTCCCTTGCCGTGGGTCCAAGTCCCGCCAGGCCCGTCCCAGAACTTGATCAAGGGGCCGCCAAACCAGGCGCAGTGCCTGGCGTCTACATTCAGAGTTCCCTTTGCAGCACCGCGTACCGGCGGCTTACCTTCCAGCCGTTCTTCACGTAAAATGGCACGTTGGCCCATATGGCCGTAACGTTAGGCGTAGCCAGCTCCTTCATTCGAAGGACAGATTCGAGGAGCAAGCACGTGCCTATCCCGTTGCCCCTGAGCTCCTCAAGGACCGCTATGGGCCCGAAATCGCCGCCATCGGGGCTGGGGTGGAAACTCGCCCATCCGACAACATCCGTCCCCAACAACGCGACCAAGGTATTTCCACTCTCCGCAAAATCCGATTCCCACCCTTCGGGAAACCACTGTGGGCAATTCAACTTTTCAACGAAACGCCGCATCTTTTCAAGATACTTGGGTTGGTAGGGCTCTACCACTACTCCAATGCTTTTTGCCCTTCGCATCGCGTTTCTCTGGTATTCCGTCGGCTGGAAGTCTGCAAGGTCCAGCGCCACGTCTTCCTCGAAGCCGCTCTCCCTGTAGAATCCCAGCTCCTTTTCATACCTCACGTCGATTCCTGGGAAGAAGAACCTGCCCGTGTATTGCCCAACCTTCGCCGTCTTTTTGCCTTTAGACCTGAGGAAATCCAGAGCGCTATCGAGGAGGGCCGTCTTCAAGCCTTCGCTTCGATGCCCCTCCAGAGCGAATAGGCCTTTGATGTAACCAAAATCCTTCTCGCGCTCTCGTCCTCTGCCGTCCCGGCCGGCAACGCCTTCCCTGGCAACGGCGGAGGAAAAGCCAACCACCTCTTGGTCCAAAGCCGCTACGACGTTTCCTTCCTCCTCGAAGTTCGGATCGCCAAACACGATGCTTTCGAACGCCTCCTTCGAAATTTTATCGTACGGCAAGCACGCGTTCCAGCCCCGGACAACTTGGGCGACGTCTTGCCGCCTAATCGGCCTTAATTCGTAGGCCATTTTTACCGTGTTGGAAGCCTCTCCAAAGACTATATGCGTTGTGCTGCCGCGCTGACATCGGAGGAGCTGTGCGCCCGTCCAAGAGCCGTGCGCCACGCCCGTAAACGCGACCCAGGTGGAATAACGCGCGAGTCCGAAGGGTTGCGAAATTTCTGAATATCCACCATGCCTTAAAAACCTCGCCAATTTGGAAATCGCGCGTCATCGCTTAGCGCAAGCTGTCGTTCTCGAGCTTCAAGTGCAATACCAAAGAGGGAAAATCCGAGAAAGCCGGCTCTCGATCGCTTATGCGGCCTCAAAAAGCCCGTCCTGGCCTTGAATGGCAGAAAGCGGTCCATCGAATGGTTGAGTACATCGTCCGCATGCAATTCCGATGTCTTCAGTTGCACACGACATCGTATCATGGTGAACATTGCACGTCTTTCACAGAAAGCCTGCAAGAGTCCACGTGACGCTTAGCCTGTCGAATCGGGCGCGCAAAAGTCTCTGCGCATCTTCGACGGGGTCGTGGCCGTAGCGGCGCGCGTACTCTTCGCGTATTCTCCGCTCCAGCTCGGTCACGCCCTCGAGAGGAAGATCGACCCACCCGCTCCCCTGCCTTGCGCTCTCCCTTATCGCGAACCAGATCTCCAAGTCGCGCCTGGCGTTCGCGGCGCCGTACTCGGGTTCAACGCGATAACTGACGGCCCGGTGCATGCTGGACAGGATGCTTGCCTTCGCCACGTCGTCAAAATCCGATATTTTGTAACGCTTGAAAGGATTCTCCCACGTAATAGGTCGGTCGGTTTTCACCCTCACGGATGCCAAGACCTTTTCGCCATCGACCTGCTCGTAGGAATCTTCAAATTCGTACCTCACGCGCCCGCCATCCTCGTAGAGCACCAGCTCGTCCCTCATGCCGTTGCCCGAAAGGTATCCTTTCGTGCCTTCGACTTCCCAATGGCTACCGTGCGGCCCTACTTTGGGCGGCTTCTCGTAAAGGCAAGCCACCCCTCCGTCGAATTCTACCAGGCCGCCCTCCCACCAAGACGACTCTTCCCTTAGACCTCCGTAGCTGACGTAAGGGAGGGTGTCGACCTTCTGGGCGTATCCTAGGACGCGCTTGGCCTCGCGCCCCAAGATCGTGCGCATGGCGTTGAACCCGTGGTACGGGCCGGAAGTGTACCAAAGGCGGGCGTGCGTTATCTTGCCTAGGACCCCCGAGTCGACGATCATCCTCTTCAGCCTTTCATGTGGCCAAAGCCATACGTTTTCGGCCACCTCCCACTTGACGCCGTTATCGGAGCACGCCTTTGCTACCGCGTCTCCGAGGGGAAGGGTAATCGCGAAAGGGATCTCGGTTATGATGTTGCACCCGCGCCTCGCGGCCGTAAGAGCTACGGCGCTCTGCCCGTCCGTCGGAACGAGGACGAACGCAACGTCCGGCCTTTCTTCGTCAAGCATCTTCTCCACGTCGGTGTAAAGGGCGCGCACGCCGAAAGCGCTTCCAGCTTCGCGCAACGCCCCTCCGTCACGGTCGCAAAGCGCGCAGAGGAAGTAGATGTCGGACAGTTTTTTAACGGTCCTTATGTAAGACCTTGCTCTCGAATCCTTGTAGGCTCCCACCCCTATGACGGCGATCCTAAGGGCGCTCATCCGCATCCTCGAACCCCCGAGCGTTCCGCCAAAATATAATAGGTTATTTATTGGGCGGTCTCAAACCGCCAGCAACCCATTTTAAGCAGGGCGGGGTTCGAAGGTTGTTGGTGCGCGTTCTTGAAGGTCGGCGAGATCCTGCGCCGGTTCAAAGCCAAGGATGGGAGAGAGGTCGTGCTCAGAGCTCCAAAGTGGGGGGACCTTGACGGCCTCATGCAGCTGATAAATTCGCTTGTCGAGGAGGGAGCGGAGATAGAGTACGATGCAAAGAAAACGAGGGACGAGGAGGTGGATTGGCTGTCAAGGTCGATAGCCCAGTTGGAGAAAGGCAACGCGCTTTACTTGGTGGCGGAGGTCGATGGTAGGGTAGTCGCAAGTTCTGGTGTCACGAGGCGCAGCGCACCTTGCGAGAGCCACGTGGGGGATTTGGGGATCGTCGTCAAGGCGGGTTACAGGGACGTCGGCATAGGTACGGAGGTTATCAGGACCTTGATTGAAGAGGCGCGCGCGATGGGGCTCAAGATCTTGGTCTTAACGGTTTTCGCGACCAACGAGAGGGCGATCCACGTTTACGAGAAGGCGGGGTTCAGGCAAACCGGGAGGATACCGAACGGGATATTCAGGAACGGGAAGTACGTCGACAGGGTGATCATGGTAAAAGAGATGTTTTGAATCCACCAAGCAGATCTATCACCGTGTCGGAGCGCAAAAAATCTTATGTAAGCCACCGTGGTCGAACGCTTGGCATGGGTTCGCCTTCCGAAAATCTAAGGGAATACTTGAAGAGGGAGGGCGTTGAAGCTAGGTTTTTGAAATTCGAGGAGCACACGATGACGGTCGAAGCCGCCGAACAGCGACTGGGGGTGAGCAGGGAGAAGATAATCAAGAGCATGCTCTTCGTCGACGACAAAGGTTCCCCGGTTCTCGGAATAGTGACCGGCGACAGGAGGGTGAGCGCGAAAAAGCTCGCCGCCGCGTGCGGGGCGAAGAAGGTCAGGAGGGCGGACCCGGACGAGGTCAAGAGGTTTACTGGCTACGACGTCGGCGCGGTTCCGCCAGTAGGGCACAAGGCGCGGATACGGACCTTCGTCGACCGCGGGGTCATGGGCCGTTCCAGGGTAATAGGCGGGGGCGGTGAAGTCAACGTTCTACTCGAGATCGATCCAAACGAGATAAAAAGGCTGGCGGGTTGCGAGATCGTGGACATAAGCGAATGAACCCGCTCGAGGCCTCCAAGCCTGAACGATCGAACTTTTGAACCCTTTCAATCGAAGCTTAGGCGGACGTCGAAGCTCTGCAACCGACCCATTTTCCGCGCAAAATCATATAAGTCATGGCTGGACGGATCGGCCGGTGCTCGATTGAACAAAGTCGCGCTCGTCAAGCCGGCGATTTTGATCACGATCTTGGCAAGCTCGTTATTTTTGCAAGCTGTTTCGGCCCCCAGCGAGGCTTCAGAGGTCGAGATAACCCCGAAGGTGCGCGTCAGAGGGCCGAGGGGCAGGGGCGGAGGGAAGCCAACGCCCGGAGCCGCGACCGGCGTGCTTGGGACAAAGCCACCCAGTCCAAAGGATCGTTGGGCGGTAGTCATAGGAATATCGGATTACTACGGGACCGCGAACGACATAGAATACGCTGACGACGACGCCCTTGACGTGCTTGAGGCCCTGATTGAGGTTTATGGTTACGATCGGAAGAACGTCCTTTTGCTCGTATCCGATTACAAAGTCAACAACGCGACGCGAGAAGATATAGTTAAGGCCATAGATTGGTTGAAGGAAAACGCCGGGAAAAACAGCGAGGTATTCTTCTTCTACAGCGGCCACGGCGCGAGGGGCAAGGCAGACGACGGGGATAGGGAAGCCATCGACGAGGCGATGGTGCCTTACGAGTGCTCCTCGGCGAGCCTCATCTGGGACGGGGAGCTAAGGACCATGTTCAGCAATTTCGAAACCTCGAGGATCGTGTTCGTTTTCGACAGCTGCTACTCCGGGGGCATGGGCGACCTCAAGGCGGACGGAAGGATCGTCGTCATGGCTTGCTCGGAATCGGGCCTCTCTTACGAGGGGGACGCGTGGCAAAACGGGCAGTTCACGTGGTACTTCGCGGACCAGGGGATGCTGGAAGGCCTTGCGGACACTAACAGCGTTGACGGTAAGGTCACGGTGGAAGAGTCCTTCGACTACGCCAGCGCCAACTGCGCGTTCCAAAAGCCGGCCATAATCGATTCCTTCGAGAACGACATGCTGCCGTGACCAGTCTTCCGATAACTCTCTCCAGCTTGCATAATTCCCGTCGAATCAGCTCGTCCACCGACGCGATTCCCATGTTCGCCAACCAATAACCTAGCTGGTGAGCGCGATTCCGGCCCCGCCTTTGGAAAGGCGGAACCGCCAGCCCGACCGTCCAAGTCCGCGATAAGGATGCGCTGTAATA
>JAFNJA010000056.1:0-6504 GCA_017601265.1 Candidatus Brockarchaeota archaeon
CCTAGTGGCGGAGCGCATTTTGGATTCACATCTTCTTCGAGACCTGTCTGGAAACTTGAGGGCGTTCTACACGCAGGGAGCTAGGTGTAAAAGGTGCGGAGCTAAATTTCGGCGCGTACCCCTGATAGGAAGGTGCGCGGTTTGCCGAGGAGAATTGGCAATGCTAGTGCACAACAGAAGCGTCGGAAAATATTTGGGTCTAGTCACTTGGCTACTGTCAAGGTACGAATCAGACGAGTACTTCAGGCAGTACGCCTCGCTGTTAAAGCTCGATGTAGACAGGCTGAAGGAACCTTCGGGGAAAAAGATAACGGAATACCTCTACGGCGCCTAGGCTACTAATCAGGCTGCCTCGCCTCCGCAAGTATTGGCACGGTTTCTGTCGCAAGCGTGTCCAGGTGGACCAAGGAGAATATGCCGGGCGTCGGAACGTAGCCCAGCGCTTGTTGGTAAGGGGTCATCCTTTGCCAACAACCAGTATTAGCGACGACGACCCCCCTGTATCCGCCGACCTTATAGACGTGCACGTGGCCGGCATGGAACACGTCCGGCTTATCCGTTATTACCAGCGCGTCTTCCCCGTCAGTGTTTAAGGGAGTCCTGCCGCCGTATATCGGTGCCAAATGCCTCGCGACCAAAAGGTGGATCATGGCTTGGTGGGGGTTTGAGTAATCCAGGCCTGGAATGCGGCTGGCCAAATCTTCGATGCTCGTTCCATGCGTCAGTAGGAACTTTACTCCATGGAGGGACACTAGGGAAGGGTTGCTGAGTAGCGTTACGTTGCCGGAATCTAGGAGAGGGGCGCTGTATTCCTCCGGGATGGGGGGCTGGGGAAGCGCCTTTTGCGTGGCGTCGTGGTTACCAGGTATAATTATGATCTCGACGTGTTTAGGTATCCGTCGAAGCAACTCCGCGGCTTTTTCATACTGGGTTTTCACGTTCTTTATGGACAGCTCCTTCTCTTGCTGGGGGTAGACTCCAACCCCGTCAACCAAATCACCTGCTATGACGACGTACTTCACTTTTCCCGCGACCTGCCTTGTTGCCGGGCTCCCAACCCTGCCGTTCAACCAATCCAAAAAAAGTTGAAAGGCCTTATCCATGAAATAGCGGCTTCCTACGTGAAGGTCGGAGATCAATGCGGCGCAAACGGGTTCTGCTGACCGGTTTGGCTTCGTTTCGGGCAAATCCGGGAACGTTATGTCCAGGCATATGAACTTGCCGCCCAAAACTACAATTTCAAAACAAGCCACAAGGTCGGCATGGAGCCTCCGGGCCTTGGCCCTAAGGCCTTCGGAAGCGGATTGGGGTATTATTAAGTAGGCCGATCCTTGCAGGTCCTCTATAAGCACGTAATTTTCGGTTTTTACCTCCGAAACCATCGCTATGACCTTCAACCTAGTCTTATCTGCCGACTTACGGGCTTCCACGATGGAACAAACTCCGGTAACGTCCAGTCGCGACCTGAGGATGCGCTCGAGTTTCTTGAAACGGTCGGCTAGGTATGCCCGCTTCGATTCCACTTCGTCGCTCGGATTGGAGGTTTTTTCAATGTTTAACAATACCTTGAGGTCGCTGGCTATATAAGTGGCCTCCGCGCTTTTCCCCCCTTCCTGCGTGGTTACCGGCATGGAGTTGATTTTCGGCTTTCCTTCCATAAACGACCGCATAACCTCCTCTAAGGTTTTTTGCGATAAGAAGATGGTCGAATCGCCCACGCTTTTGGCCACGTAATCGATGAATTCGCCCAATCCGATCCCTTCAGTTGAGGCCAAGTAATCAAGGGCCGCGGAGTCGACGACAAGCCCTTTGCTGCTCAATTTATCCAATATGAGCCTCTTTACCGCTTCGTTTTCCATGCCCCATTCTGGCCTTCCGCACGCAGCCTATGCGGGGATATCCCTTCACCTCGATTATTTAGGCTTCCCGAGCAAATCCTTTAATTACGCCTTCGAATCAATCGCGGACGAGGTAAGATGGCCAGAAAGAAGGCGAGGTCCAAGGAGGCGCCCATGCCTGCGGCGTCGGCAGGACTTCTCAGGTTCTTCGAGGAGGAAAGCGGGGGGTTCAAGATCCGACCGGAAATAGTCATACTACTCTCCATAGCCCTAATGGTGCTGAGCATAGTCGCCCCTCTTTTCATTAAGATATAAAAGGACTAATCTGGCATCCTTTAGGATGCCGAGCCGCCATTCGGCCAGATAAATTCAGAAAAAGTGCGCGACATGGCTCCATCCGAAGGCCGAGCCCCAACGTACAACAAAGAGATGCAATCTGCCATACGAAGGTACAAATGGGTTGTGGGCTTCCCTTCGTTCAGGAACCTGCTTGTTTTGCTGTTCGCGACCTCCTTCTTACCTTGGATAATTTTGATTCCGCAAGGGTCTAAACTGGAGGGAGCGTTCGCTTGGGTTTCGGGACTCGCGCTCGTGCCCCTCCTGCTGGACGGCCTGTTCATCAAGCTGGAGTGTTTCGGCGCCCCAATTTTGGACAGGAGGCGTCTAATCGCTATATCCGTTGTATGCAACGGCGTATTTTCCGCATGCATCTTGGTCGCAAGCATCTTGGCCGTTCTTTTATCCGCGCCCGTATTTGTTTCTTCAGCGGCCATTTTAGGCTCGTCCGTCAGTTTTTTTGTCCGCATCGCGGCATTGTCCACCCTCGGAACCCCGAGAATAAGGCTCGGTACCCCTTCTTTGTACTTGGCCTCTTTCGCTGTAGCGGTGCTGGGCATGCCCGAAACTATCGGCAAGATGGGCTTCATCGCAGCTCTCGTCGCCTTTTGGTTCCTCTCGGCCGTTCTGTATTTTTTGAGCCTGAGATCGGTCAACAAAATAGGCGCAAGAAAAATAGGCGTTCCCAGCCTGGCGGTTTTTAACGCGTATATGCAGAGCCGCCTGGTAGGGTCTACGCGCGATTTCGAAACGATTCTCGACAGGCTGGGTGAAGAGAAGGACGTCGATTGTTGGTTGTCGCTTTTCAAGGACGGAGAAGGAAAGAACATGCTGGGGCTGGCTTGCACTTCAGCGCATTTCGGACCGTTCGACAACGTAGGGAGCGGTTCTCTTTCGCACGAACTCAGATTGGCGCTTGAGGCCAAGCTGCAGTGCCCCGTAGTAATTTTGCGCGCCCTGTCTGACCACGGCATGGATTTGACTTCGAAAAATGAGCGCGAGAAACTTATCGAGGGATTCCCTTTGCAAGCAAAGCTTGAAGGGCTAGCCCTTTGTTCACCATTGGTAACGGAAAAAGCCGGGAACCATGCCGCAACCTCCCTTGTCGCCGACGGCTTCTGCTTGACCATCCTTTCCCGCTCGCCAATTCCAACCGAGGACATGCCTCGCAATGTCAGGGATTTGGTTTTCAAAGGCCTGATCGGTCTTGGAATTAAGGAAGCGATAATCGTTGACGCGCACAACTGCATCGGGGATCTGCTGGAAACGACCCAAGATATCGATGCGGAACGCTTCGTGGAATCGGCTACCAAGTCGGTTGCTAATGCCTCTAAAAAACTATCCAGATTCCAATTAGGATTTTGCAGGATATTTCCAAACGACATCAGCGTCGACGACGGGTTGGGTCCCGATGGCATCTCGGCCATCGCTTTCAGGCACGAGGACGAAGTGTCGTCGATCGTCGTACTCGACGGAAACAACATGGTCGTTGGACTAAGCGATAAGATTAAAGCGGAACTGAGGGGCGGCTTAAAGGTATCTAGTGTAGAGGTAGTCACAACGGACACCCACATCGCGACCGGTCTATCCCGCGTGAGAGGCGGCTACAACCCCCTTGGAGCCAAGGTAGGGCAGGATCTGCTTGCGGGATATTGCAAAGAAGCGGTTTCTAGGGCTATATTAGAGGCAAAACCCGCCAGAATTTCTGTCGCTTCGGGAGCCGTCAAGGGAACCAGGGTAGCAGGACAGGGGTTGGCAAAGCTTGCCGAACTCCTTGACGAATCCGTTTCTGCGACGAAGAGGAACTTGGTAGCAAGCCTATCGATATTGGCATTTTTTTCCTACGTATTAACCATCGCGGCGTGACTCAGGATACTGCTATCTTGATCTCGATCGCGGACTTCCATACCTTCTTGTTTCCGTCATCAAGTTCGTCAGAAGAGATCTTGATCTCTTTTACTTCAACCTTCCTAAGGAAAGACCTCTCAAGGGAGTTCACCACGTCCACCGCCTTCGATATCGCGCTCCCCCTGGCCCTGATCGTCAATTCCTTGCATCCAGAGTTGAAGCTCGTTATGCAAGCCGTGACGTAGGCCCACACTTCCTTTTTGCCAACCCTGATAGTGTCGAGTTGCGAGTCCATTACGGCCAAGATCCGTGCGTACGCCACGGTAATAAAACATGGGGAAATAAGCTCTGCGGTCGAGCACCAACAAAAATATATGTGCCAGTAAAATTCATCGTTGGAGAGGATCCTGGCGCCCATGGACGTTTCGCCGGTAAAAATCAGGGTTCCAGAAGGTTGCAACTTAATTCTGGGACAAGCCCACTTCATAAAAACGGTCGAAGACATCTACGAGGCCGTCGTTTCCTCGGTTCCAGGAATAAAATTTGGCGTCGCATTCTGCGAGAGTTCAGGGCCTTGCCTGGTCCGAGTAGAAGGAAACGACGAGGAGCTTTCTAGCATGGCAGCGAGCATGGCGCTCGAGATTGGCGCCGGGCACTGCTTTCTCATGCTTCTTAAACAAGCCTATCCGATCAACGTCTTAAACGCCTTGAAGAACGTTCCCGAGGTTTGCACGATTTTCTGCGCGACAGCCAACCCAGTCGAGGTCTTGGTTGCCGAGACCGGGTTGGGGAGGGCCGTCATCGGAGTCGTCGACGGCTCGAAACCGAAAGGGATTGAGGACGAAGAACAAAGGAAGGAAAGGAGGCATTTCCTGCGGAGGATCGGGTACAAGAAGTAGCCTCCGAAGCCCCCAGTCATTCAACGGCGGCTTTCAGGACGTCAACATCCGTGTTCGGCGTCACTACGATTCCGAGCTTTCCGTCGAAAGGATTCGCCCGTACGACGATCCACTTCAATCGGACGACCGACCCCTGCCGCAAATTCATTACTTTCTCTATCCCGTCTCTCCAAGCCACGACTTGAGCTTCTCCGGTGTCATCAGCCAGCATTAAAACCGCCCTTTGAACCTGCTCGCCGGTTGACGTCGTCACTTCCGTTACGTTTACTGGCTGGGAGACGAGCCCTTCTACGATGACGTTCCTCATGCCGGCCTTCAATTCTCCTATTCTGTGCATCGATAACTTCGGTTCGCGTATCGTTTTCATCCCACTTTGGGCAGCCTCTATGTTGCCCATGTTTCCGATCGTGAGCGACGTTCCTTTCTCTCCGCGCCTTACCTTCGCGTTCCTCAAAACGACGCGCGCCCCCTCCTTGAGGACTGGATAATCCCTGTCGCCCCAGACGGTTAGCGTCACGAATCCCGTGTCGTCGCAGAGTATCGCTTCCCGGGCCCTCCTTTCCCCCAGCCCCGTAACGTTTACCGTCTTAGGAGGGAAAATCTTGTAAACCATTGCGTAAACCGTCACCACCCCCTCCTTTCGGTCGAGCTCGGCGATCGGCGTGAAACTTTCGTCCGTTCTAGCTTCTCCCCCCAACTCGAGATGGCTCCCCCTGTCGGCCACGAACTCCGTGCCCCATCCCCTCCCCTCCCTCGTCTTTGCGAGCGCCACGTAAAGCGTCTTTCCAGCGTCCTTTTCCGACAATTTATCGGCGAGCTCGTTCCAAATGGATCCCGCGACGTTGGCATATTCGTCGGCGATGACGACTCTCCTGACCTTTCCAACGCTACCGTCGGACCGCTTAAATTCCGTTACCGGAAAAACTCCAACCAAAGATCCCACGATGTTGACAACTTGCAAATCCTTCTTTAATTGGCTTGGCTTGGTGAAGAACTCCTCACGCGTTGGAAGGCCGCCTTCATCCAGCTTCGTAACGATCCCTGATTGGCCAATGTGCAATTCTGGCCTTCCAAACCTCCCTTCCTTGCAATAGGCTTTCCTAACGCGCACGATGTCATTCGGTTTTAGAACTAATGACTCGACAAGATCCGCTTTCTCCCTCCACATTATGAGGGGTACCCAACCGGTATCGTCGCCTATGAGCAGCTTGATGAACCTGCCGCCCACCTTGGTTTCGCTAAAAAATTCTTTTGGAGGGAATATCGAGATGATCCGAGCTTTTACGTTCACGCTACCCATTCCGGGGGAAAGCTCCGAAATCTTGAGATCCGAATCGGAGGCTTCACCCTCGAATTTTACACCGAGTTCGTGAGCGACCATAAGAACGGCCCAAACTCCCTTGTATTTTTCGCTCACGGTCGCTTCTTTCCTCTTCTCCTCGATCAGTCGAAGTACTTCTTCCCTGCCTAAATCGGCTCTCTGGCGAAGTATGAGCTCCAAGTACCTCTCAATAGGGGATTCGGCCATTACGAGCCCTTCCGTATTCCATCGACAATGGCCAGCTTAGGCCGATAATAATGTT
>JAFNJA010000056.1:6514-11978 GCA_017601265.1 Candidatus Brockarchaeota archaeon
AACCAAGGCTTTAAAGCGAGTGCGGATTTTCGATTATTCCTTCTTTTTCCTGCGCGTCACTATCTCGTATGCGCCTACAACCAATATGACCACTATCAGGACGCCCATTGTTAGGTCCAACAGGCTCAGGAAATCCAATACGTCCATGAGGCTTATCAAGCTGGCCAGGACCGAGAGATGGATATTAAATGTTGCGCTTTCCCTTTTCGATTAGGCGTAGGCTCTTGACCGTTCACCGCGGCATTGATCGCGCGTCTCATTTTGAGCCGAAAAACGAAAGCTCGAATTGGATAATTGTTGCGCAATTGGAATCAGGGCGCCTCCGAGTATTCAATTCTTGAATGTGAAGCCTCGGAGGGGATTTGAACCCCCGGTTTGCAGCTATCCTGCACGAGGGTACAAGGCTGCTGCCCTACCGGGCTGCCCCTAACTCTTTTGGGCGAATTCTGGGCCACCGAGGCAGGATCGCGGATTTGACTCTGATGACTTAAAAGTTTGTTGGCTTCGGGAATTTCAGTGCCAACCTTTTGGACCATAGCGCTGATACAACTGCCGTGGGTGGCGTAAGAACGGAGGCAAAACGTCAGTTTTTCCGCCAACGGCGGCAAGAAACGGGGCGCTCATACGGCGATGTGGGCCCGGAGATCGCGAAAGTCGCGCGTCCTTTTCCCAAGCCGGAGGCAGGCTATAACTGGCTGGCGCGCTATGCCGAAACCAACAATCCCGCGGATTCGAGAGCCTTGCCCAGTGCGCGAGCGGTACTTTTGGGCGTGGGCACCTAACTTATTAAAGAGGGTTTCTGAAGGGGGAGTGCGATGATACCTAGAGAGATCGGACCTAGAATTTACTCGATCGGAGCGGTCGATTGGGACAGGAGGATTTTTGACGAGCTTATACCCCTTCCGGACGGCACGACCTACAATGCCTATTTGGTCAAGGGTAATGAAAAGACGGCGCTTGTAGACACAGTCGACCCATCGATGGGTGGAGTGCTTGTCGAAAATCTGAGAGCCCTAGGAGTAAAGAATCTCGATTACATAGTCGCCAACCACGCCGAACAAGATCATTCCGGAGCCCTGCCTCAGGTGCTGAAGCTTTATCCGGACGCTAAAGTCTTAGCGTCACCCAAATGCAAGGAGATGCTGGTAGACCTCTCGCTTTCCCCAGAAAGCCGTGTCTTGAGCGTTGGAGATGGAGAGGCGATTTCATTGGGCGACAAAACCTTGGAATTCATGCATGCGCCATGGGTCCATTGGCCCGAGACCATGCTAACCTACCTGAGGGAAAGCGAGATTCTTTTTACTTGCGACCTTTTCGGTTCGCACTTCGCATCATCCGACTTGTACGTCTCGGATGAGGCGGCAGTTTACGAAGCGGCGAAGAGGTATTACGCGGAAATCATGATGCCTTTCCGAACGGTGATCCAGAAGCACTTGGAGAAGATAAAAAATCTGCCGATAAGCACGATAGCTCCGAGCCACGGTCCGATTTACGACAAGCCAAATTTCATAATCGAAGCGTACAGGGAATGGGTTTCCGCGCCCCCTTCTAACTTGGTAGTGTTGCCGTACGTATCGATGCATGGCAGCACTAAGGAGATGGTAAGGTACCTAGCGGGCTGCCTGGTCAAAAGGGGAATAGCCGTGAAGCAGTTCGATCTTGCCCGGACGGATATAGGCAAATTGGCGATGGCGCTTGTAGACGCCGCGACGATCGTGATCGGATCGCCTACGACACTCGCCGGACCTCATCCGAACGCTGCCTTCGCAGCTTACCTTGTCGGCATCCTGAGGCCTAAACTAAAATTCGCGTCGGCGATAGGTTCGTACGGTTGGGGAGGGAAAATGGTCGAACAGATTTTTGGAATGATCTCGAATCTGAAGGTAGAACTTATACCGCCCGTCGTGATCAGGGGGTATCCGAAGGCGGAAGATTACGAAGCTCTAGAAAGATTGGCTGACGCTATCTTGAGCAAACACGAAGAACATCGCATAGTCGACAGGATAACGTAAGGCGCGACGCCCTAGGTTTACGCGAAAAGGCATGGACGTTTCCGTGTCAGCTAACTCTAGGTTGTAAAGACGCGTAAAGCGGACCAAAGGGCCGCGCTTGAGGCGGCCCTTGCCTTGGCCTAACTTAAAAGCGTTGGAGCCCGCCGTGCGAAAAGATTGGAAGCCATGAAAACGCGGAAGTGGTGGACCGGCAGGGATTTTTGGGCGCGCCTTAACCGACGCCGAACCCTGGACCCCCTGAGTGCAAGTCAGGTATTCTTCCAGGCTGAACTACCGGTTACCGGCCCGCTTCGGTGCAGGGCTCCCGGTCGTTCGCCGGTCCATGTTTATTGGAAAAATCCACATATTTATTAGTAATGCGCAGGCTTTCGGTGCGGGGGCAAGCTCCACGGAGGGGTTATTGGATGAGGACCGCAACACTTTACTACCGAAGGCTTCCTGATCGCGTCGACGCGATCGAGACCACGGTCTTGGAGGAAACGGGCCGTCTGGTCGTATTGCATCACGCGTTGAAGCCTTCGAAACCGTTGGAGGTGGATGGGCGAATCGTTTTAGACGACGGTTACGACGCCGTCTGGTTCGTCTATCGGGGGAAGTATCACGATATCGGCGTCATAAAGGATTTGGAAGGCGATTTCACGGGGTATTACTGCGACGTCATACTTCCGATTGCAGGCCGAAACGGTTCATACGAGGTGACAGATCTTTTCCTTGATCTATGGATAACGCCGGATGGGCGAGCGTTCGTTCTGGACGAAGATGAGTTCGAGGAAGCGGTTTCAAAAAACTGGGTGTCGCAAAAAGTTGCGCGGGTAGCGGAAAAAGAATTGGAGCGAATGATCAGGGGGGTTGCGGAAGGGAAATTTCCACCCAGACTCGTGCGCGATTACGCGGTTGGCAAAGCTAGAGGTACTTAATCGAGCCCGTTGAGCGAACTTTAACGCCGGCTTCAGGTGAGTGTCCGGCAAGCTTGCCTTACAGGGCTTCGCTGGGAATTGAATTCAACCCTCGATCACGGAAAGGAGGTATTCCTCGAACTTGGGTCCTATCACGTTGATGTCGTGTTTGGCGGCGACGCGGCGCGCCCTCTCAGCCATATCTTTGGCCATCTCCTCCTCGCGCAAAACCTTGGCCATAGCTTCCGCGAAAGCTTCAGGCGTTGGCTTTACTACCAGGCCGGTTCCTTGGACGAGTTCCTTGGCCGCGTTGTCTGGAAAATCCGCGGTGAGGAGGACGTTCTTGGCCATCATCGCCTCTATCGCCGAAATTCCTTCGCCTTCCCTCTCGCTGGGCAGGAGGAAAGCGTAAGAGGATCCCAGCAGTTCCTGCAGTTCCTTGTCTGGCAAGTAGCCGTGGACGTACACGCCCCCGATCCCGGAAGAGAGCGCCTTCAATTCGTCCTTGAGCGGCCCGGTTCCAACTACGTGTAATTCCGCTTCAGGGAAACGCGCCCTGACCGGCTTAAATGCCTTGATTATGATGTCAACGTGTTTGTGGGGGACAAGCCTACCCGTGTACACGAACCTTCCGTGCCTCTTTTTCAGAACGCCTTGCGGGGGAGGCTCCACGGGGTTTGGGATCACGAAGACGCGGCTTTCTGGAAGTCGGAAGAAGCGGACGAGCCGGCTTTTCGTGAATTCAGAAGTGGCAACGTTGTGTTTGGCCAGCGAGGAAACGATTTTTTCGTAATAGTAGATGCCCTTTCCCCACACCTCGCACCACTCCTGCACGTAGGGCGAGCTGAAAGGTGCCGACAAGAGGGCATGAAGCAAGGGCCACTCGCTGAAGTAGTTGACGTCGTGCCGGCATTGGATGACCTTCGCGGCCGCTTTCAACGCGTAATTGGCCACTCCGGCGCCCGATCTCGTTCCGCGCATGGCGTTAACGTAGTTTCTTCCCCATGCGCACCTGTGGATCTTTATTCCGTAAAGCTCTTCTTCGGCTTTCAACCGGCCATCGTGCCTGACGGTATAAACGTCTACGCTGTGGCCTTTGGCCACCAACCACTTCGAAAGTAAGAGGAACCTCCTCTCGCACCCTCCAACGCTCGGGTAAAAAAGTTCCGTAAAGAGCGCGAGCCTCAAGGCCCATCTTCTCGTAAATTCGCTTAACTTTCCTTTCCTGCCGCCCTCTCCAGTTCGACCATCCTCTTGCGCAAAGCCTCGGCGATCGCCCTCCGAAGCTCTTCCCCCTCGAACTTCGATCCAAGGTTTGCCAGCTCCCGCGCCAAGGCCGGGTCGCCTAGGCACTCCCCGACCCACTTGCCGAAGTCGCCCCTCTTTGAGTGGTATTCGATTGACTTGCAATCCACGGCACAGATCGCCTCGGCGAACTCCCTAAGCCCCCTCGCCCCAAGGTTAAGCGCGTTGTTTTCGTCAAGCCAGAACTGGAACGTTTTGCCTTCACTTCCCTCGATCTCCGCCTCGATCGCCGAAACTAAGCCTTTCTGACGCGTCGCCCTTATGATGAGGTCGGTCCAAATGCTTGAAAAAACCCTGTAGAGATCCGACGGGGAACCGAGGGGGCCAGCGAAATAGGCGTGGACCTCCGCGGGACCGCCGAAGCCTGTGTACATGTAATAATAGTGGTCGCTCGTTTGGAGGCACCTCCACAGCCTCTTGTAGAGTCCTTCTGGAATGTTGGCACCCATCAGCCTTACGGCGTTGAATGAAGCCCTCTGGAACTCGTTGCCCAGCCACGGGCTGAGGTCGCGCGCGGTGTCGGCCCAAGAGACGGTCTTGCCCTGCTCGAAAACGTCCAACTCGCCCGCCGAAGGAATGTTTGCGACGAGCTCCGACGGTGTCGAAAAGCGGACCGAATCGTGCTTCAACAGTTCGGCAGGGAGGCGGCGAAGGAATTCGTGTATCCCGCTCTCCGGCCAATGGTGTTCGCCGAAGGTCTCGTAATCCACGAATATCAAAACCAGCGGCTCCGCTATCCTCGCTATCCAGGAGGCGTATTTGTCGGCAGTAAGAGGATAATGCTCCCACCATTTCGCCGAAAACCTGAACCCGATGTCGTCCGACAACGAGTAATCCCTGAGCAAAACCTTGAGTCCGGAGCGACCTTCGAATGGTACACCTGGTGGGGCGACCTGCCGGCCAGGATCTTTGACGAACCCTCAGTAATTATGCCCGTAAAACCGAGCTCGAAGGCGGCCCTCGCTATGAGGTTGTTGAATATCAGCTCCGTGTTTTCAAAAACCCTAGGCTCCGCTCCTACCAGATCTTTTATCAAGGCAACGTGCTGCCTCGCCTGCTCTTTGAACTCCCCCATGTCGCCGTAAAAGATGCTGGAGAGGGAGTGAAAGTACGTCTGGGAGACGAGTTCCAAGCACCCCGTTTCATAAAGGTCCTTGTACAAGGAAAGGAGTTGCGGGCACCACCTTTGGCACTGTTCAAGGTAAATGCCCGAGAAGCTGAAGGCGAACTTGAATGGCCTTTTACCCCTCC
>JAFNJA010000057.1 GCA_017601265.1 Candidatus Brockarchaeota archaeon
TTCGCCAGGCGGTTCGGCAGCCGCGGGTAAAAACCTTCCTGCTCAAGCCTGGCAGCCATGGATGTTTGGACGCCAACCCAGGCACGCTACCTCGATTTTCTAATCCCGCGGTTGAAGCCGTTTAAGCCAGAAACCTATCGCCTGTACCTTGAAAAACGCCTTCGGCCGTAGCCGAAACTTCGCGAGTCTTCGTAGACCTTCTCCGAAATGTTGTTGCGCGTGTTGACCTCGGGCATTTCGACGGGGGATTTCTCGATCGTTCCGAACCTTCCCACGTTCAGGCGGATCGAGCCTTTGAACGTTTTCACGTAGCCGTTCTTCACGGCTATCACCTCGTCCACCTTTACCTGCTCGATGTTTTCGTCCCATAGCGTCAGGATTACCGCCCCCGTTTCATCTCCTATGAGCGCGTCCGCGACCCTGTGGGGCGCGTTGTCCATCTTGGACATTATCTCCCTCGTCTCGCTTATCGAAACGATCTTGGCCGTGACGTTCACGTTCCTGCTGTCGAGTCCCAACGATCCTCCCTTTGTTTCTACGCCTTCCCTTCTCCTCACGTCGGACATTTACCGCTCTTACCTGCTGACTTTCGCCATGCCGGGCTGCCTAGCGCTTGTTATAAACGTTGTGCAAAGAACGAGCCCGCATCCTCGAGTCTATGCTCAATGCGTGCGCCTCGAGGCCTTCGAGTTCCGCCAATTTCTTGGCCGATTCGCGTGCTTTAGCGGCCTTCACGCTGAACTCTTGGATCGAGATCAACCTTATGAAGTCGTTGACCGATATCCCGCCCCGTACGCTCGCGAAGCCTCCGGTAGGCAATATGTGGCTGCTGCCCGAGGCGTAGTCCGCGATGGCGCAAGCCGAGTTTTTTCCAACCAAAACGGTCCCGCAACTTTCCACGCGTTTCTGCAGCTTCGCGGCATCCTTGGTTTGTATGGATACGTGCTCGGGCGAGATCCTGTTGCAAGCTTCCACCGCCTTTTCCGCGTCATCGACGACCAAGACAAACCCGTTTTTCTCCAACGAACGCCTAGCGATCTCCCGCCTGCGGAGCCGGCCAACCTGCGCCGTTATTTCGTCATCCACTTCCCTGGCCAACCTCTCGGAAGTGGTTATGAGGAACACCTTCGACTCCTCAGAATGCTCGGCTTGAGCCATGATGTCCCAAGCTATGGCTCTCGCGTCCGCCGTCTCGTCGGCTATGACCGCCAGCTCGGAAGGGCCAGCTGGCATGTCTATGGCGACCCCGAAACCCGAAACGACCTGCTTGGCCGCTGAAACGTACGCGTTCCCGGGACCCACGATCTTTTCGACGGGGCGGATCGTCTTTGTCCCGAAGGCCATCGCGCCGACCGCCGCGACGAGGTTGCACCTGTAGATCTCATCCAACCCCAATTGGCGGGCTGCCGCCAAAATGGCCGGGTGGATCTCTTTTCCCGGTTTCGGAGGCGTGCAAACCGCTATCTCCTCGACTCCGGCTACCAAAGCGGGAACCGCCGCCATGAGGAGCGAAGACGGGTAGGGGGCTAGTCCTCCTGGAACGACGATCCCGACCCTCCGCATCGGCCTCGCCACCCTCGCGTACCTGACGCCCTCGTCAACCCGGAGCTTGAACGGGACTTTTTCCAATTGGGCCCTGGAGACCCTCTCGAGGTTCCTTATCGAGTACCTCATGGCTTTCAAATATTCCTCTCCGACCTTGCCGGCCGCCGCTTCGATCTCTTCCTCCGCGACTTTCAGCTCCTCCGGCCCGAGCCTCACGTTGTCGAAAGGAGGCGGCTTCGCCGTGTACTCCAGGAGCGCCTCGTCCCCCCTTTCCGCCACGTCCAAGACTATCCTTTCGACGTAACCCCTGCCCTCGAACCCCAGGGAAAGCCTGGCCAGGTTGGGCCTGGCCAATTCCAGGACGCTTCCAACCCTTTTCAGCAAAAACGCTCGCTGACTTGGCCGGCTTCGAGCCTATAAGGCTACTTCTTGGACAGCAGGGCGATGAAGTATCCCGGCGAATCCTTTTGCCGGAGGGGGTTGAAGCGTATCGCGCTGCCCTCCCCGAGATCGACCTTCTCGCCGAGAGGCGAATGTACCTCCGCGATGCGAACCCCGTTCGAGTACCTGGCCGCTGAAAGCACCACCTCCTCGTTCTCCTCCTTGGACAGCGTGCACGTCGTGTACGCTATCCTCCCGCCGGTTTTCACGCACCTTACGGCCTCGCAAAGGATCTGGAGCTGGAGGGATGACAGGTTTGCCAAATCCGATCCGCTCAACCGCTGGTAAAGCTTCGGTCTCAGGCCGATCGCCGTGCAAGGGGGATCGACCATCGCGCAATCCACCCCGCTTACGACCCCGTCCCTAGCAAGGTACCTAGCGTCGTGGATTAAGCAAGTAACGTTAGCTACCCCCAGCCTGCGGAGGTTCGCCCTAAGCCTCTCGACCTTCTTGGCGTTCCTGTCCACCGAAATTATCTTGCCCGCGTTTTTCATCATCTGCGCCATGGCCCCCGTCTTTCCGCCCGGCGAGGCGCAGACGTCGAGGACGGTTTCGCCCGGCTTTGGGTCCAAGATCCTGCAAGCGAGCATCGAGGGCAAACTTTGCGGATAAAACGCTCCATCGAGGTACTCGGCCATCTCCAAGAATTTTGCCGTCCTGAACCTGCTGTTCGTGACGTCCACCGCCAAGCCTCGCCTGCGCTCCAAGATTTCGCGCTCTCCTTGGACCGCGACGCCTTCTCCGACGGCCTGCTCGTACTTGTCGACGACGGAGACGGGGTTGCCGCGCCTTAAGCCCCGGCAGTTGTGCACTCCGGGAGCGTACAGGTTAGCGCCCATCATGACCGCCTCGGCCGCTTCCTTCTTGGCGACGACCTTGCATTCTTTGGGAGAGAGGGGAAGCCCCTCTTCCACGGGCACGCTCACCGCCTCTTCCAGCAAAGAGTGCTGTTCCGCGTCGAGGCCGTGCCCGCGCAACGATTCTACCACCTGCCCTGGTGACGATTTGATAGTGTTGGCCCGGACGAAGTACCTTGTCGGAGGGGTTCGCAGCGCTCCGAGAAGTAGATGGCCTTCCCCGGGGTGAGCTCTCTCCAAGATTCGCGAAAGTTCACCGGAAAAAAGCTCAAAGCGATCGGCTCTCAAGAGCTCAAACCTTGCTCCTCTTCACCACTCTTCTTTTCAAGTCGGTTCCGCAGACCGGGCACGTTGGCTGACTGTTCGGGGGGTACGTCCGGCGGCACGCGGGGCAGAACAAGGACCACGTGAAGGCGAGGGTGATCCCCGACGCCGCGACGGGTATGAAAGAGACGCGGATCTTCGCCGAGACGTTTTGTATTGCGTAGTCGTCTGATATTATTGCTACTTCGCGGCCGCCTTCCTTCAGGTCCAAAGCCAAGGCGAGAAGCTCCTTGTCGGTTTTCGAGAGGGCCGAACCTTCGCCAAGCGACTTCACGACTTCTTTGATGGCCGCGGCTGACCTCTTCGAAGGTTTCCTGGCCTTCAATCTTCTCGAAGATATCGCGGCTTCGATCCTCATGGACAGCACCTCGCTTGCCCTGACCTCTTCTACGACCCCGGGCACCGTGAAGGCTTCTCCGCTCAGCGCCGTTGGTGCCAAGCCTTGGATGAGGGCCGTGGCGTCAAGCACGTAGCACTTTGCCTTTTCCATCACTCGCCTCTTGCCAACCTCGAAGTTCTTTGCTCCATGTACTTGCCCGTGAACCTGATCAGATTGGTCCTGTTCTTCGAAGCGGCGACCCTTAGTTCCGAATGGAAAGGCAACCTGCGTACGAATATCCCGTCAACCGTCACGGCTGTTTCGACCCCCTGCCTTGCCTGCTTTATCTTCAACGTCGCCGAAGAGGGGAGCACGATGGACCTTATGGGCCTGCTCGCGCATATGGGCGTCAAGATGACGGCGTCCAGGTCTGTACTGACTATCGGACCGCCGGCGTTCAGGGAAAAGGCCGTAGAGCCCAGCGGCGATGAAACTATCGCGCCGTCCCCAAGGACCCTCACCATGCCGAAGTTGTCTACGTCCACGTCAAGGTAGGCCATCCTCAAGTGGGCCGTCAAGCTTACGGCGACCTCGTTCGTGGCTTCGGGGAGAGCCGCGCCGTCGAGCCAAGACGAGATCTTGATGGCGCTCTCCATCCTGTAGTCGTTGGCGAAAACCCTCTCGAGCGCTTCCGGTATCTGGTCTGGGGCGATTTCGGCCAGGTAACCCTTCGCGCCAAGGTTCACGTGGAGGATGGGCGTGTTGGGGTCGCTTGCCAGGAGGGCTCCCCTCAGGAGGGTGCCGTCTCCTCCGATGCAGACGAGAAGGTCGCACGAAAGCTTGCCTATCTGCGTTTCAAGCTCATCCTCGGCAACGGCGATCGAGTCGACACGGCGGCCTTTGGCGCACTCCGCCACCTGGCAGGCGGCTTTCTCGGCCTCCTTCATGTCTTCCCTGTAAACGACGCCTATCCTCTCGTACAAAGCTCAAACATCTGGGCGGACACCAAACGCTCGACGTCTCAAATGCGTTGTGGTCCTGCCTAAAGGCGAAGGCCGGCGCCCAAAACTCCCCAAAACCTATAAAACGCGGATGGCGGGAGGCGTTGCAGGTATAAAAAGCGGGGAAAAAGCGGGGGTAGGCCAAACCCCCCAATGCCAAGCCAGGTCAAAGGCGCAGGGCTCAGAACCCTGTCTCGAAGGAGTTCGAGGGCTCAAAGCGGCCCGCTAAGGGCTGGGAGAATCCCTCCCCCCGCACCTTTTTACCACGCGCAGCCGAGGGCCTCATTCTCGATTTCGCGCCTTTTGCCCCATTCCAAGCTTCCTCTAGGGCTTTAGCATACCCGCCTATGCCGAGGTGATCGTTCAGTTCGGGCTTTTGGCAATGACTTAGAGACTGAACCGCGTTCGTTAGAAATAAAATCTATAAGCGCTGGTATCGAGCCCGCGGTCCCGCATTGGTCCCGGAAAGCGAGGGTTCGGATTTCGACGAACTCGTGTCCAGAATAACGGTTGCGGCGAACGAAGAGCTGATGGGGCAAATTGCGGCAAGGGCGATCTTGGAGGACGTGGAGGACGCGATAAGAAAGGGGGGAAGGGCCGTCATGCTTTTCGCTTCTGCCCCTTCCCAGCACTCAACTTGGAAGGCGATGATAGACATCGCCAAGAGGGGCGCGGCTGACGTTGACGCTGGGAAGATAATCGCTTTCCACATGGACGAGTACTTGGGGCTGGAGCCCGACGCTCCCCAACTTTTCGGCAAGGTATTGAGAAAGATGCTTTTCGAACCTTTGGGGATCAAGGCGGAGAACGTCCGATATTTCGACGACAGGCTGGCCTACGGGACGGCTGTCCTGCTCAGGAAGGCGATCGCCGCCGCGGAGCCCGAAAGCTTGGTGGACGAACTTTCCAGGAAGCTTGAGCGGGAAGCGGAAAAGCACTTGGAGGAGATCGCGGCAGCGTTCGAGAACGCGGGAGGGGTTTTTGACGCCGTGGTGGGGGGAATAGGAAAGCATCCGCACCTGGCCTTCAACGACGCTCCGGACGCGAGATTCGACGACCCGAAGGTGGTGAAGGTAGTCAGGCTGTCCGAGGTTTCGCGCCAACAGCAAGTTGATGACGGCGAGTTCAAAAGGCTCGAGGACGTCCCGACGCACGCCCTCACGTTCACGCTCCCGCCCATATTTAACGCCAGGAAGATCCACATCATAGTGCCTAAAGCTTTCAAGGCGAGCGCCGTCAAGCAAACCTTGGACGGGCACGTATCCGAGGAAGCGCCCGCCTCCGGGCTGCGCCAGCCGCACGTCTTGCCGAAGGTCAAGTTCTACCTAGACAAGGATTCGGCAAGGCTCTCAAAAGTCGCCCAAGAGGCTATCAAAAGAAAGGGTTTAGTCCGATAACGGGCCGCGTAGTGGAGGTGATTCGATTCGACCGTCCGCGACTGGGAGGCCGCGCCGCATCCCTTCGCACGGTGGTAGTGGCAATCCGGTAAACTTTCCCTTCCTCCGGCCCATGGACGTCGAGGCATTGCAAACAGCTAACGAATCGGGAAAACGCCGGTAACGGCGCTCTCGGGGTTACGAGCTTTTGAAGCTTCCCGGGCCTGGGAGCGGGGCGGAGCTTCGCGTCGGCTTCAAAACACGAGGAAAAAGGGCAGGTTGAAGAAGAGGATCGCCAGGTTGGCGTAGACGAGGAGGAGGCTTATCAACCCCGCCGATGCGAGCGAAATCCGCGCGGCCCTGCTGAGGTTGGACGCTAGTATCATCATGGCCCAGACTTGGAACCCGAGAAAGACGACGTTCACGACCCCCACGGCCACGTTGCGCGAACCCAGAACGGGCACGATCGCGCTGAACGCTGCCAAAGGCACCTGCGAGAAAGCGTACGCGGTCGCCATCCATTCGAGCGAGACGGCTTTTTTCATGATCCTCAGCAAGACGGACGTCATCAGGATGAAGAGGACCAAGCCCGAACAATAACCGAGCAGGACGTCCGCCAAGCCGGAGGAGTGCATCTTCTCGACGAAGAACCCCTTGGGCATGACGTTCGAAAAGGCGTAAGCTCCAAGCTCCAAAAGCGCGAAGGCCAAGGCGGAAGCGACGATCGCAGCGCGTTTTAGAGATGCCAACTTGCCGAGGCAGACGTATCTGTAGAAGCGGTTGTCGAACTGCCCGGACAAGCTCGTCACGGAGGATACTACGTCCCAGGAGAGGACCTGCGCGTACGCCGTCTTGCCCGCTTCGCTCAGCGCGTACTGTCCATCCTTCCTTCGCTGTATGAGCGGGCCGATGAAGCCAAGGTGGTAGTAGAAGTTCCCGGGGGAAAGGCCGAGTTCGGTCATTAGGGCCGTGGCGGACATCTGCCCCCTGGAGCCGAGAAGGGACACTATCTGCCGGCGGATCGGGTGGCTCAGTTGCCTGTAAAGATCGCGCGGCATCCCTTGGCCTCTGGCGCACAATCTGACGACCCTTCTTCGTTTAGAATCGAATGGTTCTTTAACGCTGTTGTGGTCAACGAATAGGTATGGAACCAGTCAAGAACTACAAATAATTAGAGTTCCTTAGGCCGCCTTGTTCCTCTAGAAACTTTTCCGCTCGCGAGGCGACTGCCCGGCGCCTGATCGACCTTGACAAGCTGAGATCGCGGGTCCTGCCCAATTGGATCGGCCTTTTTTGCGCCGCCGATGGAAAGGCGAGAGCATTCCCGTTAAACGCGAAGCTGGGGAAAAGGCGTCGTTGATGCCCTTGCCGGTCGTGACGGTGGCGATCAGACTTCGAACATGGCAAAATAAGCGTCCTTCTCCACCTCAATCGAATGAGCTTCTTCGACTTAGTAGCCAACGGATTTTCCGAACACCAAGTCCATGCGGCGATGCCTGATAATCTCTAGGACTTGAGCCCTGCAACGTAGACAACGGCTTTGGTTCCTCCCATTTGGATTAAGTATCCGGTTGTAAGTATAGTATTCTGGTACGACTTCTTGGGATTCATTCCTGTTTTTAGGGGGATATCGCGGTCGCAGCCAAGGGAGCCTTTAGAAGAAACGCCCTTCCATCAGAGCCTCGTCCTTGACCAGTTCGGCCAACCTGGCGACTATCCAAGAAAAATGGCTTTCTTGATCTTGATGTTGCCCTAGCGCAAACGCACGCCATATGCCTGTTGATGTCCCGAAAAGCGCCGCGGGCAGGAATTTCCAGACCTTCTAGGAGCCTTTTTACCATCTTTTTATAGAAGGGAGCCGAGGCGTGAATCGGTTCTTTTTGCCATGGTTCCATACAAAATCTCCTTAAATTTAAGTCAGTTAATGAAATAATCTTGACCATAGACATTAAACCTCGAGCAAGACGTAATAGGCATCCTCCTCTTCTTCAACATCGATCAAATCCGCTTTTTCCACTTCTTCGACACAGTAGCCAACGACTTTACCGAACTTGTTAAAGTCCTCGCGGCTATTTCTGATCATCTCATCGACTTTATAATTAAGTCCTACAATATAGACGATGGCTTGGTCGTCATTCATTTGTATTAAATATCCGATGCTAATTATGTATTCTGGAACTACTTTTTTCCTCGGATTTAGGTCTATTTTTAAGTAATCATGAGCATACCTTATTGCTAGCTCCTTTGCCTTTTCCTCATTCCTCCTTATGTCATCCATGAGGTCGTTGAAGTCGGCGACTTTCTTCAGATCTTCACACGCACTTTTCTCATCTGACCCGTATAGGAGAAGATTAATCCACTTTAGGCTTCCTGGACTCCATAGAATTAACTTCTTTATAATATCCTTTAATTTATCCTGTCTATCAAAGCATACGAAAACTTGGTATCGGTATCCCCTTTCGAAATTTATGCCTCCAAGATCCACGCAGGCTTTGGCAACATCCTTCTTCCAAAACTTATTAATGGCCATAACCCCCCTTAGTGGTGCCTCGTCGAAATCATCCCCGCTTTGCCATAGTTTTAACTCAATCATTTGGCTCAATCCTCCTCAGCGCGCGCTCAATAGCTTCAATGTGGCTTATTTTGAAGCTTCCAATTTCTTTAATATATTTAATTTTGTCGTCCACGCGTATTATCCATAATTCGAACCCTCCTTTTTTCTTCTCGTAAATATGGGAGGAACTTATCCCAAAATATTCCCTTAGTAAGGTGGCAATTTCCTCTAACCCTTTTCTATTCATGGAGAAGAATCGCACTTCAAGTCGAGGTGTGGGACGCTCCGACTTCTTATAGTATCCTATGCCACCATCGCCACTCATAAAACACTTAAGGAACATCTTCGCTGACTCCTTGTCGAGATACTCGAATGGAACGTTCCAATCGCCTTTTGGTTTAGAAGTATAATTGGCAAGGTCTTGGACCATTTCCTTGTTTTCTTTAACTAACTCAATGAAATGACGCCTATCTTTCCTACGATACATGGGCAACCGAATTCCATAGACCTCGTTCATGAACTCGTTAAATTTAACAAGAAGCTCATCAGAGCAACTACCAAAGCGCACCATGTATACATTAGGCTTAGTGGAGTATGTTAAACTGCCATCCGAATTGATGAAGCCCAATATGCCAGCTTTTGCGGGAGAGAGAACTTTCCTAATGCCTTTAGGAGAGACTTCCAAGAGCATCCCCTTATCAAGTTTAAACAAGGCCCTTTCCGGCGTTAGAATAGTAGCTTCCTTATACATCCCCAAAAGTTGCCTTTCTTTCTTTAGAGAATACCCGTTGTCTTCATGCTCGATAATATATTCCCCTATCTGTAGACATTCCTTTAGCTTGGATTCTGGACATTGTGTCCCATATGAACCAACAGACGCTGAAAGTCCTGATCTGCTATTGGTCTGATCTTGCCGAGTCCCTCCTCCCATCTATATGAACCTCTCAATTGTCTGCAGGAGGTTGTGAAGGGCGAGCGATTTCTCATCATCTTTGAGCGCATATGCCATCCTCCCCTTACAGGCACTACAGTGACATTCCTCAAATCTCACACTCGTATCTGTTATGAAACATGTGTTCATCCCCTTGTAGTAATAGCCCTTATTCGCGCTGATAAACCAAGAAAGCCCTGAATAGACAAACGTCTTATCTCTTCTCCTAAAAGGATAGGAAAGACCGTAGAGCAGAACCTGTGTATCTATCTTCCTTTCTTTGAGAACCTTCGTCACGGTTGCGGCTACACCATCTAATAGCTTGAGTTTGGCAAGCTCTCGACTGGGAATAGCGAATGATTGACAGCCAAGTTCTATTGCTTTCTTTGTTGACCATTCGATCTGCTTGGATATCGCTCCCTTGATCAGGCCAATAACAGGAATGTCAAGCTCTGTAAAAGCGCTTGCTAGCTTTACTTGCTTCATGGTCTGTTGCCAAGACAGACACAGTGGATCGTCTAAGTAGGTATAAGAGTCAGGAGTCATCGTTGCGTCAGGTTGAGTATCTTTTATAATCCTGATATAGTCTCTAGACGCATAATTATCAAGGAGCTCGTCCTCCATCACTGTCGACAGCAGTATTTTACCATCAAAGCCTAAGAAGTCATGAAATCCAATAGAGGATACTCTCTCCCTCAAAGCTTTGTTCTTAATTAATTCAGATAACCTGACAACGATCCATGGAAGAGAGACATCATTCCAGAGCCACGACTTCTTGTCAGTTAGCTTTATTACGGGAGTGAATCTTAGAAGCTTGATCTTAGTTCGCACTTTTAGCATGGGTAAATCCTGAATTACGAAATTAGTTGGAATTACACCCGAAGAATGGCAATAATCCCGTAGCCTGCAAAAAGCTTTGGGGTAAGTCGTCCCGTAAAAAGATATTCCACGTTTGCACTTGGCAATTAGGCAGATATGGGTTACACAACCCGGGCAGTAGGCACGAAAGAGCCCGCAATCAGCGCAAATCTTTCCACAATCCCCCAATGTTCGTATATTCACATAAGCTGGAAGATTATAATGACTATATATACCACAATGAATGGGGCGGATAGATTTTTCATAATGTGCTGTAATCGCGTTTTTAGAGGCAACCTCTCAATATAAAGGCGCCGCGGGCAGGAATTTCCAGACCTTCTAGGAGCCTTTTTGAACCTGCGGGTCTCGGAGAGACACCAGATCTCGAGTCTGGCCCCTTGGTCCTGGCTCGGGAACCGCGGCTGCCACCTGCCTCGGCCCTGGTGGAAATAATCGTTTCTGTCTATACTAAGCGGAACATCCTTCAAACGTGGCTAGCTTTGACATTGCGTCCCTGCCTCCCGGGATTTGATGGCTTTGCCTTTTGCTCCATCGTTCCCGGGCTTCTTAAAAGGCCTTGGAATCGTGGCGGAATGCCCTGCGTTTAAGCCAAGCCGCGAAAACGTAAATATTGCATTACCGCGTTTTGCACTGGGCAGGCGAAGATGGGCAAGGTTATGCTGGACGAGATGACCTGGCGCGAAGCCGCCGAAAGGTTGAAGAAATGCGATGCCGCGTTTATCCCGACTGGGACGATAGAGGGGCACGGGCCCATTCCGCTGGGTTGCGACTCGTACGTCGCCACGGCCGTGGCGAAACTGATGGCGGAAAAAGCCGGAGGCGTGGCGTTGCCTCCCCTCATGTACAACTTTACTGGAGCGACCACGTCTTTCGTGGGAAGCGTGACCGTAACCTTCGAGTCCCAAGTATCGATCCTGAAGGACATCGTCAGGTCGCTTTGGAGGCAAGGTTTCAGGAGGATATTCATAATAAGCATCCATGGGCCGAACGACATCCCAATCGGGACCGTCGTGAGGGGACTCTTCGAGTGGGAACGGATACCCGTCGTCTACTTGAATCCGTGGGGCACGGCCTCGAGGATCCTCGTCGAGATGGGCCTTGACAAGGACGAAGCTTGGATGGAAGCCACCTTGGCTTTCGGCGCAATGAAAATAATTGGAAAAGAGAACGCCATACCTGACGTGAAGTCGCTAAGGGACCGGCACGCCGAAGCCGAGGGCAAAGGCTTGCCAACCGAACTCCAAGACGTCCAGCGGTACGGCATGGTCGGGTACCATTTCGACAACGAGCTTCAACACCAGCCACCCCGAAGCGGCGTTGATCCCGATTTTGGCGTCGAGTTGCTGAACAAGGTTGCGAACGCCCTCCTCCCCGTCGTCGATAATCTTGGGCGTTACCAAAAAACCGTCGAAAAACCTTTCAAATTCTTGGAACCTGAATAGCGCTCACGCGCGTTAAGCCCAGCCAAGCCACCGCAAGCCGAAACTTCCCATGGCCGTTAAACGAGTTCCACGAATTCGAAAGCAGGCGCCGTCGGATGGCCAAAGCCGCTGGCTTCAACT
>JAFNJA010000058.1:0-9259 GCA_017601265.1 Candidatus Brockarchaeota archaeon
AGATGGGCGGAGAGATCGAAGCCAAGCTTCAAGGGGATTACTCGGTCTCGAAATTCATCAACGCTGCAGGGTCTGTGCTGCGCGACAACGTGTACTACAAGATGGTCAGGGGGAAGATGTGCAAGTTCGGGAACGACTACGCGATCGGCCTCAGGTGGCTGAGGCACCTGGGTTTCGTCCAGGTTTCGACAAACCCCGTGCTTGCGGCAAGGGCGTACGATGACGACCCGGGGCTGTTGGCGAAGTTCCTGGAAGAGTCGAAGGAGCGGCTAACCGTTTGGATGGAAGATCCGGACGCCTTCGGGGACGAGATAGCGATGCAGGCGACGATGGTCGCCCTCTGGCCGAACCTTGCAGTATTCGAGCCGATAGCGGACTTGACGGACGGGATGGTCAGCTACCAGCTGAATCCAAACGTGGCCTCTAGCGCGGGCGGAAGCATGGCGGACGCGATCAGGATCTATTCGGCAGCCCAGGAATTCCTGAGGAGGTACGACGAGTACCTCCTGTGGGGATACTCCAGCGTTAAGGAAAGGGGGCGCCCGAACATAGTTTTCAAGATAGCCGGAGGCTATCCGGCCGCGATCGAGATAACTTCTTCCCTAAACAGCCTGGGGATAGGCACCAACAACACGGTCACGTACACGGTCGCCCAAGAGGTTACGCTGATCATGGCCGCGATGGAGGGAATGGCCGAAGCCGTCAAAAAGGGCATAATTCCGACGCAGGTCTACGAAACCAACATGGGAGGGAGGTTGGAGAGCCACATCCGGGAAGTCGAGGCGGAGAAGATCGTCCTCGACGCGTTGGAGAAAGCTGGCGGAAGGAAGGAAGAGCTCCTACTGAGGCTTGCAAAAGGGCTTGGCGCTACCAAGGAGGTTGAAACTTCGAAGGACTTGCGCGAAAAGGTAAGGGGGATCTGCTCATTCAAGTACCTGAAGTCGCTGGAAAACGAAGCTTTAATCGACTTCTTGGCGGGCGCGAAAGGGACTTCGAGGGAAGAAGTTCTAGCGACGCTCTCCAAGATGGAGGGTGACATAGGCATGGCGGGGACGCTCGTTGCGCAGAGGACGTACGAGATATTCTTCAGCCCTGAAAACAGGCCCAAGTGGGTCTCCTACCTCCGGAAACGATGCGGCTTGAGGGCGGACGAGGCCGAGCTGGTGATCGACAGGATAGACGTGCTGCCGGCGTCGAAGAGGAAACCGAACGACACCTTCCTCACGCTCGCTAGGAAAAACATGACAAACACAGAGTTTCCCGACCACCAGCAGAGGGTTTTGGAGGCGTCGAGGAAAGAGGGCTTCGACCTGGCATCGTTCGAGAACTCGATAGCTAGAAAACACGATCCCGAGGTCGTGCGCAGGCTCCTGCTAATCGGGGATTTCAAGAGGGCGTACGAGCTGACTCCTGAGAAGCTGCGCGGCGTTGGCGTTCTAGGGGATTACGGCAGTGGCGGGTTGGACGTTTCGGAGTGGCCCAAGTTCGGTTCCGTCGTGAAGACCATGGCGGAGTTCACGAACGCTTACGAAGCGTTCAAGGCGAAATGCGTAGAAGCGGTAAAGGCAGCTTCGCGCTAGGGCCCGAAAAAACGAACGCCGTCCAGTGGATTTTTTCTACCGCAACTCGACCCGAAAACGGGCGATCCGTTGGAGTTGGGACCGTAAAGCTGCGGCAAGGCTACCGCGCGTATATGACTGCCACTTCCGAACCTTTGTCGATGAATGGGTGCATCCTGGGGAGCTGGACGTCCCTGTCCGGGCCGGAAGGGCCCAAGTGGTAAACGATCCCGCGAACTGGAGAGTTCAGGGCCGCTTCTTCGAGGGCGAGGGGGTCAAGGACGCTCGCGATGCGCTGATCCTTTTCCACTTCGTCCCCGGGTTCGACCAATGCCATTAGCAGCCCGTCCCTTTCCATTGAAACCCTGGTGCACGGGTCCTTTCCGAGGTACACGTGGTTCGTGGGCGGCGCTTGCTCCCCTTCCAACATGCCGAGCTTCTTCATGACGTTCTCGATCCCCCTTACGCCTTCCTGGACGCTCTTCGGATAGATGTCCCATTGCCCGGCCAACTCTGCCGCCAGCGCGGTAGCCCCCCTTTCCTCGGCCGCTTCCGTTACCATCTTCCAAGGTTCTTCCACCAGCCTCTTTTCCTTGCCGCCGTCTCCGGCCGAGATGAACCTTAGCCCGAACGCTTTTGCAAGTTCTAGCGATTCCTTCTTGGCGCCGACGATGGTGCAGGAGGCGCTCCACCTTTCGTAGGAGTGCAGGTCTATGACGTAATCGGCCTTTTGCACCGCTTCCTCCCACAGGTTATGGGCAAGCCTCTCGGCTTCCGAGCCGTTCGGGTTTCCGGGCCAGATCCTGTTCATGTTAAGGTGCGGGCGGCTCCCGTAAGGTTCTTCCGGCCCGAGTCCGTAGTGGGGCCTCCTCTGGACGAGGGCAAGCGGGTTTGCCACGGGAACGCCGACGAATGTGCCCCTTAGGAGCTCCGGTTTGAGACGCTGGAGGGTCTTCACTACGGCTACGACCCCGTTGATCTCCATGCCGTGCTGGCCGGCTTGCACGTACAGAACCGGACCCTCGTCCTTGCCTTCGACGATGCCCACGGGGGCGCGCACCACCCTCCCATCCTGCAGCAGGGTCTTCACGCACCCCGTGCCTTTCCCGCCCCTTTCCGCCGAAGCCGTGCCGACGTTCATTCCGCAGTTTGCTGGGCTGGTCGCGCTTTTTACCCTTGCCGTCGCCAAGATGCGGCTAGATGGCACCGGCGGCAAGCTTGGACCATTTGCTGGCCAGCTCGTCCCTGACGGGTTTGTAGACGAGCTCGTAAAATTCGCGCTGGGAAAGCAGCGTTTCCTTTGGGAACGCCTTCACCAAACTTAGCGCCTCCCTCCAAGCTTCCTCGTACCGCTCGCCGAACCTCGCTTCTATCTGCCTCTTGTACGCTTCCTCCGTCTGGGCCTCCCCGCCTATAGTGAAGCAGGTTCTCCTTGCCCGCTTCGTCTTGTACGCCATTTCGTCGCCCAAGAAGAAGGCGTTGGGTTTCTCCTCCACCGGCTTCTTCGATACATCCTCCCCGCTCCTCGCTTGGACCGCTTTCTCCTTGAACCCCCGCTTGGCTGCGGCGTAGAAGATGGCCCTGTTCAACCCCCAGCTCTTCGCCAGATCCAGGGACATTCCAAGGACGTAGGCCCTGGCAGCTTGCAGGGTCGCCATGACTTGGAACCTGCCGACGCTTAAACGCGGCATTTCGCGTCCGCGCCACAGATACCATTGCCCGAAGATAAAGGAGACGGATTGCCAATGCAATGCGGAGGGCGCCCGTTCGCGGTTCGCGCTCGGCGCCGCCGCTTGCCGGAGCCTTCAGCGTTTAAAAGCTCCAACAACTCCTCGAAACCCGCGTTTCCGCGGTTTTTCCCCCTTTTGAATAGCAAAGGCGCCATGCCCACCTCCCTAGCCGGCTCGAAGTCGAATTCGACGCTGTCGCCCACGAAGACCACCTCTTCAGGCCTCAGTTTCGAAACCCTCAAAGCCTCTTTGAAAAGACGCTGGTCAGGTTTGTAAGATCTCAACCTGCTCGAAACGATCTTGTAGTCGATTAGGCCGAGCAAGCCGGCGCGCCTGAGGTGGGGGATCACGACGTTCCAATCCGCGTTGGTGATTATGCCCGTCCTGTACCCGAGGGACTTGAGCCTCTTCAGCGCGCGCTTTGCGCCCGGCATCGCCTTCGCGTTTCTCTCCGCGGCGGCGTACCAGGCATCGAGGGCCCTCCTGACGCGCGCTTTGGTCGGGATGCACCCCAGCGAAACCAGCGATTCGTAAAGGCTCTTTTCGGCCATATTCCTCATCGTCTCGAAGCCTTCGACCGATGCCGCTCGGTTCCTCCTCGACCATTTCTCGGCCCAAGTTTCGTGCAGCTTCCTGAAGTCTAAATTTGGAAAACTCTCCTTCAACGCTAGGTCGAGTTGCCTGTCGGCTTTCCTCCAATACGCGCTTTCGAGGAGGACCCCTCCGACGTCGAAGAAGGCGGCTTTTATCCCGTTCAATCGGACCATTCCGAGCGGCTCACGGCGGTTCAAGCCTTTGGAATCCAAGCGGCTTCATCTCACGACCCCTGCCAGGAACTGGATCGCGTTGAACAGCTCGAACGCCTCGATCATGTCCGGGGCCGCGAAAGCTATCCTCCTGCCGTCGATCCTTTCCACGGACGGGATGTTCGACACCCCATCGGCGTAAGATGGGTCGGTGAACGTTATCTCGGCCCGAACCGGCGGAATGATCTTGAACGGTTTCGGGGGCGAACCGCCCGCGGCCGCCTTGACCGCCCTTTTGGCGCCCTCCCGCACGAGCTTCCGCGCGGATTGTGGCGGAATGCATATTGCGGAGGATCTGCTGACACCCTCCTTGACGGCGATGGCCTCTACATCCCCAAGCAGCTCCCTCGCTTCGAGGCAGGCCGCCCTGTCACCGGTGACCATGGCGACGGGCACGCCGTAGTGGCCCGCGATCGCGGCGTCGGTTCCGATTTCGCCGAGCTCGAGTCCGTTGAACTTTAGGGAAAACACGCTTCCAGTAAAAGTGTGCGCCATCACGCCGTTAAGCGTTCCGGCTTTGGAGTGGTAACCGACCAGGAGGACCGCTTTGAAAGTCGGGTCGATGCCGGACATGTGGTTCTTCGGCTTGGGTTGGCCGCTGAGGAACGTCGCCCTGTCATCCATCTTTTCGGGCAAGATGTTGCGCATGTTCCCGTGGGCCTCGGTCACGAGCACCTCCGTGGCGCCGCCGTCGAAAGCCCCGGCTACAGCGGCGTTCGCTTCGGCGGTTACCAGCTCCCGTTCCATCAGCCTGTCTGACGCGTCCCATTGCACCAACCCGCTTACGCCCTCCATGTCTACGGAAATGAACACCTTCACGTTCGTTTCCCCACGGAGGGTTTGGGCTTTTTCTTATAACGGTTCTTGCGGCAATTTCCGGGATCCTGGCCGGTGGCGGGCGCCGCGGCCGATCGGAACGTTGGCGCAAGGGAGATATAGTGCCCCTCCTTCGGCTTGCTGGTCGCGGATGTGCCGCCTCTTCGGAATGATATCGAGCAAAGCTTCGAGCGCCTTAACGTACCTCGCCGATGCCGAATGCTCCTTGTTGCAGCAAAGCAGGGTTGATAACGAGAGGCTCCAGGGTGACGGGTGGGGGATCGGCTACTACGCTGGCGGTTTGCCACGCGTAGTGAAGAGCGAAAAACCCGTTTACTCCGAGGTTGAGAGGTACCGCTCCGCCGCCTTGCGGGCGAGGTCCAAGGTGATCTTGGCGCACGTGAGGAAAGCCAGCAACCCGAGGGGCTTGCCTCGGGAGAAGATCATCTCCGTTGAAAACTCCCAGCCATTTTACTTCGGGAGGTTTCTGTTCGCGCACAACGGAACGATCAACATCCCCGACGAAGCGGCAGGGCTCCTGGGAAAATATAGGAGCTTGGTGAAAGGCGTCAACGACAGCGAGATTTACTTCTGGTTTTTGGTGAAGTCTCTGGAGGGCGGGAGCAAAGTCGAGGAAGCTTTGGCAGGCTTCGAGGACGCGCTGGAGAGGCTTTGGCAGGTCTGTTGCCGCGACCACCCGACTAAGAAAAGGCCGTACGTCGGACTCAACGCCGTCTTCAGCGACGGGGAGAGGCTTTACGCCTACTGCAGGTACTCGGAGGAAGACGGCAACTCTCCTTCACTCTGCCTACGGGACCAGCCGGCTTTCCAGATGTGCTACCGGCCGGGAGAACCGTTGGTCGTGGCCTCGGAGAAGTTGGATAGAAAAGGCGGGTGGATCCCATTGGGAAGCGGCCAGCTTTTGACCGCGTGGGAAGACGGGACGAGAGTAATGCACGAGGCCGAGAGGATAAGGTAATCGCCCCAGAAGGCTGTCACGATCTCTGCGTTCCATACCTCGAAGGGCAAAGCCTATCTTCAACTCGCGGCGCAGGGAAGCCATGGCTCACCCGATAATACCAAGAAGGATTTTCTTGACGAAAGGGGTCGGAAAGCACAAGGAGAAACTGCAAAGTTTCGAGCTCGCCCTTCGCGACGCCGGCATAGCGAAATGCAACCTTGTCGGGGTGTCCAGCATCTTCCCGCCCGGATGCAAGCTTGTTAGCACAGAGGAGGGGCTCCAGTACATCCAAGCCGGCCAGATCCTTTTCTCCGTGTTTTGCAGCAACTCCACCAACGAGCCGAACCGCCTGATAGCGGCCTCGGTCGGCTTAGCCATACCGCAGGACCGGACGATGTACGGCTACCTTTCCGAGCACACCTCCTTCGGGGAGACAGCGAAGAAGGCCGGCGACTACGCCGAGGATCTGGCCGCAACCATGCTTGCCACGACGCTCGGCATAAGGTTCAGCGTGGACGACAGTTACGACGAGAAGAAGAAGCAGTGGCGCATCTCGGGAAAGATCGTGAAGACCACAAACGTCACGCAGTCATCGGAGGGCGACAAGAACGGGTTGTGGACGACGGTGGTGGCGGCCGCGGTATTCATCTGACTTAGTAACAGGTTGCATCCTCTCGAAACATTCGCGCTTCCGTTAACCCTCCCTCCCGAAACCCTGCCTCGGGCGTTGATCACTTGAGCAGGACCTTCAAGATCGCGATAGCCAAAGTCGCTAAAATGAGTAACGGAGAGGTGGCGACCACGAGGTCGCCTCTCCTGTAAACCCAGATCAACAAAGGGTGGACTTTCTCGAGCCGGATGGAAGGCGTCCACCGGAGTAGGTAAGGCAGAACCGCCAGCATTATGCCCACGGCCGCGATTAGCAGGCCTATGACGGTCGTGAATGGCAGGTCCTGCAACATGTTTTTCCGGAAATCGGATGCAAGGAGAGCGTTGATATAAATTTTTACCCTGCTGGCATGGCGAGGCGCGTTCACGGTGCCGCCCTCTCCTTCCGAAACCACCCGGCGAATTTCTCGATGGCAGTTCCCAAACGGTCGGAATTCTTCCCGGGAAGGGGGTGGGAAGACCGCCGCTTTTCATCCCACTTCCCAAAGGAGGTCGTCGAGAGCCGCGATGGACCTGCCTTCGAAAGTGAAGACCTTCTCCTTCTCCCTCAGCGCCCTCATGATCTCCCCCATGCTTTTTTCCTCCACCCTGTACCTGTCCAAACCTTCGTTGAGGAAGTCGTAGTAAGTCTCCAGGACGTATTCCTTGTCGTCCCGGAGTTCTTCCACCCTCCTGACGGCGGGAACCAGGATCTGGGGCCGGATTTCGCTGCGGGTCAAAAGTTCCTGCTGCTTGAAGAACCGCTTGATGTCTGACCCTTTCATCATCCTGAATATCAAGCTGTCGACGGGAGACCCGTCCAGTAGCCGGTCAACCCTGATCTCCTTCGGGTTGGGCCTCGTAACCGCGATGAAGCTCATCCAAGCTTCGCCCCGGTGAGGCTGAAAACATTTTTTAACCTATCTGGAAATCTTGGCCGATTCTTTCCTTCGTTCCTTGCCCAGGTCTTCCAAACCGTAGAGGTTTTGGCCCAAGTCGAATACATTTAATTAAGCCCAGCTTGGGTTGGGCGGGAGGAGGAAGGATGCCTAGGTTCAAGGGCGTGGTGCAGAGGACCGTCCTGAGCAGGGAGGACATGGAGCTTCTCCTGTCGATTCCGGCTGAGGAGATCGACGACTGGAGCCCAGTGAAGGTGATAATCTACCCGGACACGCGTTCCCTCTACGACGCTTTCGCGAGGTCGATAGCCGCGCTGATCAAGAGGAACAACGAGGAAGGCAAGGAAACAAAGATCATACTGCCCGTTGGGCCAACGCCGCAATACCCCCTGCTGGCGCAGATCACGAACAAGGAAAGGATAAGCTGGAAGAAGGTTTGGACGTTCAACATGGACGAGTACCTTGATTGGCAGGGCAGGCCGGTGCCGGAAGATCACCCGATGAGCTTCAAGGGTTACATGAAGAAAAACCTGTTCAACCTGATCGAACAGGAGCTCAGGATCCCGAAGGAGCAGGCCATGTTCCCGGATCCGTTCAAGCCCGACGCCATCGACGACAAGATCGAGGAGCTTGGGGGGGTGGACACCGCCTACGGAGGGATCGGTTACCACGGCCACATAGCGTTCAACGAACCCGTCGACACGTACTTCGTAAGGCTTACGCCCGAGGAGTTCAAAAGATCCAAGACGAGGGTCGTGGCCCTAAATCCCGATACCTTCGTGGTCAACAGCATCTGCGGGATCGGGGGCAACCCGTACGGGCTTCCCCCCATGGCGGTGACGATAGGCATGAAGCCGATACTCGACGCGAAAAGGATAGAACTCTACTGCGACGGAGGGGACCTGAACTGGCAGCTGGCAAGCTTCAGGATAGCGTGCATGCACCCCCCCACCCTCGACAGGCCGGTCACTTTCGTCCAGGAACACCCGAATCCAAAGGAAACCGTTGCGATCTGCGCCGATGCTAGAACCGCCGCGCCGATAAGGATGGCCCCGAAGTAGGGCAAGAAGCTGGACGATCGCGGAGGCGGGGAGAAGGGCGGGTGCGCGTTTACTGGCGAGCATTTAAGCGTGGGGCGTAGCCATAAAGCATGGGGCAACGGTAAGGAGCTCAACCGGCTGGCGCGAGAGGTTGGAGGGCGGGCGAGATGGGCGAAGATTTGGCGTTGGTGCTGGACTGCGGCTCGACGAACATAAGGGCGGTCGCGGTAAGCGAGCGGGGCAAGATCGTGGCAAGCTCCGGAAGGGCCAACAGGGCGGTCGAGCAAGCCGGAAAGCCAGGGTGGATGGTCTGGAATCTGGACGAGATTTGGGGCAAGATCGCCGCAACGTCGAGGGAAGTGGTGCGGAACGTCGGAAGGGATCGGATCAAGGCCGTCACTTTGACGACCTGGGGGGCTGACGGAGCTCCGGTCTCCGAAGAAGGCGAACTTACTTACCCCCCGATCTCGTGGCAGTGCCAAAGAACCGCAAGCGTGGCGAAGGAGATCGCCAAGAGGATTTCTCCGTGGGAGATCTACAAAATAACCGGGTACCAAGTCATCTCCTTCAACACCATCTTGAAACTGATTTGGCTGAGGCAGAACGAGCCGAGCGCGTTGGACAGGGCGCGAACGTGGCTGATGATGCCCGGGCTCCTGGCCTTCAAGCTGACGCGGGAGTTTCACATAGAGCCGACCAGCGCGTCGACGACGATGGCGATGGACCTCGGGAGGAGGGACTGGTCGAGGAGGCTCTTGAAGCTTGCCGGCCTGGACCCTTCTTTCTTCCCGAAGTGGAGC
>JAFNJA010000058.1:9269-11702 GCA_017601265.1 Candidatus Brockarchaeota archaeon
GTGGTAGGCGAGGTCACGCCCGAAAGCGGGCGCACCCTCGACTTGAAGGCCGGCACGCCTGTGGTCGCCTCCGGTCACGATACGCAGTTCGCGCTCGTGGGTTCCGGAGCGAAGCCGGGGGAGGTCGTCCTTTCGAGCGGGACTTGGGAGATACTGGAGATGCGCGTGCCAAGTTTCAAGCCCGACAGGGCCGGATTCGAGGGCGGACTGATAACCGAAGCGGACGCGGAGAAAGGCCTCTGGAATCCACAGCTCCTGATGATGGGCTCGGCGGTCCTGGAATGGATAAGGGAGAGGTTCTACCCGGATCTAGGCGGGAGGGACTACGGGACCATGATAGAAGAAGCGTCGCGCTTGAGGGCAGGTTCCGGAGGGGTGATGGTGTTGCCTAGCTTCGTCCCCGACAGCGGCCCCACGAGGAAGCACGGAACGAGGGGCACGATACTCGGGCTTACGCTGCAAGCCTCTCGGGCGCACGTGTACCGCGCCGCCTTGGAAGGCCTTTCTTTCCAGTTGCGGCACGCGCTCCGAATACTCGAAGAATCGGTCGGCTTCGATGCAAGAGGCATACGCGTCGTCGGGGGCGGCTCGAGGAACGAACTCTGGAACCAGATAAGGTCGGACGTCACAGGCCTTCCCGTTACGGTAACGGAACAAAGGGAAGCGACGGTCCTGGGAGCTGCGCTCACGGCGTTCGTCGGCATTGGCCGGTACGGTTCCATCGGAGAGGCGGCAAGGGCCGTTAAATTCAGGCATAAACTGTTCAGGCCGGGCAGGGACCGGGCGACGTACGAGAAGCTTTTCCGAAAGTTCGTTGAGCTGCCCGGCAAACTTGCGGGGCATTACGGAAGTTTCCAAGCATGAAGAAAGTGATAGACGAACCTGCTTACAGGGAAAAGAAGTTCGTTTTCAAGGACAGGTTGCAAGCCGCCGAGATCTTGGCGGACAAGCTGAGGGAGTGCCTGGACATAGGCGCGGGCGCGCGGCTGCTGGCGGTGCCTTCCGGCGGGGTGCCCGTGGGGTACGCGATGGCGAGGAAGCTGAAAGTCCCTTTCGACGTTTTAGTCGTGAGGAAGATACAGGTACCGTGGAACAAGGAGGCTGGATTCGGCGCCGTAACGGCGGACGGGGACGTCTTGCTCAACGAGGAGTTAATCAGGAACCTCGGGCTGGGCAGGGAAACGGTGGAGAGCTCGATACTCAGAACTCGGGAGGCGGTTCGTGCAAGGGTTCGGAAGTTCAGGGGGGACGAGCCCTTCCCGGAGTTGAAGGGCCTCGACGTTTTGGTAGTCGACGACGGCTTGGCTTCCGGCTTCACCATGCTCGCGGCCGTAAATTGCGTTCGCGGAAGGTCCCCGAAGAACGTCATAGTCGCCGTTCCAACGGCTTCGCGTTCCGCGGTCGAGCTTCTCGCGAACCACGTGGACAAGTTGGTGTGCTTGAACGTCAGGAGCGGGCCGTTTTTCGCCGTGGCGGACGCTTACCTGGATTGGTACGACCTGCCCGACGAAGAAGTGATGGGTTACTTGGCCGAAATCCGGGGCCGATCCTGAGCTTTTTGGGGGAAGCTCCGCGGCAGGCCAAAAAGCTGATAGCTCCGAGTTGGCGAGCGCGCGCTGAAGCACTTTGGTGGACTTTTCGAAGTACCGCGTAGTCGACCTGTCAGCCGAGGTCGTGCCCGGGGTTCTGAGCGGCGAACGGTACGTCCACGGATCCGGCAGGCGCAGGTTCGAGCTGAGGAGGTTCGTTTACGCGCCCGACGGAACGTTCATGAACTGGGTTGAAACCGAAACCCACGTCGGCACCCACGTCGAATGCCCTTCCCATTACCTGGAGGGCGGGAAGGACGTTTCTTCGCTTCCGTTGGTCACGTTCATGGGGGAGGCTGTTGTGGTGGACGCCAAGCGCAAGCGCGCTGAACCGATCAATCCCGTCGATCTTGAATCCGAAGGCGTGAGGGAAGGGGACATATTGTTGATGTTCAGCGGGCGGAGCGGCGAAGACAGGCCGTTCATCGGAACCGAAACGGCGAAGTGGTTGGTGGAAACACGGGTGAAGATGGTCGGCGTCGACGACTCGATCGCAGTCGAAGCCAAGGGCTCGATGGCCACGCACGAATACCTCTTGGGAAACGACATCCCGATAATAGAGGGGCTCTGCAACCTCGAGGAGTTGAGGAGGAAGAGGGTCCTTTTCATCGCGTTGCCGCTCAGGGTGAGGGGCCTCGACTCGTCCTGGGTGAGGGCCGTGGCCTTGGAGGAACTTTGAACGACCGGCTGATCGAGCCCGCGCCAAGGCTCGGCCCTGGCGAATCACGCTTAAGAACTCGTAACCCGCCTCGTGCGCGGTCGATCGCGGGCTGAGCCGCTTGGGGAAGGGAAGAAGGCTTCTAGGAAAGGGAGAGGCGACGTGCGCGGCGTTGTTCTTTTTCAC
>JAFNJA010000059.1 GCA_017601265.1 Candidatus Brockarchaeota archaeon
ACGGTACCCAAGTTTCGCGAGCTCGCCGGCGGCCGTTAAGCCCGCCGGACCCGATCCTACGACCGCTATCTTGATGCCCGTGGATTTCGGAAGAGCCGGCATCCTTACCCCGCTCTTTAACTCCAGGTCCGCCGCAAAACGCTCGAGCGCCCCTATGGCCAAAGGCTCTCCCTTCCTCCCGAGAACGCAATTCGCTTCGCATTGGTCTTCTTGGGGGCAAACGCGCCCGCATACGGCCGGCAGGCTGTTCTTCTCCTTTATCGCCCTTATCGCTCCCTCGAAATCCCGTTCAGCGATCTTCTTGACGAAACGGGGGATTTCGACCCCGACAGGGCAGCCCTCTACGCACTTCGGGTTTTTGCATTGCAAGCACCGCCCAGCCTCTTCGGTGGCTTGCGAAAGATCGTAACCGAGCGCCACCTCACCAAAGTCGCGTATCCTTTCTTCGACGGCCCGCTTCGGCATCTCTTGCCTTCGCGCCTGCCTTCCAACTTGTTTGCCCGAGCCCACCTCAGCATCCCTGCTCCAGCAGTCGCAAAGCCAATCTCTCTTCCTCGGCGTACATCTTGAGCCTTGACAGGAGGTGGTCGAAATCAACTAGGTGCGCGTCGAAAGTTGGGCCGTCCACGCATGCGAACTTCGTTTCGCCCCCGACGATGACCCTGCAACTTCCGCACATTCCAGTCCCGTCCACCATGATCGGGTTCAAACTCACGAGCGTCTTTATACCGTACCGGCGCGTTAGGTCCGAGACCGATTTCATCATGACCGCGGGTCCAACCGCGATGGCGAGATCCAACTTTTCCCCCGCTTCTACCACCTCCCTGAGCATGTCGGTAACGAATCCTCTCCTGCCTTTTGTCCCGTCGTCGGTAGTGACGTAAAACCTGTCGCTAACGCTTTTCATTTCCTCCTCAAGGATGAGCAGCTCTCCGCTCCTGGCGCCTATTATCGATATTATGGCGTTTCCGGCTTCTTTCAGGGCCCTCGCCTCGGGATACACGCAGGCGGTTCCGATCCCTCCGCCAACGACCGCGACGGTGCCGTACCTCCTGATTTCGCTTGGCGTCCCCAAAGGACCAACCACGTCGGAAATCGAATCCCCCTCCTTTAACATTCCCAATCGCCTTGTCGTCCTGCCAACCTCTTGGAAGATGAAAGTCAGACTTCCGCCATCCTTGTTGACGGACACGGGCGTCAAGGGGATCCTCTCGCCTTGCTCGTCGATTCTGATCATGACGAATTGGCCGGGCCGGATCTTGGCGGCCACGCGTGGATTGAACTCGACCTCAATCGAGTGAATGTTCGGCGCAAGCTGCTTCTTTGAAACAATCCGGTGCAAATTCATACAACCCGCGTCTGTTGCTTTCGCGTCCAGCTGCCCGCCTTTGAATTAAGCCGCTTTTCTGTCTTTCCGTTCCCCAGGCGGTTCGGCGGTCCAACGGAACGGGTTGGCCGGCGAACAAGCGCCTACAACCTCGCGCTTCGTCTCGTCCAAATCCAACCCAACACCGGCTTGAGTTCCGCCGCCAAGGGGTTGTTCTCCTCAAGCTCGTACAAAACGACCGCCTCGTACTTCAACTTCCTAACCAATCCCATTCCAACCAAAAGTTCGAGTTGCTGGTTGACGCTGCGCTGCGCAGCTCCGGTTTCTCTGCATATCCTGTACTTCGTTGAAGGCCCGAGGCTTGCGAGGGCGCAAAGGACCTTCAACCTGGTTGGGTTGCTTAGCGCGTCCATGAGCTCCAAAGGCGGGCTCACTCCTCCGGCAGCCTCGCCAGCCAGTTTTCAACCGCCACGAGGGTAGTCCCGACCAAACCTACTTTACCGTCCAGGATGTCTACGAGCCCTTCGAATTCCAGCCTCTTGAAACACCCCAGTTTCTCGACTTGACCACGTTTCGATTTATCGACCCTGCCCAGTATTTTCGGCATTGGGACGTAAGCTTCGTCCGACTCGCCCAACACCTGCGCGATCGCCCTGATCGCCTCGACGTGGCCGCTCGACAAAGCCGAAAGATCTCTCAGGTCGACTATCTTCTCGATTCTCGACTGGGCGCGCCTGACGCATTCTGGAGAAACTCGATCCGCGCCGTCGTATTCCGCCTCGAGCCCTGAAGCTTGGAGTAGTTCGATGCCGTACCTGGCAGAACCAAAACCGAACCTTTCCACGATCCTGGAGATCAAGAGCACGACTTCGAATTGGATCGCCCCGTCCCTGAACGATTCGCCCGCCCTTTCTACTAGAATGTCGCTCATCTCCCTGTAGTCGTAGGCGCTGAAGTCGTAGGGAAGTTTCGTCACTGCCGATCTAGTCCAACTTTCAAGCAAGTATTTAGATACGTCCTCCGCCCCGATAATGAGCATCGCGACCCTGTTCCTTTTGCCTGGCGAGGAGTCCGGCAACCTCATCAACTCGTAAAGAATTCCAGGACCGCATTTTTTTACGAACTGGTCGAAATCATCGAGGACCAGGAGGAGGAACTCCGATCTGCCGTCTAGATAGCTGTACGCGGCTTGAAGCAACTCGGACGCGCCATACCCCCTCGCGCGCGCGTCCGGCACGATCCTGCCGATGAGCATCTGGGCCAACCCAAAATTCGAGGACGCGTACCTGCAGTTTATGTGGGCGTGCATCAACTTCACGCCGTTCTCCTCAGCGATTTTGCGGAGCCTCATGGCCACCTTCCTAGCCGTAGCAGTCTTGCCGGCGCCGCTTGCGCCCGCGATTAGGACGTTCTTGGTGACGGTTCCCCGAGACAGGATCGCCGGAGCCAATAACTTGACCAGTTCCTCCTCGTGTTTTTCCCTATGGGGAAGGCGGCTTGGAAGGTAATCTGCGCTCAATTTCTCCAAGCCGTTCTCTTTGAAGACCCTATACCCCAATCCTGCCAAGCCGTCCTTCGATTCGAGCGTCCTCGAAAGGATATATCAATTTATGGTGGCGGAGAAAAGCAGTTAAAAGCGCCGGCCGCGCTCGATATGGTGCCAAGGTTGCAGCTCGATGAACTTGGATCTTGGGAGGGTCGCGAAAAAACTGGATATCGAAGCGGATTCAGAACTTGGATTGCCTGTCCATCGTAAGACGACGCTTCCGGTCACGTTGTGGTACGACCACGGCAAGGAGACGCTAGTGCTGCTGGACCAAAACAAGCTGCCTTTCGAGTTGACGACTTGGAAGACGCGCGATTGGAAGGAGGGAGCCCTCAAAGGGATAAAGGAGATGACGGTCAGGGGTTCCCAGGCGATAGGGGTCGCGGGAGCCTATTGCGTGCTATTGGCGGCGTGCCGCTTGTCAAAGGAAAGCGATTTCATGTCGAAGCTTTTGGAGGCCGCAGACTTCATCGGAAACGCGAGACCTACCGCGGCTCCGCTTTCTTGGGCTGCTGGAGAGTGCGCCGCGGCCGCAAAAAAGGCGTTCGAGGGCGGAGCCGGACCGTCGGACGTAGTCGAATCCGTCCGCGCCAGGGCTGACCAAATAATGGCCGAAGACCTAGTGCTCAACCACTACCTGAGGAAGGAAGGGCTGAAGCTGCTGAAGGGAGGGGACGTGGTCATGACCCACTGCAACGGGGGGAGCCTCTCTTCCACGCTCATGGGGCACGCCCTCGGCATACTCGAGGAGGCGTACGTCGACGGCTTGGACCTGACGGTAGTGTCCAAGGAGACGAGGCCTAGGAGCCAAGGATACAGGTTGACCGTTTGGGAGTTAAACCGCGCAGGCGTCCCGGTAATAGTCGTGACGGACAACATGATTTCGATATCGATGGAAAAGTTGGGGATCGACATGGTGCTCCTCGGGGCTGACAGGATCGCCGCCGACGGCTCGGTGGCGAACAAAGTCGGTTCCTCGGACATCGCAAGGATCGCGAGAGACCACAACATCCCCTTTTACTACGCGACGTCCTACACCACGATCTCCCCTGAGATCGCTGATGGAAACTCGATACCGATAGAGGAGAGGCCTTCGGATGAGATAACGGAACCTTACAGGCTTTTGGCGAAAGAACTCAAAGCGAGCCTCAAGATATCCCGCTCCGCGCTCGACGAGTGGCCGCCCCCCTCGCGCTTGTGCGAGGGGAAGCCGAAAAGGGGCCAGATCAGACTGTTCAACCCAGCCTTCGACGTTACCCCGCCGAACCTGATAAGCGGCATAGTGACGGACCTGGGGCGTTTCTTGCCGGAACAGGTATCCGCTTTGACGAGGGAGAAGATGTCGCTGCTCGCGAAGGAAAGGGTTTCGATTTTCCTATCTTGAAAAGGTCTCCGCGATGGGAATCGACCGGATGATGGAGAAGGCGATGAAGCTCGTGAAGCAAAGCAGAGTATACAGGACGGACATCGGACAGTACGAGGTCGTGGGAGACCACGGGACGTACAGGGTCGTCAAAACCCCTGACGGCATGCTGCATTGCAGTTGCCTCGGGTTCCAACAAAGGAAAAAATGCTCGCACGTGGGAGCCGTAGTCATATTCGAGTCGAGGCACCGCGAAAAGGCCGAATGGTGGAAGTACTAGAAGGCCGTTTTTTCTCCTTCCAAAATTTCAAGCGCCAACCTCGCCGAATCTTCTTGCCCCTTCATCAAAATGTCGGTTGCGGTGGCGCGCATCCGAAGACCTTCTATGGCGCCAACGCGTCCGGCATCCGAGGTGTGCAAATAGATCTTCGATGCAACGCTGCAATAGAACCGCGCCACCCCTAGAACGGAACCCTCCAAACCCTCAACTTGCATCATCCTTACTGAAGGCCCGCTAACCGCCTTGTCGCCTATGAGCGGCGAAACCACGGACACTTTTTCCCTGCACGACTCGAGGGCTTTCTTGATGGACTTGATGGAGAGAATGGGACCGATCCCCGCTACTGGGTTGCTCGGACCTATTACCACAAGGTCGGCGTCGTATATGGACTTGAGGACTTCCGGTCCCGGCCTCGCTTTCTTCGATCCGTCGTAGAAGGTGCTCCTTACGGATGGCAGACCTTTCTCCCTCACGAGGTACTCGTTGAATGACAGCACGCCTTTGTCCGTTACCACCTTCGTCTGCACCCCGTCGTCCGACATCGGCAGAACGAAGCTCCTTACGCCCAAGTTCGAGGCCACCCTCGCGGTCACTTCCGTCAGCGAAAGGCCCTTTTTCAGCAACGCCGTTCTAACTACGTGCACCGCAAGGTCCTTGTCCCCGAGTTGGAACCAGGTTTCTCCACCCAGCCTGCCCACTTCCCCAAGGAAGGTGAACGTGTCTCCGCGCCTGCCCCAACCCCTCGCCTCGTCCAAGAGTCCGGACAGTTGGTAAATTATGGAGTCCACATCGGGGCTCACGTGGAGCCCCAAATGTTCGAAATCGTCGCCAGTGTTGGCGATTATCGTCAGATGTCTCGGTTCCACGACGCGCGCGAAGCCAGCCACGAGCTTCCTCCCCCCCGTGCCGGCTGAAAGGACGACGACTTTTTTCATGGTTGACTCAACTACGTCGTCCATCGCGTGCATGCCGACTGGCTTTAAATACCTTCGGCGGCACGCTTTCCTTCAATTACCATGAAGCACAAGATCGATTGGAGGCTTTTTGGAAAGAGCCTCCGCGTTTCAGTGATGAAAAACCCCCTTGCGCACGTCCCGCAAGCGCACGGAAGGCTTTTATGCGCTCCATGGGGCGGGAAAGAGATGCAAATGAACGTCGTGACCTTGGTTGGCCCGAAAAAAGAAGCTGAAAGCAAGGAAGATTCCAGCTTCGACGTTTTAGTTCAGGGCGAGAAGCTCGGGGAAGCGACCGTTTATTACGCAAGCGACGAAGAAGCCAAGGCATTCAGGAAATACCTGAAGAAAAAGGTCAAAAAAGGAGATGTTTTCAAAGTGAAAATAGTCTTGGAAAAGGTTCCGGAAATACCGTTCCTGCGCGAAATTAGGGACAAGCTTCTTGCGCAATTCCCCACGTGCGACGCCTCCAGAGTACTGTTCTTGAGGAGGGAGGCGGAAAAGGTGCTGCCGTTGACGGACGGGAAAAAGTTGGAGGATGGCCTGGTTGGAAGCGGCTAGAAAGTACCTAATATCCGCGATCTTGGCCGCGGTTCCAATCATAATCTTCGTTCCATCGATCATAGACTACTATCCTTACGAGATAAGCCTGAGCACCACCCAGGTTGAGAAATCCAACACCCTATGGGGCGGTTACCTTAACAACAGCGTGATCTTCCTGCCGCCAAATTCGGCCAAAGTTCTCCCTTCGATCGAAGGCGATTTCTTGCAGCCGGCAAGCAAGAGGAATTACCAACTGGTAGGTGACGCTTTTTCAAATGCCTCCGTAACCTTCGCCATACTCGGCAACGACGGCTTCCAGGAATTCCTGAGGAACTCGTCGGCGGTTGTCGAACCGCTTTTGAGGCGCGATGTCGCAGCTGGGCAGACGGAAAGTTTTTCCGTTCCCGTATCGGACGACGGCTTATACTTTTACGTCTTCGTGTCCAGAGAACTGGCCCAAAACGCAATGGTCAGGTTCAACCTGAACGAAACGTGGACGTACGACGTCGTTACCCCGGAGCTGCGGTTCAGCTTCTTCAAGGGCCTGGTACCTCCAGTCGCGGTTTTTGGTGGCGCCATCGTCCTGGCCGTGTCCCTCGTGAAGCTCAGGAAGATCGCTTCCGAAACTCCGGAACCTGAACAGCCACCAGCGGGGACATAGCCTTAATGAGGTTCCTGAAGAAGTTCGCCGAGCCATACAGAACCATCTTGGAATTCGCCTTGGTCGTCCTCTCCGTCGCGCTGGTGTGGCAAGCTTTTTGGTTCTCGATGAGCGCGCTGCTGAGGACGGACCACCCCCTCGTCATCGTCGCGATCGACATGTCTCCATGGTACATAACGAGCATGACGCCCACTCTGACCGCCGGAGATGTCTTGGTAATCGAAGGCGTCGACCCGTCGGCGCTGAAGGCAAGCGCCCCGGGGTTCCAAGATGGCGACGTGATAGTGTTCAAGCACCCGTACCAGATCCACTACGAATGGAATTGGTGGCTGTTCAAGACCGTCGAAGAGCCGGACCTCATAGTCCACAGGGTCGTCGCGAAATGGGTCTCGGGCAACGAGACCTACCTTCGCACGAAAGGCGACCACAACCTTTCGGAAGACCCGTACACGGTATCGGGAGGCCTCGTGGTTGGCAGGTGGACGGGAATCAAGATCCCACTAGTGGGCCTCGTGTTCCTCGCGGTTCAAGACGTTGCGGGCAAAGCGGTCGTACTCATCCTTCTGGCATTAATGTTCCTCTACGAAGTTCGCGCCTCGACAAGAAAAACTCCGGACGATGTTACTAAGCAACCCCTCCCTTAAAGCTTATCTACCGTGCGCAGGGAGCCTTTCGGTCAAGCAGTGGTGGAAACGTTGAAACTGATCGTAGTCGAAGACTACAAAGAAATGAGCAGAAAGGCGGCTTCTATCGTCGCGGACGAGATAAGGAAGAACAAGAAACTAGTGCTCGGACTGGCGACAGGTGGAACGCCTCTGGGGCTATATGGCGAACTGATCAGGATGCACAAGGAGGAAAAGCTAGACTTTTCCGGCGTCAAGACATTCAACCTCGACGAATACTTGGGGCTCGACCCGGACAATGAGCAGAGTTACCACTACTTCATGTTCCACAACTTCTTCAATTACGTGAACGTGGACAGGAGGAACGTGCACATTCCGGACGGGAAAGCAAAAGACCCGAATGCCTTTTGCGTTGAGTACGAAAGGATGATAAAAGAGGCCGGCGGCATAGACCTCCAGATACTGGGAATAGGTTCCAATGGCCACATAGCTTTCAACGAGCCGGGTTCCAAGGCCGATTCCAGGACGAGGGTCGTCGACTTGTCCGAGCAAACCATAAGGGACAACGCCAGGTTCTTCAAGGACGAGAAAGAAGTTCCGCGCAAAGCGATTTCGATGGGCATAGGCACCATAATGGAGGCGAAGAAGATCGTCCTTTTGGCAAGCGGGAAGAACAAAGCCGACGCCATCGCCAAGACCGTGGAGGGCATGCCGACCGAAGAGGTCCCAGCTTCGCTGCTCCAAAGGCACAGGGACGTTACCGTGATAGTCGACAAAGAAGCAGCGTCGAAACTGACGAGGAGGCAGTGATCCCGGGCCTTCAACTCAAGCCGGAGGAGGGTCCGGTTTCCGAACAGATGTCGGCAACGACGGCTCCTGACTTTTCCAAGACGTCTTTCGTCCTCAATTCAAGGAGCTTGTCCCTCCTTCCTCCCCCGCAAAAGACGGTCTCGAACCCGAGGAGGCGCCTGTCCAAGACTGCCCTCATCTTGGAATCGTGACCGATTGACGGGGTACCTCCCGGAGGGTATCCGGTGACGCTTTCGCTTTCTCTTGGAGACAAAAGCGAAACGTTTTTCACTCGCAAAGCGTCAGCCGCGGCTTTCAGGTCGACCCTCCTGTCCCCCGGTATGATAAGCAAAACGCACTCCCCGTCCGAAGTCCGGCAGGCAAGGTTCTTAGTTATCCTTCGCAGCTCTATACCGGTGACCTGGGAAGCGTCCTTCGTGTGCACGGTCTCCTCCTTGTCGATGAACCTGTGCCATATCCCTTCCGCCTTGAGGTACGACTCTAACCGGCCCACCGGGCGATTCGCCCCGCCCCGACGGTCCGGGGGGCGAAATAAAGCTACTTGAAAAGCCCCTCCGCGAGGGCAGCGAAGAACTCAAATAGCAGAGAAACGTTGCAGCTGACAATCCCTGGTTAACGCGATGAGTTCAGACGACATTCTCGAAGAGATAGGGGAAGAGCTGACGCCTGAGCAGCGGTTCGAGCTCACGACCAGGGTGCCGAAGGACTTCGAGAAGAAGTTCCTGGAGCAAAAGCTCGCCGAGCTGGGCACGAAGGCCTACGAGTTGCACAAGTCGGGAAGGCTTCACGAGGAGGCCGAGATCAGGAGGAGGATGGAACAGATCCGGCAGGCGCTACGCAGGCTGTCCCAATAGGCGCCTCCGTGACCAGAAGCGTTTAAATTCGCTTCGTAACCGGTTTCCGCCTCGAACCAAGATTGGCCAGCGGAATCGAATTCTGGGATTCGACCCTGAGAGAAGGGGAGCAGCAACAGGGAGTCCACTTCAGCTTGGAGGAAAAGAAGGAGATCGGATCGGCTTTGTTCGAAAGCGGCCTGGCGCAGACCTTGGAGATCCACTGCTACGAAGGTTACACTTCTATGGAGGCTCGCGAATTGGCCAAAGAATTCGGCCCAGATCGGGTTGTCCTGCACCACAGGTCGTTGGCATCCGACATCGAAGTCTCAAGGCATTGCGGAGCTCCAATAGCGATGTATCTGGGCGTGTCAGACATCCACCTTGCGACGATGAACCTCACGAGGGAAGCAGCGCTCAAGAAGATAGAGGAAGATTTGAGGTACGCCGCGGAAGTCGGCGTCAGGGTCAGGAAATACACCCTCGAGGACGCCACCAGGGCCGACGCGTCCCTCCTGAGGGAGGCGGCGAAGAGGGTAGAGGCGGCGGGCGTCGAGGCACTCTGCATAGCCGACACGGTAGGATCAGCGTTTCCGGACGAGTACGGGCGCCTCATAGAGGCGGTCCGAAAAGGGTCGGGCGTCCAGATATTGGCCCACTGCCACAACGACTTGGGTCTGGCCCTCGCAAACTGCCTTTCAGCCTACCAAGCCGGAGTTAGGAAGTTCAACGTTTCCGTCCTTGGACTAGGCGAAAGGTGCGGCATAACCAGGACCGAGGACTTGGCAACGGCCTTCAGAAAGATGGGTCTGGACATCAAGACCGAGGCCTTGAGGGACGTCTGCGAAACGGTTGCCAAATTCTCTGGAATCAGACCAAACCCGCACGATCCCGTCGTGGGGGAAAACGCGTTCTCCCACAAGGCTGGGGTCCATGCGAGGAAGATACTCGAGAATCCTTCGGCTTACGAACCGTATTCTCCCGAGATCGTAGGCAGGTCTAGGAACGTGATCCTGTCAGGCCTGTCCGGCAAGAGCAACGTTTTGATCAAGTTGAAGGAATACGGGATAACGGAAATACGCGAAGACGTGCTGACGAGGTTGACTGAAGAGATAAGGAAGCGAGCGTACGACTCGAGGTACGACATATCCGAAAGCGAATTCGAGGAGATCGCTTCAAAGGTGCTGAACGTCAGGGAAGTCGACCTAGCGAGGAGAAGGAAGACCCCGAGGTCCACCGAGGTCGTCGTATTCGTGGACGTCAAGCCGGACCACACGGCCAAAGTCGCGAGAAGCATAAGAAAGGAGATCCGCGAGGCCGGGAGCATAGCGGAGATTACCGGAGAGTTCGACCTCTTGGTCAACATCAAGACGGGCTCGATCTCCCTGGCCGACCACTACGTCGACCGGATAAGGGCGATCGACGGCGTCGACAGGACGCTGACCTCTTTCGTGCTAAAGAGGTGGCGCTAGCTCTCTTTCAGCACTACTACCCTTTCCCCGACGCTGAAATCTTGGATGTCCGACGATAGCCTTACCACGCCCTTCCCTTCGTCCACCGCCTTGGCTTTCACTACCCTGACCCTCGTCTGCCTCCCGGGCGGCAGCCCGAAGCGCGGTATCGCGGTAACCAAAACTTTTTCCCCTTCCTTCACCTGCAATATTTCCATCGCCACGCTATCGAGCCTTATGCAGGAAACGTCGCCCTGGTGCGGCGGCGCGACGACGAGCTGGACCTCCTTGGGCATCTCCGATCAAACCTCCTTGGCGCCGCTCCTGTTCCTCAACGCCGTTTCTATAATTCCGGCCGCTTGGTCGTAGCTCCAAGCACCAGTGTTTATCACCAAGTCGTAAAGGCTCGGATCGAGCCAGTCAACTTTCCAAAGGCGCCTAACGAGCTGGGCCCTGTCTTCGTCGCTGATCCTCGTCGCTTCCCGCGCCTTTTCGTAGTCGATGTCCCTCCTTTGCGCTATGTGGTAGGCCCTGACGTACTCCGGCGCCACCAGGAGGACCTTGAGGGTAGCGGGCTCCAGCAGAACCATGAACGCCGTGCGCCCTTCCACGATGAGCCTTTCAACGTGCTTGTCCCTTATGAAGCTTGAAACGAGGCTCGACAGCGATTCATCAAGCTCCACTTCGCCGGAAGTAGCCTTGGTCGCAAGCTGCGTGAAGGAAAGCTCCAAATCGGCGGCCAAATGGTGGAGCAGCTTCTCCGTGTTAAAAACGGTCATGTCCAACCTCGAGGATACGATCTGGGCTATCTCGGTGCACCCCGTTCCAAGCTGCCCGCACATGAATAAGTTCATCCTTTGCGCGCCCATCTCGAATTCGTACCAGGAGAGGCTCGCGAAGGTATTAAAGCGTATTTCCTGCCGCACCTCGCTGATGGCGTGGCTCTTCCGGAAGGGCGCGATCTGGAGAGTATTTCGAACCGATTCCAAGGATGGCGGCAAAGCCTTAAGGATATGCGAACGCGCAAGAGGCTCGGTGGCGCGACATGCCCCTCGGAAGGGATGTCCTAAACATCGACGCCCAAGCCATGGAGCAACGGATCCGGAGCTTCGTCAAGAATGCCGTTTCGGAATCAAAAACCAAAGGGCTCGTTTTGGGACTGAGTGGAGGCGTAGACAGCTGCGTAGCGGCTCTCCTGTGCGCCAAAGCCATTCGGTCGGATGACGTTCTCGCGCTGCTTCTGCCGACGAGTTCCA
>JAFNJA010000005.1 GCA_017601265.1 Candidatus Brockarchaeota archaeon
GCGTTATCGTCTTGAGCACCCACGCCACTAGGAAGGGCAACCACAGACCGAACAGGCTCGAAGAAGAGGTAATGCCCAGCACGAACCCTATCGGCTCCAGCGGGAACCATATGAACCTCGAGCGGAGGAAACTCAGCGCGGCCGAGATTACGAGGCCTGCGAGCGTATACTCCACCCACGGCTCCGCGGCTGGCGCGCCTGACCACCAATCTGGCATCTGCGAGATCCTCTCGCCAATGCTCTCAAACCAGCTTTTCCACATGCCTATGTTCCTTCCTCCAACTCCGTGCAGGATCGTCAGGAATCCCAAGTGCGACGCCAGTGGAGCTATCATCAGCGCTGCCAACAACGTTATGAACGTGTTCCTCGCGCTCACGCCCGCCAGTTTGGCGAACTTGTACGAAGCGAACGTCGAGAAGGCGGCCGCACCCCAGGGGTATGAGGGCGTGTCAGAACCTGACTGGACGGCCGTCCTGAAGATCAGGAATTCCTTGGCCGTCGGTGGACGGCTCATTTGCGGGTAGAGCAGCCTGTAGAATATTAAGCCCTTGTCCGCGCTCCTCCAGTAAGCACCTGCGAGACCGTACATCCTCGTCATGGGATACCAGATCGCGAAAGCCGTTACGGGCATCAACACAGCTTCCACGAATGTCAGCGTTGAAGCCATCCAGAAAGCTATGACTGCTACGAGAGTTATCGCCATCATCGCGTAGCATGTCCTGTAGCTTATAGCCTCGTCTTTGTAATCGCCCATGCCCCTTTGCGCCGCTCTGAAAGTCTCGACAACGTACTTCCTGTTGAGTACCAGATGCATTATGCCCATCATCAAAAGGGCTCCGGTAGCTATCGCCATGAACTTCAAAGGCGGATCGGAGTTGGGGGTCGGGGGACACCACATTCTCCCGCACGTTCCCTTCTCGGTTATGCCAGTATAGTACCCGAAGGTGTAGGCTATCTGCACGGCGACCATGTAAACGATGGCGAAGAACCAGGTGCTGAATAGGACGTGCAGCGGAGCCAAATAAGCCATGGCCAATACCGGAGGATTGTAATTGGCGCTCATCATCCCGGGTATGGTCGCGAGTATGTCGCCAGAAACGAAGTAACGGGTGACGTGCGGGCAGGTGTTGATCCTGACGCCGTATATGTCTGGGAACCAAGGAAACAGGCCGGTAAGCACTACCGGAATCTCGAACGCCAGGCCAACGATTATGCCAAGCAGGAACATCTTGCCCCATCCCCTGTCAAGCGCGTTGTTTCGCGCAAACTCGAAGGCGACCAGAGTCTGCGGGAAAGGCACGTTCTCGACGTCTATCCAAAGCCTCCGGAATAGGGTGGCCACCGACAGGAGGAAGAGCCCCATAGTCACGTTTTCCACCCAGAACCACGCTATGGGCAAAGACCAAGCCGACCAATCTATCGGGCCTCCTGAGACTATCCGTTGGCAGACGTCGGCAGGGGGGCACATGAAGCTGGGTATGATGTCGGCGAGAGGCATCTCGACGTACCTGCTAGCGTAGAGGTAACGCTGCCCCAGTGCCCATGGAAAGTTGATGAAGTAGGACGCCACCAAGGAACTGACGTACAGGTATGCCATCGTCTTGATGCCAAACCTATCTCTGATGGATTTGCTTCTGTAAATTGGGGCACACAGCAGCAAGGATAGGAATGGCGCCGTCGACATTCCTATGTTGCAAATCGATTCTCCAAGTGAGCCCACGATCCAGTACGGGAAGCTCGATATTAGTAACTGCCATATCGGCCCGAAGAAGCCAATAAGAGCAGGCACAAGAATTATGAGCAATATCGGAGGTCTTTCGACTATCTCTGCTTCAGATCTTGCCAATCGTTCCCACCGTAAAGACAAATCAATATTTGATATTTATAAAATTTTTCTATATACCTTAATCCCCGGCGCATTTGAGTTACGACTTAGCCCCGAAGAGATGGATAGCGTTTGATATTTTGATACTATCCCGCCCGGATTTCGGATCAAGATGGGTAGAAAAACATGACCATCCCGACAGCCCCGAGTATGAGGTATACAAGCGTGCACCAGGCCACCGTCCCGCTCGGAGGAGCAAACCGTATTCCTCGTGAAAGGCGCTACAATCATGAACTCCCTGGTGTATTCAGGAGGGTTCGTCGGCCAAACCAGGAGCCTGTGCACGGCGTTCGCGTGCTCCATCCCCCTCATGTACCCTCCGCTAAGGCCGTAGAGCCTGGAGTTGGCATAAAAGTACAGAAAATACGTTACGGGCATCAGGAAGGCAGGCCAGATGCTCACCCCGGCCACCATGAAGACGATTATCGTCCCAACGAACCCGAAGACGACAAGAAGCCAAGTGGACCTGTACGGCATAGCTTCGTTGCGCTCCACCTCCGAGCCTCCCTTAGCGCCTTTGAAGGCCGCAGCGAGGGTTTCGCTCAGGTACTTCCTGCTCAGCCAAACGCTGAAAACGGTCGGCTTTTGGATGATAGTCGTATTCGACTTACTTTCTCGATTATTGGGTCCACGCAAGCCCCCTTCCGCGCTTTGCTTCTTCGTACGCCCCCGCCAAAGCCCGCAACGAAGGGAATATCAAGTTCGGCCTTTGCCCCGGCGGGTAACCTTCGCGCCTCGCGCCCTTTGAAACTCCCGTGAGGAGCAGTATGCCGACGCAACCGGCCCTCCTCGCCATCGCCATGTCGGTTTCGGGCCTGTCCCCCACGACGGCCGTGCGGCGAATCGCGCATTTGGTTGCACGGATCGCTTCCTTGACCAGCGCCGGGCTCGGCTTCCCTATAACCTTGGGCCTCCTGCCGGTGCAAGTCGCTATGCTAGAGACTATGGCTCCAGCACCCGGGACCTCCCCGTCCTCGGTTGGCAACGTGGCGTCGGTGTTTGTTGCCACGAACTCGGCCCCCAGCCTGATGAACCTGTTCGCCTCCGCCATCTTCGCGTACGTGAACCCCCTGTCTATTCCAACGACGACGGCGTCGCACCTTTTGGCGCTCCCGTCGACGATGGCGAGCCCCGCGCAAGTCAACTCCTTCCTCAACCCCTCCTCCCCGACCGCGTAAACCGTCCTCGCCTTTTTGGCCGCTAGGTAGCTGGCCGCGAGGTGGGCGGTCGTCAGCGTGTCTTCCGGTTCCGCCGGTATGCCGATCTCGTTCAACTCTCGTGAAAGCGACTCCCTGCTCCTCGAAGCGTTGTTCGTGACGAACAACACCTTGCCTCCGCTTCTCCTGATCGCCTCTACGGCCCGCGCCGCTCCCGGTATCGGCGTCCTGCCCTTGACGACCACCCCGTCCACGTCCAGCAAAAATAACTCCAAGTTCCTCAGGAGGTCGCGCCCTTTCATCGCGCTTCCTCGGCCTCCTTCGCTCTATATCGTTATCTCGATTCGGTCCGCCATTCCGCGCGCTCTTAAACTTATAAGGTCCAATATCGTTCAAAGCTGCAGGGTGCTTTGGACTTGAAGTATGGAACAGGTCTTTGGGCTTTCGGCGGAGTCGCGGATAGGTTCGTTCCCGGAGGTTACAAGCCCCAGCTTTCCCTGGAGCGGCAGTTCCGTTTGGCGGCTCAGGTCGAACTCGTCAAGGGGGTCGAGATACACTACCCGTCCGACTTCAAGGAGGACCAGGTGGGCGAGGTCCAGCAGCTTTTGGAGAGGTTCGAGTTCGAGGTTCCGACCATCTGCCTCAACTTCTTCTCCGATCCGAAATGGCAGAACGGGTCGTTCACTTCCCGCAACCCGGCGCTTAGGAAAGAGGCGGAGAAAACGACCAAGGCCGCGATAGACATCGCGAGGGAGATGGGCGTGAAGGCTTGCACCGTCTGGCTCGGCCAGGACGGCCACGACTACCTCTTCAACGACTACGGCAAGGCGTGGGATTGGCTCGTAAGCGGGATGGGCGAGGTCGCCGACTACGCCAAAGGCTTGACGGTGTACATGGAGTACAAGCAGAAGGAGCCCAGGACCCACCTGATAAACGCCAACGTGGGCAAGGCCCTCTGCATCGTGGACGAGTTGAAGGCCAAGAACCTTGGCGTCGTCATAGACGTCGGCCACGCCTTCATGTCGGACGAGAACATGGCCGAGTCGGTCGCGATCGTCAGCAGGAGGCGCGTCCCTTTCACGATGCACTTCAACGACGCTTACGGCTACTGGGACGACGACATGATCGCCGGCTCCATAAACTTCTGGAAGTACGTGGAACTTTTCTACCAGCTGAAGAAGGTCGGTTACGATGGCTGGCACGACCTGGACATCTTCCCGTACAGGGAGGACGCCGTAAGGGCGGTCGACCAGAGCCTCAGGTTCATCGATTACGTGAAGAAGAGGGTCGAGGAGCACTACAAGGAGATCGACGCCTCCGTAGCGGATGGCGACGTTCACAACACGATAGAGGTCACGAGAAGGTTGTTCCTCAAAGGGTACGGGTAGTTTTTCATGGCGGCAATCAAGGTCGGCATCAACAACTGCTTCGCCGTGAAAAGGTGGCCCGAACCGGAAGAGTGGGCGAGGATCGTCGGAAAGGATTTGGGGCTCGAAATCGTCCAGTTCTCGTACGACCTCCTCGACCCGGCTACGCGAGAGCCGACGCTTTCCCTCCTATCGGGCGAGACCCTCGAGGCCTGCAGGGCCAACGGGTTGAAGATCGACACCACCTTCACGGGCCTCATAGGCTACAGCATGAACCTCCTGGCGCACCCCGACCTCGGGATGCGCCTCGAAGCCTTGAGGTGGTACGAGCAAGCGGTCCTCGCGGCATCCAAGCTGAAGGCCAGGGGCACCGGGGGGCACGTCGCGTCCATGAGCGTCAAGGACTTCGGGGACGGGAGGAGAAGGAGCTACTTGGAGTCTTTCCTGATCGAAAGCCTCCAGTACCTCGCTTCGATCGCCCGAGCGCAGGGGCAGGAGTTCCTCCTTTGGGAACCGATGCCCCTCTCGAGGGAGCAACCTTGCACGATGGATAGGGCGAAGGAGCTCCTCGCGGAAGCCAACGAGCGCTCGAAGCTCCCCATAAAGCTCTGCATCGACGTCGGCCACCAATGCGCCTGGGACGCGAAAGGAAAGGACCTCGACCCCTACGCCTGGCTAAGGGAGCTGGCACCGGAATCCCCGGTCGTCCACGTCCAGCAGACGGACGGCAAGGGCGACAGGCACTGGCCTTTCACCGAGGAATTCAACCGCAAGGGCATCATAGAAGCAGGCAAACTGCTGGAAGCCATCGATTCTTCGGGGGCGAAGGAAGTGACGCTCGTGATGGAGGTCATACACGCTTCGGAGGAGAGGGAGGGCAAGGTCCTGGAGGACCTCAAGGAAAGCTCGAAGTACTGGATGGAGCGCGCCTGACGGCAAAGGCCCGCGTGAAAAGCGTTTGGAAAAGCCCGTCGAATTGGGGAAGCTGCTGGCGGACCTTGCCAAGTTCTCTAGGCTGGTTTACGAGATGAGGCTGACCGCCGGCCCTGGCGGGAACACCAGCGCGAGGCTCCCGGGAAGCAGGGTGATGCACCTGAAGCCGAGCGGCCTTTCGTTCGCGGAACTCGGGCCGGAGGATTTCGTAGCCGTCGACATCTACACGATGAAAAAGGTGGGGGGAAGGCTGAAGCCCTCCTCAGAACTGGCCCTCCACGCGGCCTGCTACAGGAACAGGGAGGACGTGAACGCGGTTTTCCACGCCCACCCGGCAGCGAGCATCGCGCTCGGCGCGTCCGGCCAAAACCTCGACCGCCCAATGTATCCCGACCACGTCGTCTACCTGGGAAAGGTTTCATTCGTGCCCTACGTGGCGCCGACGACTCGCGAGCTGGCGGAGAAGGTCGGGAGGTGCGCGAAGAGGAGCAACTGCGTCTTGCTGCAGAACCACGGGACCGTGGCGCTCGGGTCGAGCGTCAAGGAAGCTTTCTACAGGACGGAGCTCATGGAGGAGAGCGCCAAGATCGCCCTCTGGAGCAAAATTCCGGGCAAGGCCAGGGCGCTTTCGGACGAGGACGTGAAGAGGATCGAGGGCTTGAGGAGCGAGGCTTACAGGAAAAAGGTGCTGAGAAAATAGCTTCCGCCCGTCCTTCGCACTGCCCCAAGGCTTAAACGATCGAAGAGGCGCGTTGCCCGCATGGCAACCGTGAAATTCGTCCAGTACGGGCTCGGCCCGATCGGTTGCGGGATCGCGCGCCACGTAATTAGCTTGCCTGGGTACAAGATCGTAGGCGCCTTGGACATCGATCCCCAAAAGGTCGGGCGGGACGTTGGCGAGGTTTTGGGACTCGGGAGGAAGCTGAACCTGCCCGTTTCCAGCGACCCGTCCGTCATAAAACGTTCCAAGGCCCAGCTCGTCCTGCACGCGACGGGCTCCAGGCTCGTTTCAGTTCGCCGGCAGCTTTTCGCCGCCATAAATGCCGGCTGCAGCGTGGTCTCGACCTGCGAAGAACTCGTCTACCCGTCCGCCAGGAATCCGAGACTCGCCCGGGAGATAGACCGCCTGGCAAGGAGGAAAGGGGTAGCGGTCTTGGGAGTCGGCGTGAACCCGGGATTCGTCATGGACGCCCTCCCGCTCTTCTTGACATCGGTCTGCAAGCAGGTCAGGAAGATCGAGGCCAAGCGGATCGTCGACGCATCCAAAAGGAGGCTCCCGTTGCAGAGGAAGGTGGGGGCGGGCCTCTCGGTCGAGGAGTTTTACAGCAAGGTCAGGGCCAAGGAGCTCGGGCACGTGGGTTTGCTCGAATCGGCCAGGATGGTCGCGGACGGCCTGGGCTGGAAGCTCGAAAACTTGTCTGAGACCATCGAGCCGGTAGTCGCGGAGGAGAAGGTCGAGACCCAGTTCCTGGCGGTCGAAAAAGGGATGGTGGCGGGCATCAAGCAGGTCGCCAAGGGGACTAAGGCTGGGGAGGAGGTGCTGACGCTGGAGCTTCAGATGTACGTCGGCGCCAAAGACCCCCACGATTCAGTTCTGATAGACGGAGAGCCTCCCGTCGACGCGGTGATCAGGGGTGGGATTCACGGGGATTCCGCGACCGTCGCCATAGTGGCGAACTCGATTCCGCGCGTCCTGGCTTCGAAGCCAGGACTCGTGACCGTGCGCGATCTTCCGATCGTTGCGTTCGCCGGGAACCTGCAAGGGAGATGCCGTGCCAATAAATAGCCTCTTCCGTTAAAAGAGCGCGCAATTCCAGGGGCCGGGCCGAGCGTCATACTCGCCGTTGAAGCCGGGCGTGTCTGAGGGGTTCTTCCGCGGCTAGCTTTTCGTGGCCGTCCGGCGGCCGCCTTAGTTGAACTCGAAATCCTTGTCGAGAGGGAATATTGGGCGCATGACGCGCTCGTAGGGCAGCCTCCCGATATCGAGCGAAGTGAATCCCGGGCTCAGGGCCATGATCGACCTCCTCGCGATGTCGCGGATTTCTGGGAAGAGGTATCCGAGCTTCACAACGATAATCTTCCTGTCGAGAGGATTTATTCCAACTTCTTGGAAACCTTTCGCGCTCGCGAATTGCCAACGGCTTGAGAGCAATACAACCTCCACTCCATCAACCTCTATGACGGCGATCCTTGGATCGGAGTGCTTAACTACTCCAGTCACGTCAATGGGGTATCCGTTCACCCTGTCAAGCTTGCCTCCGATCCGCAAGCGCACCCTCGATCCTTTCCTGGCTTTTGCGCAGGTCGATACGGCTTCAGGATCGATTATGCCGGCAACGACGGATTCGGTCGCGCCCAAGCTGAGCAACCTTTCGAGCACTATCGGCACGTCCCCCGCTCCCCCCGCCGTGACGTTATCTCCCGAATCCGATATGAAGACCGGCCGCTCCTTGGCCTTCATTGCCTTTTCGATAGCCTCGTCGACCTTGAGGGTTTCGACCTCGGGAGCGAACTCCGAACGCCTTTTCCAGATCTCGCGCGCCAAGCCCTCCGCGAGCTCTCGCGCGCGCGAACCGTGCTCTTCGCCCTCTCCGCATACGATCACGCTGACGGAGGTTCTGCTCGTGTCGGCCCAAGCGCATCCTATCATGATCGATGCGTCAATGATCCCTTTTTCCTTCTCCAAATCAGCCAGCCTTCCGTAAAGCGATCTGGCCGGCTCGACGTCCGTCACCGCGAACTCGCCCGGCAAGATGAGGGGCAGCTTCACCAAGGTGTTCGAAGGCCTGATCCCTTCCTCGACGCATTTCACGAGATGCCCAACAGCCCTCTCCGTCGTCCGTTCCCCGTCCCTGTGGGGTGCCGTGCGAAGCGCCGTCAGCACGTTGACGTTCCTCGCGAGCTCATGCGACACGTTTCCGTGCAGGTCCAAGGTGGCAACGATCGGGACCTCGCCGCCAACAACTTCCCTGACCGCTTTGGTCAGATCGCCCTCCCCGTCACCGATGCCTTCGACCTCCATCGCGCCATGCAAATTTAGCAGCACGCCATCGACCGGCAGGGATGAACTGAGCCTATCGAGAAACTCGTCCCTGAGCGCCAGGTAGGCGCCCCTTTCCACGAGGCCGTGCGGGAATGCCTCGGCGAGGAGCGTGGGGGCCCAGTCGACGCGCCCAAACGAACTCCAGAATTTGCCTAATATTTGATCTCCGCGCAGAACGCTAAAGTCGCCAATCCCCGTGCGAAGCGTCGAGAACGTGTTGGTCTCGTGGCATATGCCTCCGATCGCGCACCTCGCCCTCCCCCCAGCGCGCCTCGTCCTCCTTTCCTCCCCAGCCCTCTTTAACGCCTACCGCGTTTTCACGGTCTCGGCGAAAAGCCGCGTCACCTCTATCAGCTTCGTGATGTCTTCCTGGGTGTGCACGTACGATATGTTGTTGAAGTGCGTCGGGAGGCCGAAGATCCCGCGGTTGATCAGGAAAAGCCCGTATCGCCAGAGAGCGTCCATGTCGCCCTTGAACACGTCCTTGGCGTTCCTTACCTCCCCGGCCTTGAAGTGCACGTAGAAGGTGGACCCGAGGCCCGTAACCGTGACGCCCTTCCCTTCGAAAGCTTCCGAGATGCCCCTCCTCGCCCTCGCTCCCAAGCCGTTGATGTGGTCGTAGACCGCCTTGTCCTCCAGAACCTTGAGCGTTTCCAACCCCGCCCTCATCGTGACGGGGTTGCCGCAGAACGTGCCGCCCTGGTAAGCGAGCTGGTGCGGCTGGTACTTCCACGGGTCCATCCTCTGCATCACCTCCCTCGGCCCCGCGATGGCCCCGATCGGGTGCCCTCCGCCGATTATCTTCCCAAGCACCGTGAGGTCAGGCTTTACCTTGAGGTACTCCTGGGCCCCTCCCTTCGAGAGCCTGAATCCCGTTATGACCTCGTCGAAGATCAAGAGCGAACCCGACCTTTCGCAAAGCTCCTTCAAGCCTTCCAGGAACCCCCTCTCGGCCGGGACGCAACCTTGCCCGAGCATCGGCTCGACGAGGATGCACGCGAGCCTTTCGCCCCTTACCCTCCTCTTGACCCCGTTCAGGTCGTTGTAAGGGAGCAGGACCGTGTTCCTCAGCTCCGACTTCGGCAAACCCGCCGAAGGGAGCCTTTCGAATGGAGGCTTGGTTCCGACGTGGACGTCATTGAAACCTCCGTGCCAGCCGCCTTCGAATTTCCCCACCTTCGCCCTGCCCGTGTAAGCCCTGGCGAGCCGCAGGGCGTACATCGCCGCCTCGGTCCCGCTGTTCGTGAACCTAACCATCTCCGCGGACGGGAGCATCCTCCCGATCTGCTCCGCCAGAAGGATCTCGCACTCGTTGAACGTCCCGTAATGGGAGGATCTCTCGACCTGCTCCTTAACGGCCTTCACGACCGGGGGGTAGTTGTGCCCCAGGATCAGCGCGCCGTGGCCGTTCCAATAGTCAACGTACCTGTTCCCATCCGCGTCGATGAGCACGTTTCCGTCCGCCGACACAACGCAGAAAGGGTACGGCTTGAACGCCCTTATGTTGTGGTTCACGCCCCCGGGCATGGCGTTCCTCGCCCTTTCAAAGAGCTCCGCGGATCTCTTCGTCCTAGACTTGTATTCCTCTTCTACGGACGACACTTTTCCTCGCACCGGCTCCGGAGCTGGCGATTTAGTTCTTTTGATGCCGAAAGCGTCGCGCGCGCGTTGCTTGGAAGAAAGGTTAATAGTCTTCGCAGGGCGCCTCGGCAAGGCATTACAGCCGATTCCAAGTAACGCGGGGGAAAAATAATATCAGAACCAAAGCGGAGCCGGCGGCGGAGGATAAGCATGCCTGAAGACGTCCTGGACAGGATCCAGAAAGCGATCGACAACTACGTCCGCTTGCAGGGAAAGGATTGGGTCTTGTCGAAAAACAACGTCAACCTGGACGTAAATTCTGCCGCCTTCAGCGAGGGGGACATAACCTACCTGATCAGCGTGAGCAGGGGGTACGGGATAAGCAGCAACGTGTTGGCGGACAAGAACAAAGCCGTTTGGCGATTCTTGGCCAAGTAGCACCAAAGCTTCTCCCCAGAGCCTTTTTTTTCCCACGTTTCGCCCTTCCATTCCATCCAGACCTCCGTCCGAGCTTTCGCCGCCGCGCATTCCGCCTTCCCGGAGCTGCCGCCGGCAAGGCCGGTACCAAGCCTTTAATTCCCTTCAGATCTTTCGGTGCCCGTGCGCGCGGACGTTTCCTCGGTGTGGGAAGACCCGGACAAGGTGAGGGAATTCGGCGAGGAAGAGGTGACGAACCTCCTGCAAGAATCCCTGGAGGCTTTCCGCGATGAACGCAACCTGCTTCGCATAGGCCGGGGAAAAACCCTGTTCGTGGGAGACACGCACGGCAACTTCTCGGCCACGAAGGAAGCTTTCCGCGCCTTCTCGAGCGGAGGCTTCGACAGGATCGTGTTCTTGGGAGACTACGTGGACCGCGGGGAGGAGCAGCTCGAAAACGCAAACTTCGTCCTAAGCCTCAGGCTCGCCAAGCCCGAACGGGTTTTACTCTTGCGGGGAAACCACGAGACCTTCTCCACGAACTCCAGGTACGGGTTCCGGCAGGCGGTGGCCGAAAAGCTTCCGGAAGGTTTCTTCGTGCTTTACAACCGCGCTTTCTCTTACCTGCCCCTCGCCGCCGTGACTTGGGACGGCATCTTCGCGGTGCACGGGGGGATAGCGGAGGGCCTCGATAGTATCGGTCAGATAGACGGCCTTCCAAGGGGGGAGCTGGAGCCGACCAGCGACCTGGTCCTGCAGCTCCTGTGGAACGATCCTTCCGAGGAGGTGGACGGCTTCGCGTTCAACGACCAAAGGGGTGGCTTTTGCTACTACGGACAAGGCGCCCTGGCCAAGTTCATGGACGCGAACGGGTTGAGGATGCTCCTCCGTTCTCACGAGGTTTTCCTCGAGGGATTCAAGCGTTTCTTCGGCGGAAAGCTCCTCAGCATCTTCTCCTCGACGGGGTATTGCGGCCTTCCGATCAAGGGGAAGGTCGCCTGCCTGTCGAGCGACGGAGAGGTGAGCCTGATGGGCATCGAGGGCTAAAGGCTTCGGCGGAGGCTAACCGATCTCCGGAACCTTCGTGCTTGGGCGTGCGCCAAGCTTATGGATTGGGCGCAGCTCACCGCCCAAGCAGCCTGCAAGCGAGTTTGGCAGTCCTTTCGCCGAGTTCCTCGCACAGCTTCTTCGTCTTCTCGTCCGGCTTGCCGACGCTTGCAACCCCGTAGTGCTTGTCCGAGCTGTTCCCCTGCACAACCATGCCGTGCACGAGCATGGCTTGCAAGATGGAAAGTATGGCCGTCTCGGCGCCGGTAGCGGTGCCTCCGGCTGACGTGAACGCGGCGCCGACCTTTCCTTCCAACCGCCCGTGTATCTCGACCGAATCGTCAAAGACGGCCTTCAGCTTTCCCGACATCTCCCCGTAGTACGTGGGCGACCCCGCTATTATCGCGTCGTAACCCTCCAGGCTCTTGGCGTCGAAGCCGTCGACCTTCTTAACTTCTACCTCGCTCCCTTCCACCTTTTTCGCTCCGCGGGCCACGGCCTTGGCCATCTCCTCGGTGTTCCCGGACCTCGAGTCGTACAGGACCAGCAGCTTCATGCCTCCCACCGCCGTCAGACTTAAAGATAAAAATATCCTCGGCGGCGGGGCTTCAAACATGGCGGAAGGTTCGGCAGGCAAGAGGTTCACGGTCAGCGAGCTCAGGAAATACGCGTCCCTCGCGAAGATCAAGCTGCAAAGCAGCGAGGAGGTTCGGCTCGCTTCGGAGCTGGGCCGCATATTGAGCTACTTCGAGCAGATCAAGGAGGTCGATACCGAGGGCGTCGAGCCGACTTACAGCGTGACGGGCGCCGTGAACAGGTTGAGGGAAGACCGGCCAGGGCCATGCCTGAGCCAGGATGAGGCCACGGCGAACGCGGCGGAGAAGGAGAGGGGTTACGTCAAGTCTCCAAAAGCCTTCTAGTGAACAGTGAAACCGCTTGAGGACACTAAGCGCCGTCATGGACGTAAAGAACGGGAATGCGACGGCCGCCGAACTGGCAGCCAGGGCGATGGAAACCATCGAGAGGAAGGAACCCCTCATACGCGCCTTCATAACGGTCGCCGAGCGCGCGGTGGAGGCGGCGGAGGAGGTGGACAGAAAGATCGCCAGGGGGGAAGACGCGGGATCGCTCGCTGGCCTGCCCATAGCCATCAAGGACAACATCAGCGTGAAGGGGATGCGCAACACGTGCGGGTCGAGGATGTTGGCAAACTACGTCCCTCCGTACAACGCGACCGTCGTCGACAAGCTCTTGGCCCAGGGCGCGGTCATATGCGGCAAGACCACGATGGACGAGTTCGCGATGGGCTCGTCGACCGAGACATGCTTCTTCGGTCCGGCGCGCAACCCGTGGGACGTTTCGAGGGTTCCAGGAGGGAGCAGCGGGGGAAGCGCCGCCGCCGTCGCATCGGGCGAGGTTCCCGCTGCCTTGGGCAGCGACACGGGCGGGAGCGCGAGGTGCCCCGCGGCCTTCACCGGAACAGTCGGTTTGAAACCGACGTACGGGAGGGTGTCGAGGTGGGGGCTCGTTTCGTATTCCCACTCCCTGGAGCAAATCTCCCCGATCGCGCCGGACGTCCTCGGGGTTGCCGCCCTTTTGGGCGCCATCGCAGGATCCGATGGAAGGGACGCGACAAGCGCCGAGGTGGAGGTCCCGTCCTACGTCGACGAGGCTACAGCTGAACCCGGGAGGTTCAGGGTGGGCGTCGTCAAGGAGTTCTTCGGCGAGGGGACGGACGAAAGGGTGGCTAACCTCGTCTACGGCGCCTTGGAGAAGGTCAAGGAGGCCGGAGGAAGCTTGGAGCAGGTCTCAATCCCGTGCCTGAGGTACGCCTTGCCCACCTACTACTTGATCGCCATGAGCGAGTGCTCGAGCAACCTTTCAAGGTTCGACGGCTTGAGGTACGGCTTCCACCTCGACGCGAAGCCAAACGAAGGTTGGGACGAACTCTTCTCCAGGACCAGGGCTGCAGGGTTCGGGGACGAGGTGAAGAGGAGGATAATACTCGGGACGTTCGCCCTGTCAGCCGGATACTACGACGAGTGGTTCGTGAAAGCCGCCAAAGTCAGGACCCTCGTAATCAGGGACTTCCTGAGGGCGTTCAAGTCGTTCGACATCCTCGCGGGGCCCACGATGCCCTGCCTGCCTTGGAAGGTGGGGGAGCTTGCGGACCCCTTGAGCGTGTACAGGATGGACGTGGACACGGTCGCCGTAAACCTGGCCGGGCTCCCCGCGATCAGCCTTCCCGCCGGCCTCGCGGGCGGGCTGCCCGCCGGCCTCCAGCTCATAGGCAGGCACTTCGAGGAGCCTTTCCTGCTGAGGGTTTCTTACGCTTACGAGCAAATCACGGGGTTTCCGAAGAACGTCCCGGTAAGCTAGCCCGCCGGCCTTGGCGTGCGCTACCCTCGCGGAAGAACCTCAAAATCCGGGCCGGCCCGCAGCGCTTTCGGGGGAACATTTAAGCGCCGTAAACGGCCGCGAAAAGTCTCAGAGGTTTGAGGGCCCTCGGAATCGACGTCGGGACCACGAGCGTGAAAACCGCTATCTTCGACACCGAACGAGGGCTCGTCGACCATTCGGCGGTAGACATCTCGAGCCTGACGAGGCGCCCCGGGCCGAACTTCGCGGAGAGGAGCGCGGACGAGGTGTGGAGGAACGTCGCGAATGCTTTGCGCTCGATGGAGCACGCGCGGAGCGTTGAGGCGCTTTCGGTCGACGCGACAAGCGGGACTATAATAGCGGTCGACTCCAAAGGCTCCCCCATCTGCCCCGCCATCTTGTACGCCGACAAGAGGTCCCATAAAGAGGCAGAGGAGGTCTTGGAGGCGAGCGAGAGCGCAAGGGAGTACCAAACCTTCCTCCCGGTCGACGCAAGCCTCGTACTTCCCAAGGTTCTGTGGCTGAGGAGAAACCTGCGGGACTTCGGGAAGGTTTCAGGCATACTCCACGAAAGCGACTTCGTCGCCATGAAGCTCTGCGGGGTCGTAAGGACGAGCCCGAACGTCGCGGGGAAGTCGCACGTGGACGTCAGGTCAGGGAAATACCTCAAAAGCGTCTACGAGGACCTGAAAGTTCCTTTGTCCCTCATGCCTCCCATAGCGGAAGTCGGGGACGTCGTGGGCTTCGTCACCGAATGCGCCTCGGCCGAGACCGGGTTGCCCGAGGGCATTCCGGTGGTCAACGGGGTCACGGACGCGACCGCGGGGGACGTCGCCACCGGGACCCTCGAAAAAGGCCAGCTCAACGCCACGATCGGCACGACCCTCGTCGCGCACGCGGTCGTGGACGAGCCGGTGCCGGACTCGAAGAAACGCATCTACTACAAGACCTTCCTCGGCCCGACTTACCTGGCCGGGGGCGCGACGGACGCGGGCACGCTCCCGCTCGACGCCGTCTGCGCCGCTTTCCGCCTCAGCTTGGGCGACCTCGACCTGGCCGCGTCGAAAGTTCCAGCCGGCTGCGACGGGCTCTTGGCGCAACCCCAGTGGACCGGGACGAGGGTTCCGGACCACAACCCGGACGTGCGCGGGTTCTTCATCGGCTTGACGGCCAAGAACTGCACCCCAGGCCACATCTTCAGAAGCCTTCTCGAAGGGAACGCGGCCGTACTTTCCGAAGTCATCGGGATAATCGAAAGCGTCACGAGAGTCGGCATAAAGGAGGTGAGGGTTTGCGGAGGGGGTTCGAGGAGCGACGTCCAGAACCAGATCGTGGCCGACATGACGGGCCTCGAGGTTTTGGCGCTGGAGAACGTGGAGGCCGCGGCCGGGTCCGCCTTGATCGCGGCTTGGGGGGCTGGAGGAAAAAGGGACATCGGCAAGCTAGCGGCCAAGGCAGTGAAGCCGAGGAGGAAGTACTTTCCGCGGGAGAATCTAGCAGAAATTTACCGAAGCCAAAGGGACCTCCTCCGCGACCTTACGGCCAGGATATACGGCAAACGCTGAGCTAGTCGGAGCGAAACCCCTCGGGTAGTTGCGAAAAATCGCCTCTTTCTCCCAACCATTTTTATGCCCTGTCCGCTTTCCCCCGGGGGGAAGTTGGGGCCGGGCGCGGAAAAGCGGGAGCGCTTCAGGCAAGTCGCTAGGGAAATCGCGGCCAAAATTTCCGCGAAGAAGGAAATAGTGGGCGTTTTCCTCTTCGGCTCCGCCGTAAGCGGAGGGTCGGACGAGGAGAGCGACGTGGACGTCGGTTTGGTTTACGGCGGCTCAAGAATCCGGGAAGGAAGGGAAGAAAGGCGCATCGAGGGAATCCGCGTGGACGTCTGCCACTACCCCGCTTCCAGGTTCTCCGGCGTCTTCGAATCCGAAAGCATGCGCGGAAAGCGGGACACCTGGTTCAACGCGAGCTTATGGCTGGGTCTGATGAGGGGGTGCGAGATAATAGAAGACCCCCTCGGCCTCTTGAGGAGGTGGAAGGAGGCGGCCCTGAGCTGGAAGTGGAGGGAAGGCGAGATCGAGCACCTCGAACTGGCCTACCTCAAGAACCTGTCCGCTGCCAACCTGTTCATCGAAGAAAAGAGGGTCCTCGAAACGCTGGTCTTCCTGAGGGAAGCCCTTGGTGCTGCCGTTTGCGCCCGCCTGATGAGGAGCAACCTCGTCCCTTACTGGGATCCCAGGTTCCTCTACCGCAGCATCGTCTCGTCCTGCGAATTGGCGGGATTGCGCGGATTTTACGAGCGCTTGAACGACCTTGACGCGGTCGATGCCAGTCTCCTGAGGTCTCTCCTGAAAAAGTTGAGGTTCTACGTCGAAAGGGAGGGGGAAAAAAGCTCGGGAGTTGCGACGCACTTCCACAACGCCCTGGACGGTTACTGGAGGCGCCAATACGCTTCGGCCCTGCTCTCGGCCCGGCTTTCGGCGTTCCTTCTCGCGCCAAGGGTAGTTTACGGTCCCTCCGCGAGCCTTCCGCCCCTGGCGGACAGGATCTTGGACGGCGGGCAGCACGTCGAAATGATAAAGAAGCTCGAAGGATCCGATAAAGGCTTCCACGGATTTTACCTCAACCTGCTCTTCGTCGAAAGGTGGAAACTGGAGGCGCTTCGAGGCGCTTTAGATGCCCTCTGCGCAATAAGCAATGGCAAGAAGGGAGGCCTGAAGACGCCGTCCCGTCAGGAGGAAACTTAACTGAATTCGCTTTCGAAGCTCCAAGCAAGTTTTTCGCGCAGCGTCCAGTTTAACCTGAGCTCGCGTTTCACAAAGGCAGCCTCGTCCCGATTCCTTTCGAAACCGCCTTGCGGTACAGCCTGATCGCTGTTGCCACGTCCTCTATCGCCAAGCCCAGGTTGGCGCACACTATCCTTTGCGCCTCGTCCTCCCTTCCGGCGACCCTCCCAGCCAGAAGATCCCCGAGGTCGCCGATCGGTTCGGGAACATTCTTGAAGTAGCCGGAATTCCTGTAGTACCTGAACTGCTCGAGGTCGTCGGTGAAGAACTTGTCCGCCGCCCTGAAAGCTCCCGGGGTGACGTAAGAATCGAAATCAAGCGTGCAGACGAAGCTGCCGGGCGACAGCCACCCTTCCTCTATCGTGGGCTTCGGCTCCTTAAGTATCGGCCCAGCCGTAACGACGATGTCCGCTCCCTCGACCGCGTCCCTCGGGTTGGAAACCGCCTTCACGGAAACGCCTATCGGGGCCATCTCCCTCGCGTACTTCTCGGCCTTCTCCGGCAGGATGTCGTAAGCCCTCACTTCCACCATCGCTGGGAAGAACGCCTTCAGGGCCGCGAGGTTGCTCCTTCCCTGGACGCCGCAACCGAGGACTCCTAGTGTCTTGGAATCGGCCTTGGCCAGGTGCTTGGCCGCAACCGACGTGGCCGCGCCCGTCCTTACCGCCGTTATCCACGTGCAGTCCATCACGGCGATCGGGACGCCGGTCTCAACGTCGTTGAGCACGAGCAGTCCCGTGACGTAAGGCAACCCCTTCCTGTAGTTCTCCGGATACCCCCCAACCCACTTTATTCCCGCTGCCCCCAGCTCTGGTATGTATGCGGGCATGGCGTGTATGAAAGCGTCGGGCCGCGTGTGTATCCCGGGCTTCGGAGGCATCTCCACCCTTCCAAGCGCCTTCTGGAGTATCGCTTCTTGGACGGCTTGCGCGACCTCTTCGATGCCCATTCCGACTTCCTCGATGTCCTTCCTAGAAAGGTAAAGGATCTCCCTGCCCTGCATTCCCGAATACCTTGCGCACCACGTCCGGGGCCGAGTAGATGAATCTTGGCATCGCCCGCGCCTGGCGTGCCAGGCGGCTTATTTTGGTCGGCCGTCCTGCTTTTCGAGCCGGTCGCTGCAAAGTTCGCTTCGTTCAGGCTAGGTGGCCGAGTTGCGCCCTGTCGAAGTCCCTCACGATCTCGAATTCCCCGGTGAACCTGCTTTTTACGCCGGCGAACTCCGGAAAGAACGCCAACGGGCCTGGGGGGGAGCACATCCTCGCCGACGCGTGGCTTTCCCCGAACGACTTCCTCGCGACGTTCAGCGCGATCCGCCTCGCCTCCGCTTCGTCGACGTAGCCCAGCGAGTGGAGGTACTCGTGGAGGAGGACGCTGTAGACGAAAGCGTTCTTCTCCCTCCGCGTCCTGGGGCTTTTCTCGACCGCTTCCAGCAGAGCCTTGTTGACCACTATCGAATTCGAACCCACTTGGTGGAAAGCCCCGACGTTGGCGGGAAGGTTTGCGAGGTAGAGGGACAGCCCCGCCCTGCGCCTCCCAATTACTTGGTAGACGGACCTCTTCACGATCTCGAAGACATCCCCGAAGTCCTTGCACCTGTCCAGCTCTTCGGCCAGCGCCAATCCGAACCCCTCCCCGAAGCGCGGTCAACCGCCCCTCCTGAGCTCCCTTTCGATCTCTTCCATCACCCTGCGCGTCGCCGCGCACATCAGGATGCTGGCGAACCCGAGCCGCGAAAGCCTGTAGTGGACGTTCCGGGGGTGCCTCTCCACCCTCTCAACCAAATCGTTCTTGATCATCTTCTGCAAGGCGTCGTAGATTATCTTCTGGTTGGCGTCAAGCTCCTCCATCAGGTCCGTGAACCTCGGATCCGATCTCTTGGTTATCTCGCAGAGCATCTTGATCCTCGTCCTGTTCGAGTAGAGGTCGTGGAGAGCCTCTATTTCGCCTATCTCCTCCTCTATCTCCTCCATCTCCTCTTCGAGCCTTTTTTGGTCCCAGTCGTGCATCCCGAGTGGCATCTCGAAGATGACCTTGTCGTCCTTTACCAGCTGGAGCTTCAGTCCCATCTTTCTCGACCTAGACCAGCTCGACCGTTTTGAGCGCTTCGGTCCTGCCCTTCTTGGCCGTTTGCCCGATCATCGCTTCGTACCTCGCCCTTTCCTGCGGCGTCGAGACCCTCACCTTGCTCATCGCCTGCTCGATGTGCCTCAAAGATATCTTTAGGCTTCCCAGGTTTTCTTTCGCGTTTTCCGGAGTCCCAGACCGAGCCAGCAGCTCCCTTATCGCAAGGAGGCCCGCCTCGTTGCACACCTCCTCGATGTCAGCCCCGCTGTACCCGTCCATCCTCTTCGCGAGCTCCGAGATGTCAACGTCGACGTCGAGGGGCTTGTTCCTCAAATGTATCCTCAGGATCTCTTTCCTGGACTCGAGGTCCGGCCAACCCGTCGTGAGCACCTTGTCGAACCTGCCCGCCCTGAGCAGGGCCGGATCTATCATGTCCGGCCTGTTCGTCGCCCCTATGACAACCACGCCCCTCAGCGATTCCAGGCCGTCCAGCTCCGTCAGGAGCTGGCTTATGACGCGCTCCGTGACGCCGGAATCTCCGAACCGCGATCCCCTCGTGGGAGCTATCGCGTCTATCTCGTCGAAGAAGATTATGCAGGGCGAGGCCTGCCTCGCCTTCCTGAAGATCTCCCTCACGCCCCTCTCGCTCTCGCCCACCCACTTGGAGAGGAGCTCGGGCCCCTTGACCGAGATGAAGTTCGCCTCCGACTCGGTCGCGAGCGCCTTCGCGAGCAGGGTCTTGCCCGTTCCGGGCGGGCCGTAGATCAGTATCCCCTTCGGTTGCCTTATGCCCGCCTCTTTGAAGAGCTCCGGGTACTTCAAAGGCCACTCTATCGAGGAGACGAGCTCTTGCTTGACCGCGTCCAAACCGCCGATGTCCGACCAACGGACGTTCGGGGACTCGATCATCACCTCCCTCATCGCCGAAGGTTCGACCTCCTTCAGGGCTTCTTCGAAGTCCCGCATCTGGACCACGATCTTGTTCAAAACCTCGGCCGGGATGCTTTCAACCTCCAGGTCGAGCTCCGGTAAAACCCTCCTAAGGGAGCGCATCGCAGCCTCCTTCGCCAGGGCCTCCAAGTCCGCGCCGACGAAGCCGTGCGTTATGTCTGCCAGCCTCTTCAGGTCGACGTCCTTGCCAAGCGGCATGCCCCTCGTGTGGATCTGCAGTATCTCGAGCCTTCCAGCCTTGTCGGGAATCCCTATTTCGATCTCCCTGTCGAACCTGCCCGGCCTCCTGAGAGCGGGATCGAGGGCGTTGACCCTGTTCGTGGCCCCGATCACGACGACCTTTCCCCTCGCTTGCAGGCCGTCCATCAGCGCGAGCAGCTGCGCCACGACCCGCTTCTCGACCTCCCCCGTGACCTCCTCCCTCTTGGGCGCTATGCTGTCAAGCTCGTCGATGAAGATTATGCTGGGGGCGTTCTCCTCAGCCTCCTTGAAGATCTCCCTGAGCCTCTGCTCGCTCTCCCCGTAGTACTTGCTCATGACCTCCGGGCCGCTTATGCTTATGAAGTGCGCGTTCGTCTCGTTGGCAACGGCTTTGGCGAGTAAAGTCTTGCCCGTTCCGGGCGGCCCGTGCAGCAGCACCCCCTTGGGCGCCTCGACGCCCAGCCTCTCGAAAAGCTCGGGGTGCCTCAGCGGGAGCTCCACCATCTCCCTGACCTTCTGTATCGCGTCCCTCAGGCCCCCTATGTCCTCGTACGTTATCCTCGGAACCGCCCTCGCCGTCGCCGCGTAGACCTTCTCGCTGATCTTCATGACCGTGTCCTCGTTCACTATGACGGCGTCCGCCAAAGGCTGGTAGGCGGTCACGACGAGGTTTATGGCCCTGCCCATGATCCTCACGGGGACGGAGTCCCCTTTCGCTATTATCCTTCCGGTGAGCATGTTCTTCACGTATTCCTCCCCGCCGACTATCCTCAGGGGTTCGGTGGGGGCCAGCGTGACGCTTTGCGCGTACTTCGCCGATATCTTCCTGATCCTGACCTTGTCGTCGATGCTCACGCCCGCGTTTTCCCTGATGTAGCCGTCTATCCTGATCAAACCCTTGCCGGCGTCCCTCGGGTGGGCGGTCCAGCAGAGGGCGAAGGTGCGCCGCTTGCCGAAGATCTCGATCGCGTCGCCCGCCGATATCTTGAGCCTCTCGGCGACCTCGGGATCGATCCTCGCTATGCCCCGGCCGACGTCTATCGATATGGCCTCGGAGACCCTCAAAATCGCGTGGGGCGCTCCTTTCCTATCGTACCCCTCGCTCACGACCGTTTCCTCCGAAAGTTTTTATGCCTTCCTTGCTGAATGAAGTAGCAACGCCAGGTTTTAACTTTATCTGAAACGCGGTCCGCAACCCTTTAGCAGCCTCTAGGCGCCCATATATAGGTAATTGGGACTTTTTATTATTGGAAACCTAAAGGTTTTTCTTTACCAAGCCTGCGAAAAATTCCATCCTGGATTCGGCTTCTTCCTCGCTCCTCGCCTCGGATAGGACGCGCACCAAGGGCTCGGTTGCCGAAGGCCTGACCAGGACCCACCAGCCGCTGCCGGAAACCCTTACGTCGTCCAGCACGTCCACCGCGCCCACCCGTTTGGCTTCCGCCTCGACCTTCGATAAGATCCTTTTCGCCTTCTCAGCCGGGCAGCGTACGCTCTCCTTCCTCAGGTGGAAGCGAGGGTATCGCTTCACGATTCTGGAGAGGCTTTCCCTCTCCCTCTTGAGCAAGCCCGACAGGAGGGCGAGGGCCAACGCGCCGTCCCTGGCAAGTTCGAACTCCGGCATAACAACGCCACCGCTGCTGCCCTCCCCGCCAATCTCCGATCCGACTTCTAGCATCGCCGACGCCACGTTCCTTTCGCCCACGCCCGCCCTGATGATCGGGACGGAATGGTCCTGGCAGATCCGGTCAAGCAGCATCGAGGTCGCCCTGTTCACGACGACCGGGCACTTGCGGAGGGAAAGGTAGTAGTCCACGGCCAATGCTAGGGTGTAGTCCTCCCTCAAGACCTCGCCGTCGTCCGTTACCAGGACGACCCTGTCCCCGTCGCAATCGAACCCGGCGCCAACGTCCGAGCCGGATCTCAATACCTCTTCGCGAAGTTCCGAGAGGTTTTCTGGGAGCGGCTCTATCGGCCTCTTGAAGGAACCGTCCATCTCCCCGTTCAAAACCTCGGTCCTGCATCCCAGGCCTTCAAGCACCCGGGGTACGGCCAACGCGGAAGGGCCGTTCCCGGCGTCTATGACGAACCTTAGCGCGCACTCCCTCGCGCCTAGGCCAAAGGCCAAGGAAATCGAATCCCTTACGTACGCCTCGAGGAGCCCCTTGTCTTCCTTAACCCGGGCAACGGAGTTCCGGGCTTCCCCTGCAGCCCTCGAGGGCGCGGCCCGCGCCTCCTCAGCGAGCTCCCTGAGCCTGGGCCCTTCCATGATCAGGCCTTCTCCAGTGAAGATCTTGATCCCGTTCCATTCAGGGGGGTTGTGGCTCGCGGTGACCATCACGGACGTGGAGACGTAGCGCTTCCTGACCGCGTGGGCCAAAACGGGCACGGTGCAAAGCCCGGCGTAGGTGATCGAGGCCCTCGATTCAACCATGCCTTCCAGCAGCGCCGAGCAGATCGCTTGGCCGCTAGGCCTCGAGTCCCTCCCCAGGGCGACGGCGCCGGGAAGGCGGCTTCCCACGAGGCGGCCCAAGTTGGAGAAGAAAGCCTTCTCCTCCGCGGGTTTGAACACTCCCCTTATGCCTGACGCGGAAACTATCAAGATTCCGCCTCCTCCTCGAGCGAAGGACGCAAGGATAAAGCTTGGCCGATCGGCGCCAAGCCGGTCGGTTCCGGGGAGCCCGATCCAACGGCTAAAGCTTCTTGTAAAGTATCCAGTAGTTCCTGACGCCCCTTATCAGCGGCACGCGGGAGAAGAAGGAGAAATAGGATCCGCAAGGTATCGTGGCGCTCTTCCTCCCGTCCTCCCTCATGTTGGCAAGGGACTTGAAAAGCAGGACGGAACCGATTCCCTTCCTCCTCTCGCCCTCGACGACGCCGATCGGGCCGAACCAATCGAGCTCCAAGGCGCTGTAAGCGGCGAAACCAACCGTCTTGCCTTCCTTCGAGGCGAGCAAAACTGAGGGCGGGCTGTGCCTGAAGGCCTCAGAGACTTCGTGGGACCAAAGCGGGCCAAAGTTGGAATGGACCCATTCGGCCACCTCTTCCTTCTTGTCCTGCGAAGCGGTCGAGAAAGCGTACCCTTCCTTGGCGAGGTTGACCTCCCGCTCCAAAACGAGCGAAGGCGTCCTCAACCCTGCCAAGCACACTTCGCACTCGAGGCTCTCGCTGACCTTGCCGTAGCCGTGGTCGTAGAAGAACCTGATGAGGCCCTGGTACCTGACGTCGACGCCGGGCCAGAAGTACCAGCCTGCGAAATCGGAAACTCGGACGTCCTTCGCGCCCCTGGATTTCAGGCCTTTTTCCACGTAAAGCAAAAGCCGGTCGGCAAGGCCGGTCCCTCCGTACCTCGGGTTGACGGCCGCCAGCTTGATCCAACCGTGCTCGTTGCCCGCCATCTCCTGGGGCGCTTTGGACCTTATGGCCCCGATCACGATCCCAACGGGCTCGCCTTCGTCGAGCGCGACGATGGTCAACTTCGGATCGAAGTTCGGATCGAGGATCGTGCACCTGCTTACGGTCCAAGGGGTCACGGCCTCGAATTCTAGCGACCTGTTCACGAGCTTTGCAACCTTGGCGACCAGGCCCTCGGTAAGGGGCGAGTACTCCATGAGCATTTCTAAATGGGAAAACCGCCCACAAGCTTATCTGCATTTCCTAGCGATGCGCCAAGCTTTTATGGAAGCGGCTCGTTCCGAGCCCCCGGCTTGAAGCGGAAGAAAGAACCGGACGCGATGAAGAAGAAATTCGCCGAAATCTTCATGGCCATCTACGCGAAGGATAACGCGAAAGCGGGCAGGATGCTTGAATGTCTGAAGCTCGACAGGGCGGACAAATACGCGCAGGCGTACGCGGACTCTGTCGCGGCGATGCTTAAGGCGAGGGAGGCCAACGGAGGCAGGTACTTCATCTCGAGCATCGGAGAAACGAGGCAGGATTTCGTGAAGGCCAGGGAGCTCCTGCAGGAAACGAGGAGGGCGCACGTTTTGGGCGAGGCGGATGCCGGCTACATTGCCGCCTGGCTGGATTACCTCGAAACCGTCATAGAATCCGGCCGCCTGCCGAGCAGGAGGGAATCAGACGGCGAAGGAAGAAAGGAGTATCCAGGTGAAGAGCCAGGAGAAGAAGAAACCTCCGATTCCCTTTAGGTAAAGCTGGCTTTCGCCTCCCACGTCCTCCGGCGCTATCTTGAACACGAGCCTAAAGACGTAGTACGTGGCAAGGTAGATGACCAGCGCTATGGAGATGGGCGTGAAAGAGCCAGGGACGCCCCGCCAAAAAAAGAAGAATATAAGCCCCAAGGCGGTCCCTGCCGCCACCCTCCCCCAGTAAACCACTGAATCAGCCTTAAACCTGCCGCTCTCCATGGGTGCGCACCTGCGAAGGGTGGTCGGAAATCCAGTCCGCAATGACCAGCTTCGACGTCGCGGCCGTGGTGGAAGAGCTCGCCGGCAGGCTCGTTGGAGCGAGGGTCATGAACGTCTACCATCTTGCGGACTCCCAAGCCGTCATATTAAGGTTGAGGCTCGAGGACCAGAAGGAGCTCCTCGTCCTCCAAGCCGCCAGGAAGGTTTGCCTCACCCAGTACGAAGTCGCCGTTCCAAAGGCGCCGTCCCAATTCGCGGCGCAGCTTAGGAGGGAGGTGAACGGCGGCGTCATAGAGGGGGTGTCCCAGCTGGGTTTCGACAGGATCGTTTCGATCAAGATCAGGGCGGGCGAGAGGCGTTTCGAGCTCTTGGCCGAGCTGCTTCCGAGGGGGAACGTGGTGCTGCTTGAAGAGGGCGTCATAAAGGCCGCCCTTTTCAGGAGGGCGATGAGGGACAGGAGGGTGTGGAAAGGCGAGAGGTACAAGCCGCCGCCTTCGAACACCCTGCACCCAGAGGAGCTGAGGCGCGAGGACCTGGCGGCTCTCCTTGATTCGGACGAGAGCGTCGGCAGGGTTCTCGCGAGAAGGCTCGGTTACGGCCCGCCTTACGCCGACGAGATCTGCATCAGGGCCGGAGTGGGGGCGGGAGAACCCGCGAGCGCGATGGGCCCGGAGGAAACGCGTAGGATACTGGATTCCGCGAGGAAAGTGTGCGCGATGGCGAAGGGGCGCGAGTCGCCCAGGATCTACAGGGATTCCAACGGCGTTCTCGTCGGGTTTTCGCCGTTCGAACTCCTTGCATACTCGCGGCATTCGCATGAAGAGTACGGGACGATGAACCAGTTGGTTGACGATTACTTTGCTGAATTGGAGGCGGCGGAAAAGCGGGCGATGAGGGAGAAAGCCAGGGCCGAGGATGAGGAGAAAAGGAGGGAATCGGTCAGGAGGCTCAAGGAAACCGCGGACGAGATGCTGCGGAGGGCGAAGTCGCTGAGGGAAGCCGGAAGCGCCTTGTTCGGCAACCTGGGCGCGTTCCAGGAGGCGGTCGATTCGGCCAGGTCTGGAAAGGAGGCCGCTACCTTCGGGCCCGTCAAGCTGCTCGAGGCGACAGGCGGGAAGGAAGGGAAGCTTAAGGTGGATGTCTCCGGCAACGTGCTAGAATTCCCCGCGAACGCGGACGCGGCAAAGATCGCCTCTTCGCTGTTCGACGAAGCCAAAAGGCTGGAAAGGGACCGCGAGAAGTTGGCCGCGAAGATCGGGGAGCGGGAACGGATGGCCGGACGAGTGAAAGAGGAAACCGGGGCCGAGGCGCCGGTGAAGAGGAAGAGGAAGGCTTGGTACGAAAGCTACAGGTGGTTCACCTCCTCGGACGGAATCCTCGTGGTCTGCGCAAGGGACGCGTCCTCCAACGAAGCCCTGGTCAAGAAGCACTCCAAGCCGGAAAACCCGGTTTTCCACTCGGAAGTTACGGGAGCCCCTTTCGTCCTCGTGCAGGCGGATTCCGAAAAAGTCCCGCAAAGCACGCTCGAGGAAGCGGCGCAGATGGCGGCAAGCTACACGACAAGGGCGTGGCAAGCGGGGTATTCTTCGCTGGACGTCTTCTGGGTAAGGGCCAGCCAGTTGACGAAAACGCCCCCGTCGGGCGAGTACTTGGGGAGCGGGGCGTTCGTCGTCAGGGGGCGGAAGAATTACATCAGGGGTTCGCGGCTCATGCTCGCGGTTGGAGCGGTAAGGGAAGAAGGAGCCTTGAGGATCGTCGCGGCTCCCGAAAGGGCGGTTGCCAGCAAGACGGCCACTTACGTGAGGATCGCCCCTGGCAGTATCGAGAAAAGGAAACTGGCCCAGATGGTCAAGGCAAGGCTCGTGGCGCTCGCCCCTTCGGATGAAAAAAGGGAGATCGAGGCCGTGCCAACGGGGGACATCTCGTCCATCATGCCTGGCAAGAGCGGGGAGATCGTTTAGGGCGATCGACTAAAGCTTAAATTGCCGGGCGAAGATGAACTTCCAGGCGAAATGTCCGGGCACCTGGCGGTCGGCGTCCTCCTCTTCGCGCTCAGCATCGCGATCATGCTCGTCTACGTGGCAGCTTCGATTGTTCCAAGCATCTTGGCAGCCCCGTTTGGAATCACCGCGGAGAAGCTGCAGTTCACCCTCGTCTTCGTCCCGGTCGCTTTGGCCATGATCGGGGTATCGATAGGCGTGGCTTACGTGGGTTACTCGATCGTGAAGGAGTCCCAGGAAAGGAAGGGGCCGGAAAAAGAGGAAAAGGGATGAGCACGGGGGGGCGTTCCGGAAACGCGGGGAGGAGCCCCGCCGCGGGTTTCATGCTCGGAGTCTCAGCCAGTTTCCTCGCCCTCCTTCTCGCGACGATGGCGGCGCAGCTCCTTGAAGCCACCCAGGCGGCCTTCGGGCTCCGCTCGCTTTTCGAGTACGCGTTCGTCCCTTTGGTCGTGCAAAGCTGCCTCGTATCGATGTACATGCGGGGGAGGGTCGCGGGCCTCTTGCTTCCCCTGGCATCCACGATCGCTGGGACGCTCCTTTTCCTGGCGGTAATGTTCATGCCTTCGCTGCCGCTCACGGTGATCGTTCCGACGATGTACAACGCCATGATCGCGAGCGTTCTCGGAGGCGTGGTCGGAACCGCCGCGGGCGGGGCGAGGATCGGCAAGGTGAAAACCTACAACTCGGATTCGAAGCCGAGGACTTGTTGGGCGTGCGGTTCTGAGATCCCGCCAGGGGCGTTCTTCTGCCAAAGGTGCGGGGAAAAGGCGAGATGATGGCCGACGTGGTTTCGGTCTCCCTGCCCTATGGAAAGGGAGCGGTCGACTGCAAGCTTCCGAGGCGGAGGGTCAGGGGCGTTCTGGAACCGAGGGAGGTGGAGGCCGGGCTTCCGCCCGGGGACGTGCTCGCTGCAGCGCTCAGGCGGCCGATCGGGATCGCTGGCAGGCTTGGACGGCTCGCGAGGGGCAGGAAGAAGATCTTGTTGATAAGCAGCGACCAGACGAGGCCCGTGCCGAGCAGGATCACTCTCCCCCTCCTCCTCGACGAGATATCTTCGAAGGAAGCCGAGGTCAAACTGCTGATCGCGACCGGGCTGCATTCCCCGCCGTCGAGGAGCGAGATGGAGGAGAAGTACGGGAAGGACAACCTTGAGAGGTTCTCCCAGATCATAATTCACAGGAGCTCGGAGGATGACGAGCAGTTCCATGCGGGGAGGCTGTCCACGGGCATGGAACTCGAGGTCAACAAGGAACTGATGGCTGAGGGTCAGCTGACGATCGCTGAGGGCTTCATAGAGCCCCATTTCTTTGCGGGCTTCACTGGCGGCCCGAAGAGCGTCCTACCGGGAGTCGCTGGCGCGAGGAGCATCATGTTCAACCACTCCGCGGACAGGATAGACGATCCGCTTTCGAGGAGCGGCGTGCTCAGGGGCAACCCGATACAGGAGGAGATGAGGGAGGCTTCGTTGAAGGCGGGGCTCGGGTTCGTGCTGAACGTCATCTTGGACGGAAAGAAGGAGATAGCCGGGGCGGTCGCGGGGGAGACGCTAGCCGCCCACGAAGCCGGGTGCGCGATGGTATCGGAGCGCAGCAAGGTAAAGGCGGCGCCCTCCGAGATAGTGGTGACATCGAACAACGGCTTCCCCCTCGACAGGAACCTTTACCAGATGGTGAAGGGGTTGTCGGCGGCGGCTTTGACGGTGAAGCGGGGGGGCGTCATTGTCATAGTCGGGGAGTGCGTCGACGGCGTAGGGCACGGGAAGTTCCAGAAGATGCTGGAAGGATCTGAGAGCCCGGAGGACCTGCTCCTGAAGATAAGGAGCGGGGAGATCAACGAAGAGGACCAGTGGGAGGCGCAGATCCTTGCGAAGGTTCTCGAGATCGCGAGGGTGATCGTCGTGAGCGGGGGCCTCAAGAAGAGCGTCGTCGAGCGCATGCACATGCTCCACGCGTCATCATTGGAGGAAGCGCTCGACAGGGCTTTCGAGCTGGCTGGTCCGGAAGGAAAGGTGACCTTCCTTCCCAGGGGGCCCGCCACGATCGTCGCTTAGGAAAAGCGCCCCCGTCTCTTACCCTGACCGCGGGAAAGGGCCTTGGCCAAGAAGGACGCGATCTCATTCGCCGCGCATTCGACCTCGGGAGTCAGGCCGGTCCCGAAATCCGAACGCCCCGGCTGGATGAGCAGCAGCGCGATCTTCGCTTCCGTCTCCTTCTCGATGAGGTTGCAAAAGATCGAGAGGGGGAGGGAGTGCGTCGAGACCGAAGAGATCGAAGCCAATTCTCCGGGGTCTGCCAACGTCCTGTATCCTGGTTCTCTTCCCAAGGCCGCGGCGTCGATGAGCAAGACGTGGGTGGGTTTGAAATTGGCTATGGGCTGGACGAAGTTCTCCGGGACGGTTTCGCACTCCGCCAAGTAAACGTTCTCCGGAACCTTGCCGCGCAAGTCTTGGACGATCTTGACCCCGACGGAATCGTCCATCCTGAGCGGGTTCCCAATCCCCGCTACAGCGACGCGCCCAGCTTCGGAGAGCCACCTCGAGAGCTTCCTTTCGGCCCCCATCGAGCCAGCGCCTTCGAAGCGGCTTCCCATATCCGTTGCTCTTCCCGAGGGCGTATTCGAAGCGCCGGATGGACTAAGGGGGCCAAAATCCCGCCTTCAGTTCGGGGCGGTTTGGACGAACGCTTAAAGCGCGCAGGAAGGCGCGTTAAGTTTAAATCCAACCGCTTTCGCCGCGCTTCGGGTTCGGAACTACCTGAAAGGAGGCGGCGTATGAACGTTAGAAGATTCGGCTGTGGCGCTTGCGAGCATCTTGGCCGTCTCGGCCCTCATATACCTTCTCGGTAGGTCAAAGGCGCCGAAGCCCGGAAGGAGCGCGGAAAAGCTCTCCGCGTACGCTTGCGGCGAAAGGGTCCGCCTCGGCAGGCTGGCGATAGACGTTACGTTGTGCAACTACCTCGTTTACTTCACGATCCTCGACTCGGCTGTCCTAATTTTGGCCTTCGCATCCCCGGAGGTAGTTCATGCGGGATTCGCGACGTTGATGACCTACATTTTCACGGTACTGGCAGCCGCGCTCCTGCTGTCTTTTGGTGGTGAATGATGCCCAGGCTTGGGCTCTTGGAGTGGGCGAGGAAGAGGTCTCCCTGGATGCTTCACTTCAACAGCGGAGCTTGCAACGCGTGCGACGTGGAGGTGGTGGCGCTTCTGGCGCCCAGGTACGACGTTGAGAGGTTCGGCGTCCTCAACAACGCAACCCCTAGGCAGGCGGACATCCTGGTCGCTACCGGGCCGGCGACTAGGCAAGCGGCACCAAGGTTGGTGAGGACCTACGAGCAGATGCCGGAACCGAAGTTCGTCATCGCCGTCGGGACGTGCGCCTGCTCCGGAGCGCCCTTCAAGACGTGCTACAACGTCCTTTGCGGCGTTGACAAAGTGGTTCCGGTCGACATGTACGTTCCCGGATGCCCGCCAAAGCCCGAGGCGATCCTCTACGGAATAACCAAGCTCCTGGACCTGAAAAACGGAGGTTGAGGGCTTGTCCGCGGAGGAGGAGGCAATGGAAGCCATTTCCAAAAGGTTGGGCGAGAGAGCGCAGGAATGCAGGATCGCGGCACCCAGGAGGATCTGCGTTCTTGTCAGGTGCGGATCGCACAGGGACGCCATCTCGGCGCTCCTCGAGCGTTTCGAGTTCACGACGATCTCGACGATAACGGGCGTCGACCTTGGCGAAGATATCGAGCTGAATTACCACCTCTGGTGCGGGAGGACGGAAGTTACGGTGAAGACAAGGTTGCCGAAGATCAGGCCCGATGTTGAAACCGTGACCGACATCTTGCCGGGCGCAGCCCTTTACGAGAGGGAGGCGTTCGAACTGCTCGGCGTCAGGTTCCTGGGCCACCCAGGGCTGAAAAGGCTTGTGCTTCCGGATTCGTGGCCCGAGGGGCAGTACCCGCTCAGGAGGGATTGGAAACCCGAAATCGCAGGCTTGGAATTCCCGCAAGAAGCGGATTCGGTCGCCATCGGAGCGGAGGGGGAGAATCGAGGTTCGACCGTAAACGTCGTCTTCGGCCCTCAACACCCTGCCCTGCACGAGCCCGAAAGGTTTCTTTTCAAGCTTGACGGGGAGATCGTCGTCGATGTCGAACCGCGACTGGGGTACGCCCACAGGGGCATAGAGAAGGGAGCAGAGAAGCTCATGTTCTTCCAAGCGACCCACCTGATCGAAAGGATTTGCGGCATATGCAACGTGGCGCACGCCACCTGCTTCTGCCAAGCTGTTGAGTCCTTGGGCGGCATCGAGGTCCCGCCGAGGGCCAGTTACCTGAGGACGATCGTGCACGAGCTCAACAGGTTGCACAGCCACCTTCTCCTACTCGGAGTTGCCGGCATGGAGATCGGGTTCGAGACGCTTTTCCAATACTCGTGGCGCGACAGGGAGATGGTGCTGGACCTTACCGAGAAGGCGACGGGAAACAGGATCATGGCGGAATACAACGCGATAGGGGGCGTGAGGAGGGATCTTGACCCGATCGTTGGGGAGGAGATGAAGAAGGTGTTGTCAGGGATCAAGAGGCGCGCGGCCTTCTACAAGAAACTTTTGGGCGAAGATCCAACATTCGGGTTGAGGACGAGGGGGATCGGGGTCCTAAAGGCTGCCGAAGCCTTGAGGCTGAGCGTCGTCGGGCCGGTCGCCAGGGGGTCGGGCATCAAGATGGACGTGAGGAGGCACGACCCGTACGCTGCGTACGGGGAGATTCCCTTCGAGGAGGTCGCGTACGGGGAGGGCGATTCCTGGGCCAGGTTCATGGTTAGGTTGGACGAGATCGCACAAAGCGTCGATATCGTAAACTACGCGATAGAAAAACTTCCGAGCGGCCCATACAGGGCAAGGGTTCCGAGGAGGGTTCCGGAGGGGGAAGCGCTCGGCAGGGTGGAGGCTCCGCGCGGAGAACTCGTCCACTACGTGAAGAGCGACGGCACCGCGTACCCGCAACGCGTCAAGGTGCGGAGCCCCACGCTGGCGAACATAATGTCTTTCAGGGAGATGATCAGGGGATGCTACGTCGCGGACATACCCGCGGTCCTAGCAAGTTTGGACCCGTGCTTCTCCTGCACGGACCGCATGGCTTTCCTCGACGTTAAAAGCGGAATGAAGTGGTTTTGGAGCTTGGAGGAGATCAAGAGGAGGAGGCTCGGAAAGCCGTGATACTGGATACGCGCTTCTTCTTCAGGGTACTCGTCTTCCCCGGATTCCTGTTCCTCTTCTCGTTCACGCTCTTCTGCGACTGGTTCGAAAGGAAGGTCATGGCCAGGATGCAAAACAGGATGGGGCCTTCCTACGCGGGTCCATTCGGGATCCTCCAGCCCTTCGCGGACTGGGTCAAGTTGCTAACCAAAGAAGACATCGTTCCCGAGGGCGCTGGTGGGCTTGCGCTTGCCATCGCTCCGATAATCTCATTTTCCTTGCTCGTGCTGTCGATGCTTTACTTCCCATTGGACGGCGCGAACGCCTTCTCCAACGAAGGATTCGAGGGCGACCTTCTTCTCGTCCTGGCATTGGTGACGTTCGCCAACTTCCTTCTGTTCCTCTTGGGCTGGTCATCCTCGAACCCTTACAGCGGGATCGGGGCCGTCAGGATCATGACCCAGTTCGTCGGTTACGACATACCGCTCACGATCCTGTCTTTGGGGCCGGCCTTTTTGGCAGGAAGCTTGTCATTATCTAGGATAGCCTCGGTCCAGAAAGTGCCTTTCGCTCTTGTAATTCCATGGGTCTTCGCGTTTTTCCTTCTTGCCCTTCAGGCAGAGCTCGAGGAGGACCCCTTTGACACGCCACACGCAGAGACCGAGATAGCGGCAGGTTACTGGACAGAGCTCACAGGCAGGAAGCTGGCCTTCGTCCGCTTTTCTGAAGACCTCCAAGTTGTCTTCGGGGCAGTGCTTGCTGCCGACCTGTTTTTAGGTGGCCCGTATGGGCCAGCGTTCGAGCTTGGACATGGTTTGCCTATAGTCTGGTTCGTCCTGAAGGCCCTTTTCATTATATTCATGCTTGAGTTCGTCGAGGCGGTTTGCGCACGACTCCGAATAGACCAAGTGGTTAGGACTAATTGGAAGCTGATGGTCCCCCTCTCGCTTCTCTCCTTGGCACTTGTGACATTTTGCATTCCATTCGTTCAGTCAGCAACGGGAGGAGCCTGAGAGTTGGGGAGGGTTAGGCTGCCGCGGATGGCGGTGGAGGTTGTCTCATCGCTTTTCAAGAAGTCATCTACACGCAAGTATCCTTTCGAGAAGCCGATCGTTCCACTCGGCTCGCGCGGGATGCAGGTCTTCCATTCGGTGATGTGGCACGGCTGTGGACTGTGTCCCAGGGACTGCCCTGCGGGTGCGATCGAGATGGTAGAAGTTTCGGGCAAGAAGATGCCGCTCATACGCATAGACAGCTGCATATTTTGTTACGTCTGTGTCGAAAACTGCCCAAGGAAAGCTCTGACGGAATCGAACTTAGCTGGCCACCGCGGACAAAGAGGAGCTCGTCATCAGGCCAGGAGGGAGCCCTCCGAGCGCTGAAACCTCTAGGGGGGATTAGGACGTTCGCTTACGACAACCTTTTCGCCATGGCGATACTCGTTTCGGCCTTCATGGCGTTGCATCTCGAGAACATCACGCATGCCGTGATCTCATTCGCTGTAGCTCTTGTAGCTCTTTCTGCCCTTTACTTCTACGTAGAGGCTCCTTTCGCAGCGATCTTCCAACTTGTGGTCGGAGCTGGAACTATCGCCGTCTTTCTCCTTGCTGGCGAGATGCTCTCTCCGAAAGGGGAGAAGGCCCAGAGGCT
>JAFNJA010000060.1 GCA_017601265.1 Candidatus Brockarchaeota archaeon
TCGTAGGCGAAATAACCGACGTCGTCGGCTTGACGAAGACCTTCGTGGAGGAAAGGCCGCTTTCAGAAAACAAGGGCAAAAAGGGCAAGGTCGACGTCGACGACGCCTTCATCGCGTTGTTGAAGTTCCAAAACGGGGCGATAGGGAGCGTGGAGGCGTCAAGGTTCTGCGCGGGGCGCAAGAACTTCGAGAGGCTCGAGATACACGGCACGGAGGGGTCGATCAACTTCAACCTCGAGCGCCTGAACGAGCTGGAACTCTACGAGAGGAAGGATCCTCCGGACGCGATGGGATTCAGGAACATAAGCGTGACGGAGGCCGTGCATCCTTACTGGGACAAGTGGTGGCCCCACGGGCACCAGATAGGCTGGGAACACACCTTCATACACGAGATCCACCACCTCATCGACTGCATCGTGAACGGGAGGGACGTTAGCCCGCTCGGCGCGTCGTTCTACGACGGCTGGAAAACGAACCTCGTTATGGACGCGATCCTGGAATCAGTAGCGACGGGCAAGTGGGTCTCCGTCGGGTGATCTTTCGGAGACCCGCCCCCAACTTTTTCCATCGAAGCCGGCTCGGGAGGCGCGGCGAGGCGGAACGCTCGATCTTAGGAGCCCCACCTGAGGGGCCTGTTGTCCTCGTTTATCTCCTTTTCAAGTTCCCTCAGGAGCCATTTGCCTTTCTCGTTCAGGTTCGTAGGCGTCCTCACGACGACCTCGACCATCAGGTCTCCCGCCCCCCTCCCGCCCAGCCTCGGCATGCCTTTCCCCTTGAACCTGAATACTGTTCCAGTCTGGGTCCCGGGCGGTATCTTGAGGTTCTCGCTTCCCTTGAGCGTCGGCACGCTTATTTCCGAACCAAGTGAAGCCTGGGTCAAGCTCACCGGTATCCTCAACCAGAGGTCGTCCCCCCTTCTCTCAAAGTATTCGTGCCGCCTGACGTGCAGGACCACGTAAAGATCTCCCGGCCGAGCCCCCCTCGGATCCCGATCGCCCTCGCCGGCGAGCCTGAGGCTCGTCCCGTCGTCGACTCCCGGGGGTATCTTCACCGTGATCTTCCTCGTCCGCCTTACTCCGCCGCTTCCGCCGCAACTCCTGCACGGCACGAACGTGGACCCCCTTCCTCCGCATGCGTCGCACGTCACGATCTGTATGAAGTGCCCCAGGCCCGAACTTTGGGCGAACTGCAGCTGCCCCTTGCCCTTGCATTTGTTACACGTCTTCGGCTCCGTGCCGGGCCTTACGCCCGTCCCCCTGCATTCCCCGCAAGGCTCGAGGCGCGGGACGTTTATCTCCCTGCTCGCCCCTTGGGCGGCTTCCTGCAGGTCCACCTCCAAGTCGTACCTTATGTCCTCGCCCCCTCTCGACCTCCTCGCCCTCGGCCCGCCGCCGAAGAACCTTTCGAATATGTCTTCAAAACCGAACCCGAACCCAAAATCCCTGAATATGTCTTCGAAGTCGACGCCCCTGAAGATGTCCTCCGTCGTGTACCTTCCTTCTATGCCTCCGTGGCCGAACTGGTCGTACTGCTGCCTCTTTGCGTCGTCGGACAGCACGGCGTAGGCTTCGGAGATCTCCTTGAACTTCTCCTCCGCGTCCGGAGACTTGTTCCTGTCCGGATGGTACTGCAGGGCGAGTTTCCTGTAGGCCTCCTTTATCTGCTCCTTAGTGGCGTCCCTGCTGACGCCAAGGACCTCGTAGTAGTCCCGCTTCGAAGACATCCGGCCTCACTCGGCTGCGTTTAGTTCAGGTTTCTTTTCCGTCCTTCTCTACCTTGTAATCAGCGTCCACTACCTTCCCCTCCGTTTTGGGCGCCCCTTCCCCTCGTTCCTTCTCGCCCGTCTGCCTCTGGGCCGCCTGCTGGTAAACCGCGGCTCCGATCTCCTGCAGGATCGTGGAAACTTCCTCGCTCCTCTTCCTTATCAACTCGACATCCTTGCCTCCTAGCGCCTCCCTCAACTCAGCCACCGCTTTGTCAACCTTCTCCACCTTGTCCTTCGGTATTTTTTCTCCCAGGTCCTTCTTGGTCTTTTCAGCCGTGTAGATTATGCTGTCAGCCTGGTTTCTCACCTCGGCTTCCTCTTTCTTCTTCCTGTCCTGCTCAGCGAACTGCTCCGCCTCTCGTATCATCCTTTCCTTCTCCTCCTTCGTGAGCTTAGTCGAGGCGGTGATGGTGATCTTCGCCTCCTTCCCGGTTCCGAGGTCCTTCGCCGTCACGTTGAGTATGCCGTTCGCGTCTATGTCGAACATGACTTCGATCTGCGGGACGCCTCTCGGTGCAGGGGGTATGCCCGTCAGGTTGAACATCCCCAGGGACACGTTGTCGGCCGCCATGGGCCTCTCGCCCTGGAGCACGTGGACCGTCACCGCCGTCTGGAAGTCGGCTGCGGTCGAGAATATCTGGCTCCGCCTTGTCGGTATCGTCGTGTTCCTTTCGATTATCTTCGTGAAGATCCCACCGAGCGTTTCGACTCCGAGCGAGAGCGGCGTTACATCGAGGAGCAGAAGGTCCTTCACCTCCCCTGCCAGGACGGCGCCCTGGATCGCGGCGCCGACCGCGACGCACTCCATGGGGTCGACGCCCCTCTCGACGGGCTTCCCCAAGTAATCCTCCACCAGCTTCCTGACGAGCGGCATCCTGGTTTGGCCGCCTATCAAAATGATCTTGTCAACTTCCTGCGGCGTCATCTTGGCGTCCGAGAGGGCCCGCCCTATCGTGTCTTCCAGGCGCTTCACTATCGGGAGGGCAAGCTCCTCCAGCTTCGTCCTCGTCAGGGTCACGTGAAGGTGCTTCGGGCCGCTTGAGTCCGAAGCTATGAAAGGAAGGTCGATGTCGGTCGTCATCAAGGTTGAAAGCTCTATCTTCGCCTTCTCAGCCGCCTCCTTGAGCCTCGTCATCGCCATCCTGTCCTTCGTGAGGTCTATCCCTGTCTTGGCTTTGAAGTCCTCCACCAAGTACCTGACTACCGCGTTGTCTATGTCCGCCCCTCCCGTCTGGGTGTCGCCGCTCGTCGAAAGTACTTGGAAAACGCCCTTCCCGAAATCCATGAGCGTGACGTCGTGGGTCCCTCCGCCGAAACTGAAGACCATGATCTTCATCTCCTTCTCGAGCTTGTCGAGGCCGTAGGCCAGGCACGCGGCGGTCGGTTCGTTTATGATCCTCACTACCTCGAGCCCAGCGATCTCGCCCGCATCCTTCGTGGCCTGCCTCTGGTTGTCGTTGAAGTGGGCCGGCACGGTGATGACGGCCTTCTTGATGGGCTTTCCAAGGTAGGTCTCGGCGTCCGTCTTGATCTTCTGTAGTATGAAAGCCGAGATCTGCTGGGTGGTATACTCCTTGCCGTATATCCTTACCGAGTAGTCGGTTCCCATCTTCCTCTTGATCTCGAATATCGTCCCTTCCGGGTTCGTCGCAGCCTGCCTTTTCGCGGGTTCGCCGACTATGAGTTCGCCGTCCTTCGTGAATGCCACGACTGACGGGAACATCTTGCCGGCGATCGTAGGGCCTTCGGCGCTCGGTATGACGACCGGGTGCCCGGCCTCCATGATGGCGGCTGCCGAATTCGTCGTTCCAAGGTCTATGCCGAGTATCTTTTCCTTTTCCGCTCCCTTCTCATCCTTTTTCTCGCTCATCGCCTTTCACCTTCACCTGAACGGCGGGTCTTTCATTCCCTTTAACCATCGATCGCTCCCCCTCCCCGGCGACCGCAAGGGGCGACTTCTCAACCGTCTGAAGGGGGGCCGCGGGGGTTTCGACCGTCACGATGCTGGGCCTTATTACCTTGCCGTCCATGACGAACCCCTTCCTTATCTCCTCAGAAACCACGGGAGTTTTGCAACCCTCCTTGGGGGTCGTCGAGGCCGCCTCGTGCAGTTTCGGATCGAAAGGCTTTCCGACGGCGTCTATCGTTTCAACCCCCTCGCTTCGAAGTAGGTCGTAGAACTTTTTCAGCGTGACCTTAACCCCTTCGGTTATCGCGTCCTTGTTGTCGGTTTTCTCGCCGGCGCGCACGGCGAGCTCGAGCTCGTCCACGATGCCCAAGAGGTTCAGGATCAACTTCTCCTTGCTCAACAGGGCCGCGTTCTCTATATCCTTCTCGACCCTTCTCCTGTAGTTTTCGAAATCCGCCTGAAGGTACATCAACCTCTTCAGGTAGTCTTCCGATTTCCTCCGCTCCTCCAGAAGGGAAGCTTCCAATTCCTCCCGCTTTTGGCAGGGAAGTTCCGCCTGCCCAGTTTCTTGGGCCCCGTTCCCGCCTCCAACCTCCTTCCGCGGCCCAAGTGGTTCTTTCTCTTCCGGCCCGCCCCCGACGCGTGAACTAGGTGCCTTTTCCTCCTGGCGCATCTAGGTCACCGGTCCGAGCAAACCCTTTTGACCAAACGCCTTGCGCCCAACCGAGGGATTATATCCGTTGCTCCGCCCGGGCTTTTTTTCGCGGGAGGAAATCTCATTAAGCCGAAGCTTCGCCCTTTAACGCGCCGAGAAGCGGCAGGAAGGTCAGCAACGTGGGATACTTGCTTGGGATAGACGTGGCGACGACGGGTGCCAAGGTCCTAGCGATAGACGAAAACGGAAGAGTCGCGTCCAGCTCGTTCAGGCCTTACCCCCTCCAAACGCCCAGGCCGAACTGGGCAGAGCAAGATCCGGAAGAATGGTGGAACGCCGTAACCGGTTGCTTGAGGGAGGTCGTTGGAAAGAAGGTCAGGGCGGAGGAGATCGAAGCCATAGGGCTCACGGGCCAGATGCACGGCGCCGTCGTTCTGGGCAGGAACGACGAGGTGCTGAGGCCCTGCATCCTCTGGTGCGACCAGAGGACCGCTTCCCAATGCGACGAGATCATGCGGAAGTTTGGGAGGAAGAGGTTCATCGATCTCACGAACAACGTCGCCCTGCCGGGCTTCACGGCGCCGAAGATACTTTGGATAAGGGAGAACGAGCCTGGCATATACTCAAAGATCAAGAAGGTCCTGCTGCCGAAGGACTACGTGAGGTTCCGGTTGACGGGCGAGTTCGCGACGGAGGTTTCGGACGCTTCCGGGACGGTCCTTTTCGACGTCAAGAGGAGGAGGTGGTCGGACGAGGTGCTGGAAGAACTGCAGATACCGAGGGAGATGATGCCCGATTGCTTCGAATCGCCCTTCCTGAGCGGGGAGGTTTCGGGAGAAGCGGCTTCCGCAACCGGTTTGAGGAAGGGTACCCCTGTAGCGGGTGGCGGCGGGGACCAAGCAGCGGGCGCGGTCGGAAACGGGATCGTCAGGTCGGGATTGGTTTCCTGCACGATCGGGACTTCGGGCGTCGTTTTCGCTTCCTGCGACGAACCTTTGGTCGATCCCGAAGCCAGGTTGCACAGTTTCTGCCACGCGGTCCCCGGAAAATGGCACGTCATGGGGGTGATGCTCTCCGCGGGAGGCTCTTTCAGGTGGTTCAGGGACGCCTTGGGCGGCGAAGAGGTCGGGTTGGGCAAGGAGAGGGGCGTAGACCCGTACGTGATCCTCGCGGACGAACTTGCCCCGCAGGCGGAACCGGGCTGCGAGGGTTTGATCTTCCTCCCTTACCTGATGGGAGAGAGGACTCCGTATCCCAACCCGAACGCGAAGGGGGTTTTCTTCGGCATTACGCTCCGGCACAAAAAGGCGCACCTCGCAAGGTCCGTGATGGAAGGCGTGGCATACGGGATGAGGGACTCCCTCGAGCTCGTCAAGAACCTTGGCATCGAGATAGAGCAAGTGAGGGCGTCCGGAGGGGGCGGGAGGAGCCCGTTGTGGAGGCAGATCCAGGCGGACATATACAACGCCGAGATCGTCACGGTTAGCGTCGACGAAGGCCCGGCCTTCGGAGCCGCGCTGATAGCCGGAGCCGGAGCCGGCATCTTCAGAAGCGTTGAGGACGCCTGCGGAAAAGCCGTCGCGCTCGCGACCAGGACGAAGCCCGTTCAGGAGAACGCGAAGCTTTACGAAAAGTACTACGAGGTTTACAAGGAGCTGTACTCCTCCTTGGTCGAGGAGTTCGACAAGGTGTCGAGGATAGTCCTCGAAGAGCTGGAATCCAAGAAGGTCCCCTAGCCTTGCGCGTCAAGATCGCGGCCTCCATACTTTCCGCCGACTACGGCCACTTGGCAAGCGAAGTGGAAGCCGCCGAGGAGGCGGGAGCCGACATGATCCACTTCGACGTCATGGACGGCCGTTTCGTTCCCAACATAACTTTCGGGCACGGGGTGGTCGACGCCCTCAGGAAGGTCTGCAGCCTGCCTTTCCACGTCCACCTGATGGTCGCCGACCCCGAGAGGCAAGTCAAAAATTTCGTGTCGGCTGGGGCGGACGTCTTGGTATTCCACCTGGAAGCTTCCAAGAAGCCTTCCTCGACCGTCCGCCTCATAAAGAGGCTCGGCGCCGATGCGGGAGTCTCCCTCAACCCGTCGACCGATCTGAAACGGGCCCGAGGCGTTCTTGGAGAGATCGACGACCTCCTGCTTATGACCGTGAGGCCCGGATCGGCCGGGCAGAAGCTCATCCCCAGCGTACTTGCGAAGGTGCGAGATGCCAGGAAGGCGATCCTGTCGTGCGGGTCGGGCGCCTCGATAACGGTCGACGGGGGCATAAACCCGGAGACAGCGCCGCTGGCCGTGGAAGCCGGCGCCAGCACTTTGGTAGCCGGTTCGGCGATCTTCTCAAGGGGGAGCGTGAAGCGGGCCATGAGGGACCTCAGGCGCAGCATCTCACGCATAAATAGAACTTGGTAGTTCGTCGAGCGGCATGAAGGCTGCGGTGCTCCACGGGATAAGGGACCTCAGGGTGGAGGAGGTGGCCGAACCTTCCTTGTTGGAAAACGAGGTCCTGATCGAGGTCAAAGCGGCTGGGATCTGCGGCACCGACATACACTTTTTCAAAGGGGAATGGGCCGTCCCGACTCCCCTGATTCCTGGCCACGAGTTCTCGGGCGTGGTTTCGAAGGTCGGGAAAGGCGCGAGCGGAGTGCGCGAGGGTTGGCACGTCGTCGCGGAGCCGAACGTCGTATGCGGCAGCTGCTATTTCTGCAAGACGAGCGAAAAGAACTTCTTCTGCTCGAACCTGAAGGCAACCGGCGTGGACACCGACGGGGCTTTCGCTGAATTCGTCAAAGTGCCAGCTTCAAACGTGTACAAGATCCCGGAGGCCATGAGCTTCGAGGAGGCGGCTTTGATAGAGCCCGTCGCTTGCTGCGTCAGGGGGATCGACCAGGCCGGCATCAGGCTCGGGGACTTCGTGGCGATAATAGGCTCTGGCCCGATAGGATCGATCTTGGCACAGCTGGCGAAGATGAACGGCGCAAGATCCGTCTTGGTGTCTGACGTCTCCGACGAAAGGCTCGAGAGGGCAAAATCGCTCGGCGCCGATCACGCCGTTAACTCCTCAAAAGAAGACTTGGCGGAGGCGGTCGGCGGCCTGACCGGAGGGGTGGGCGCGGACGTCGCGATCGAGGCGGTGGGGAAACCCGAAACCGTCTCGCAAGCCATCGCGATAGCCAGGAAGGGAGGCAGGGTCAACATATTCGGCGTCGCCCCGCAAGACGCCGTCCTGAGCGTGAAGCCTTTCGACCTGTACGCGAAAGAGTTGACCATAACGACGTCTTACCGAAGCCCGTTCACTTTCCAAAGGGCCGTGGGTTTGGCGAGTTCCGGCAGGCTGATGCTGAAACCTTTGATCACGCACGTGCTTCCGCTGGAGGAAATTTCAGAGGCTTTCGAAATGGTAGAAGGCAGGAAGCAGGGCGTCATGAAGGCGATGGTGAAACCTTAGACCGTGCTTGGTGTCTGAATTTCGCTGAAATCACAGGCCCCCTCTGGACGCCATGAACCTGGAAACTTCCGATAGATTTGGGCAACCCTCCATCGGGCCGAACTTCGTCACGGACAGCGCTCCCACGGCGTTTGCCAGCGTGGCCGCGCGCTTCAGGCTGTGCCCCCTGAGCAACCCGGTCACGAAGCCGGCGTCGTAGCTGTCACCCGCGCCCGTAGGGTCGACCTCCTTCACCTTGAACGCGGCCACGTGGGTGCCCTCGCCAACTTCTTCGGTCAGGACTGTGCTCCCAAACCTTCCCCGCTTCAAGGCAACGATCCCTGGCCCAAGCCTCAAAAGTTTCCTGCAAGCCTCCAAAGGGTCGTCTTCCCCGGTCAGGATCTTCGCCTCCTCCCCGCTCGGCAGGACGACGTGCGCCCTTCTAAGTACTGGTTCGCAGGCCCTCCTGATCTCCTTCAGGCTCGCGAGTTCAGGCCTCAAATTCGGGTCGAAGGAGATCTTGACGCCGGCCCTCTCGGCGATCCTGACGGCTTCCATGCAAGCTTTCCTCGCGCCATCCCCGATGAAGAGCGTTGAACCCATCACGTGCAGGAACTTCGCCTTCCGGAAGTATTCCGCCTTGACGTCCGCCGCGCACAGCTGGCCAGCCGCCGCGTGCTTTAGGTGGAAGATGAATTTCCTGCTCCCGTCCCTTTCGTAGGTCACGAAGGCTACGCCCGTGGGAAATCCCCTCGCGACCCTGACGTGCCGAGTGTCGACCCCGTCTCTCCTGAGGCGTTCTTTCACGACGAGGCCGAAATCGTCTTGGCCGACCACGCTTATCAAACCAGTGCTCGCTCCCAGCCTGGCAGCGGCGTCAGCGAAGATGGCCGGTGCCCCGCTTGGGTAAGGGCCGAGAAACACGTCCTGCTTGGTGAACGGCACCCCCTTCCTCCTCATTATCTCTACCAAGGATTCTCCCAAAGCGATTATCTCGGGCATCCCAGCTTCACCCGAACGCGCGATACGTTGCGTTTTTCGCGCGGGCGCGCCAAGATAAAGCTAATCGACGATCGGCCCGGAGCTCGGCTCCGGCGATGTCTGGGAGAAGGGTTTAACTTGGTTAAAACCCCCCTCAAGGCGTGGAACCCAAGTTGAGGATCGTCGACCTGAGGAGCGACACCGTCACCCTTCCGACGGAGGAGATGATCGAAGCCATAGGAAGAGCCAAGCTTGGGGACGACGTGTTCGGGGAGGATCCCACCGTCAGGAAGCTGGAGGAGCTGGCGGCCGAAAAGATGGGGAAGGAGAGCGCGCTGCTCGTGACCAGCGGAACCCAAGCCAACCTCTCGTCGCTGATGGCCCTGGCGAAGAAGGGCGACGAAGTGATCCTGGAAGCCGAATCGCACATCTACCACTACGAAGTCGGGGGGCTTTCCGCCGTCGCTGGGCTCGTGCCAAGGCCCCTTAGAGGGTCAAGGGGTTGCCTCGATCCCCAGGACGTGGAGGACGCGATCAGGCCAAAGGACATCCACCACCCGGAGACGACTTTGGTGTGCCTCGAGAACACCCACAACAGGGCGGGCGGCGCCGTCCTGAGGCCGTCCAGCATCAAGGCGGTGCACGACGTCGCCCTGTCTCACGGGCTTCGACTTTACTTGGACGGCGCAAGGATATTCAATGCCGCCGTCGCTTTGGGCGTCGACGTGAAGGAGATCGCCAAGCACGCGGACTCTCTGATGTTCTGCCTGTCCAAGGGTTTGAGCGCGCCCATCGGCTCGGTCGTGGTCGGCGGAAGCGAGTTCGTTGAGAAGGCAAGGAAAATCAGGAAGATGCTAGGCGGGGGGATGAGGCAGGCTGGCATAATCGCGGCGCCCGGAATCGTGGCACTCGAGAAGATGGTCGAAAGGTTGAGGGAAGACCACGAGAACGCGAAGCTTCTCGCGATGGGCTTGGAGAGGTTCGAAGGAATCTACCTCGAACGCCCGGTGGAGACGAACATCGTGATCTTCAGCGTCCGAGGTTTTGATCCGAGGCAACTTGTCCAAAAGCTTGCCGAGAAGGGCGTGAAGGCCCTCGCGATCGACAAGAAAAGGGTCAGGATGGTAACGCACAGGGGAGTTGAGCGAGGCGACATCGAGTACTCATTGGAAGCGTTCAAGGAAGCCTGGGAAAGCCTTGCCAAGTGATCACGTTCTGGAGTGGTAAATGGCGTCCACGAGTTCCATCGTCTTTGCGGCGTCGGTGAAATTCGTCTCCGGCTGCCTGCCCTCCTTCACGCAATCTATGAAATGCCTGTTCTCGTCGTAGTAACCGTAGTACTTGTAGAACTTGTCGCTTCCGGCAGCCTCCTTGGATGAGATTGTTTGCCCACCCTCCTTGTTATCGCAATATATCACCGCGCTCTCGTCCGGGTTCACGAATGCCGACACGCCCTTAGCGTGCATCTCGAAGGTGTGGACGCGCTTCCCAACGGCCCAGTTCGTGACCAGGAAGCCCGTGCAACCGTTTTTGAACTTGATTAGCGCGTTGAAGCTGTTGCCGTATCCGACGTAGCGGCTTTCAACGTCGCTCGATATTTTCGACGGCTCTCCTCCCATCCACCTCAGAGTGTCCACCGCGTGGATGCCGTCGCTCGTCAATATGTCCACGGCTCCTTGGTAGTAGGGGTGCTCTTCCTCGATGAGGTTCTTGTAGAACGTCGCCATGCACTGGATGATGGGCCCCCTTTCCTCGACGATGGACTTTACTTTCCTCATCAAGGGGATGTAGCGCCTGTTGAAAGCGACCATCGTTATGCAGCCGTTCCTTTCCGCCATCCTTGCCATGTTCCTGGCCTGCTCCAGGCTCACGCCCGGAGGTTTTTCTATGAAAGTGTTCAGGCCCTTCTTGAGGCAGTGCGCTACAAGGTCGTACAGCTGGTGCGGGGGCATGATCACGTACACGGCGTCCAGATCGTTTTGGCTGACCATTTCCTTATAGTCGGTGTACCTTTTTTCAACGCCGTACTTGTCCGAAGTTTCCTTGAGCCTGTTTCGGTCGATGTCGCATATAGCTTCTATCTCGACGTCGCCGAATTCCGACAAGGATGGGTAGTGGACAGCGTTCGCCATCGATCCGGCCCCGATCATTCCAACCCTTACGGTTTCCATGGCCGGGGCAAGGCCGAAACTGCCTTTTAAATCCTGGGATGGCGCCTCTGCAGGCTCAGACCGAGCCTATCAGCCTTTCCTTGTTCCTGACCCAGTCGATCACGATGTCCCTCACCATCGCTACGGTCCTGTCGGCGAATTCCTCCGGCACACCTTCGGCCACGGGACCGGACTTGAGAACGACCCTGTACAGGTCCTCGCCCCTCTTCTTGATGCACGTTATCTCGTTCCTCGTACCCCTCACGACTCCCGGAACGGCTTGGTAGAGCTCGAATCTCACCCTGTTTATCACGTCCCCCTCGGGCGTCTCAACAGGCGGGCTTTCCTCGATGTTCCTCGTCATCTCGTGTAGTCCTGTCTGGAACTCCCTCAACCTGTCTATCACGAAGCTCGTGAAGAAAGCGACTTCTGGCTCCGAGAGCTTGACGGGCATCGTGATCTCAGCCGCCTGGAATACCCTGAACAACTCCCTCTTCCTTTTTTCGCGCTCGACTTGGCTTACCTTGGCCCTCCTGGTCATCGACGGCGTGAAGGTCGTGACCGCCATCATGGCAGGCCTCAGGGCCGACAAAACCGAGGCCAACATCGCGCGGCCGAGCCCGACCGCGCTCCACCACCACTCCAACTT
>JAFNJA010000061.1:0-11070 GCA_017601265.1 Candidatus Brockarchaeota archaeon
TCTTGACGGAATACTTGGAGTAGAAATAATAGCCCGACTTCAGCGCGTCCTGATCGCTTTTCGCGTGCGTTATCTTGCCCAGCACCTCCACGCCCTCTTCGGTCGAAACCTTCAGGACGTAAGCTCCTTGCCAAACGTATTCCCCGTACGCGTTCGCAGGCGCGCCGTAGGGGTAATCGGACGGGTCGATCTCAGCTACGAGCACGGGCAAGACGAGGATGCCCCTTTCCGCGTCGAGGAGGAACGCCTTGTGGTCCATAAGCACCGGGGAATCGGTCCCCCTGTCTCCTATGACCAGCTTCGAGACTTCCTTTGGATCGCCGAGAACCCTCACGTCGAAGAGGGAGACCTTCAAGCCCTGGTACCACGCGAAGTCCCCTTCTTCAGCTTCGACGGTTTCCTTTCCAACCCCGATCAGGAAGCCACTTCCGAATGGGTGCAGGTAATCCGAATAGCCCGGAATCTTGAGCCTGCCCAAGACCCTCGGATCGGTGGGCGACGAAAGGTCGAGGACGAAAAGGGGATCGACTTTCTTGAAAGTTACGACGTAGCACCTGTCGCCCATGAACCTCGCGGAGTGGATCCTCTCTCCGGGGGCCAAGCCTTCGAGGGATCCTACCACGTTCATTTCCGGGTCGAGAATGTAAATGTTGTTGGACTCCTCGAACTTTCCTGAGCCGTATTCGACGGTCGTGGTAGCAACCCTGAAGAAACCTTCGAATTCGTCCATCGAGAACTGGTTTAGGACGCGACCCGGGACCTCCCCCTTCGCGACGTACTCTATCTTCAAGCCTTCCAGGCGTACCTTGTGTATCGCCGTCACCTCTTTTCTCGTCGGGACTATGAGCCCGTCCAAGTCCCAGATGGTTTGGGCGACGTACAAGTTGTCCAGGGACATGAATACGACGTCCGAAGACGCGGTCAGGAACGTTTCGTGATTAAGTTCGGCGTTCTCGTCATGCACGTTTAGGGCGAAGACGGTGTTGAAGGCTTGGCAGCCTTCAGAAGATTCGTAGTAGTATATTTCCGAGGCTTCCACCTCTTTCATCGTGCCGCATTCGTAGATTCTCGGCAGGATGACGTTCTCTTCGTAGATCACGGCAGGCTCCGTAACGACCAGGTAAACGTACGGTCCAAGCATCCTGGAATCGGAGTAGAAGCCGTTTACGGAGAATTTCCTGATCGGGCGGGGGTCGCTTTTCTCGGATACGTCGTAGACCTTCAAGGAGACGTTCCCAACCCAAGGCGCGATTTCAGGCAACGCGTTTCCACCCATGTCGTACGGTATCGGCAAGGCCGAGAACTCTTGCTCTAGCACCACAAGCCTGTTGCCGGAAACGAACATGCCCTTCGGCTCGCCCTCCAAGACTATGGCGGAGAGGAGCGCCATCGATTCGGGAGGGTAAACGCGGATCAAGAGTACCTTCCCCCCGGAAACTACGTAGGCGAACTTCCCGTCGGTCTTGACTATGTCAGCCTCGTCCACGCCCTCGACCTGCACGTTCGTCGCGGAGTACCTAACGTCGGCTTGGGCTTGGAAGTCCGACCCGAGCGCGAGCGCCGACGAAACCTCGTTCCTCGAACTCGTCGGGCTTGGCCACGCTGAACCGTCGAGCGTTAAGTAAGGCCATCCAACCCCATTTTGGCGGGAGGCCAGAAACAGCTTCAGCTGCTGGTAAGACTCGAACCTCCTGATCCCTTCCTTACGCCCGATTTCCAAAATTTCCTTGGCCACCAAGCTTCCGGCAAACGATGCCGGAAGGACGAAAAACGCCAGCGCGACGACCAGCCACGCCTTCCTTCTATGGTCCATCCGGATCGGGAAGTCCTGGGTCCCGTTCGATATAACCACTGTTTCGAACTGTTTTTGAAAGGATTCGGCCGGAAAAGAGCTTAACTACCCTTGGCGTTTCCTTCTCCGCATGAGAACCGGGGGTTACGTGTGCATGGCCCTGCTGCTGGCGGGCCTTGCGACGTGGGCCGCTTCCAGCCTGCTCGAACCGAAGCTTTTCTTCATCACGGGCAACGTCCAGAGGTTCGGGGCTGGAGGTTCATTCTGGCCCCTTCCAATTTCCAGTTCGATCCCTTCGCAGGAGGGCACAGCCGGCGCGGAAAACGACTTTGCCGAGATGGGCAACGCGTCGGTGGCGATGCTGAGGAGCAGTTACGGCGCCTCCGTGAACGTCTCCAAGATCATGAGAGCTGTTGTCGAGGACCAGAGCGGCAGAAGGTTCGGGGTGGGGTTTGTGATCGACACGCAAGGGGGCCGGAAGCTGGTCGTAGTCTTGCCAGACGGGTGTACCCTGGAGTACGACATGCCGAATAACGGGTAGGCGCAAGCGCGGCAGGCCCTGAAAAATTGGCTGCGGCGTAAGCTAGACCTTTTAAGCGCTTAAGAAGCAAGGCGGCTGGTGGCTGCCCGCGTTGACCCTGAAGAGGCCGAGCGGCGTTTGGCTCCTCCTGATGCTGGCCTCAGGGTCGGCGCTGGCCCTCAAGCTACTGACGCCGAGCGTCGTGCAGGTGGTCGTGACGAACGATGTTGTGCACGTTTACATGATACCTAACGTTTACACGGTCGGGGATGTCCTGACGATCTGCTTGCTGTCAGCTTCTTTCAGTTATTCGACCTTCAGGGGGGTATTGGGAGAGAAGGTCCTGCTTGCCAAGGGCGTCGGAAAGGACGCGATCGCGACCCTATTGAGGGGGGACGAGCTGAAGGTGTACGAGATGATAAAGAATTCGTCGCCAATCACACAGGCGGAGCTGGCGAAGGCGTCGGGTTTCTCAAAGGCGAAGCTGAGCGGCGTCCTCGACGTCCTTGAAGCTTACGGACTCATAACGAGGAAGAGGAGGGGGAGGGAGAACGTGCTGACTCTGTCGACGGAGCAAAAGGCGTAATTTCTTCCACGATACTTGGCCGATTGGACCTAAAATCCTGCCGCGCCGAAACCTTCAGAACCACTTTCCAAAGGCTTCCAGCAAGTCCTCGTCCCTTATCCTGACGGTCCTCGCGTCAACCTTCTCCGCCCAAGGCTTCGAGGCCAGGTGCTCGGCCGATGCTTTGTAAGCTTCCGTGTACTCCACCGTGAGCTCTACGGGCGGCCTTACCTTGTAAGGCTTTATTTCGTCCTTTTTGAGAAGGGCGGCCCTGGCCTTCTCCTTGATCAAGCTCCTCGATCTGGCGGGGCTGATGCTCACCGCCGCCCCGTGGCTTAATCCCTCCTTTACGGCGGCGGTTTCGATTCCCGGCACGATCGAAAGCGCTTCAATGCACGCCGCCCTGTCTCCGGTCGCGAGGACCAAAGGAACGCCGAAGTAACCAGCGATGGCAGCGATCATGCCGAGTTCTCCCACCTTCTTCCCGTTGATCCACACGTTTTGCACCGAAACGTGGCTTTCCGTGTGGCTGAGGTGCGCCTTCTCGACCCCAGCCATCGCGTGCTGCCCTATTATGAAAGCGGCATCGAACCCCTTTTCCAAGCCCCAAGGAAGCAACAAAGGCCTGCCCGACAGCAACCTCGCCTCCGGGTTCAATTCCTCCGCGTTTATACCTCCTTCGCCGTGGCCGTCGACCACGAGCACGTCGCTTCCCCCGACCTCGAGAGCGCCCTCGATGGCGGCGTTCACCTCTTGCGTCAAAAGCCTCCTCGACAGGTCGTACCACCTTCCCTTGGAGCTCGCGTGCCCTTCGAAGCTGAAGACGCCGGCAACGCCCTCGAGGTCGGTCATGATCCAAACCTTCAACTTGCCCACCTGGGCGCCCAAGCTCCTCTTCGTTCTTAATCTTTGCCATCAGGCAAGGAAATTAGCGTTGCGATGTTTTACCGATCGAGGCGCGCGAAAAACCGTAGGCAAGGGGAGCTGAAGGTTGGGGCTCTTGGGGTGGCGCCGTAATGGGTTGCTTTCTAGTGGGTGCGAATTGAAAAACCATCATTGATCGCCGAATGCCGGAAGGGATCGATAACGTCCTGGACGATTTCCCCCATTTGCGGAAGGAAGCGATTCTAAATCCGTGCATCAACGCTTATAACGCAGCGTTCTAGTCGTTCCAGCAGGTGCCGCGAAATGGCAGGGTATCGTTATAAAAGGTCCGTTTTGCTGGAGATGGCCCTTGCGATAGAAGGGTCTGCCAGGGCGTTTTACGCCGCGTTGAGCGGAAAGTTCTCCGAGCAGGGGGCCCTTTTCAAGCAGCTAGCAAGGGACGAAGAAGAGCACGAATCCGAGTACAGGCAGCTCCTCTCGGGAAAGGGCTCCGAAGCGATATACTCGACCGAAGAGGAACGAAGGGTCGCGGATTACGGGATCCAGATCTTGGAGGACTCGGGAGCGATCGGGAACCTGAGGAGGGGGGAGGAAAGAGCTAAGGCCGCCGGAGATCTGGACACAGCGCTTCGGATCTCGGCTGAGATGGAGAAGGATACTTCCTTCTTCTACCACAACATAGCTTTGGGTCTCGGCTCGGAGGATAGGCGGGTGATTTACAAGATAATCGAGGCCGAATACGGACACTTGAAAAAAGTACTGAGCCTCCTCCATTCCTCTTGATCCAGCGGAAATTCAAAGGTTTCGCTGATAGGGCCAAGCGGGTTATGATCGGCGCATCTTGGGTTCCAGTTGCAACCTTGGCGCTCATGCAATGCGCCAACGCTTAAATAAGAAGGCAACGGGTTTTAACCAGCTCCATGAAGAAAGATGGATTGCCGCCTGGGCAACGCGCGATCGATTCGATCTTGAGGTGGAACGTAGATCACCCTGGAATCGTCCCGCAAAATCCAAAGTTCGACCCGGACCGCTGGACCTTGACCGTCGATGGAGAGGTTGGGAACAAGTTGGAGCTAAGTTGGAACGAGTTTCTCAAACTACCCTCGGTCGATTCCGTGAGCGATTTCCACTGCGTCGAGGGCTGGAGCGTGGTGGGCTGCAGGTGGCACGGCGTGAGGTTCAAAACCTTGGTCCAGATGGTAAAACCCTCGGAGGATGCCAAGTGCGTAACATTCAGGTGCTCGGACGGCTACACGACCTCTTTGGATCTTGAGGATCTTCTTGGCGACGACGTTCTCCTCGCGTACAAGCTCGATGGCAAGTTCCTGGGGGAACCTCTGGGAAAGCCCCTGAGGTTGGTGGTTCCTAGCAAGTACGCATACAAGAGCGCGATGTGGATAGAGCGAGTAAGCTTCACGAAAACGAAGGAGCTTGGTTACTGGGAGAGGAGGGGGTACAGCGACCGCGCGGACGTTTGGGAAAACGACCGGTTCGCGAAATGAAAAATCGGGCGATTACTTCTAATAGACAAAAACGGGCAGAAGCAACTTACGAGCAAACTTTTTCGTCCGATCTGTTTTCTGGAATATCTTATAAACGAGGGCCGCGCCTTCGCCACCAAGGCGGTGCAGAGGTTGGTAAAAGGAAAGGGAGAAGCCAGGGTCGCGATAGACCTCAGCGACGAGGTTGGGGAGATAAACAGGAACGTGTACGGACACTTCATAGAGCACCTGGGCAAGTGCATCTACGGCGGAATTTGGAAGGAAGGGGATCTCGACCGGGGGGTTGTGGACCTCATCAAGGGGTTGGACCCCCCAATACTTCGCTGGCCGGGGGGGAACTTCGCTTCCGGCTACCACTGGATCGACGGCATCGGCCCTTCGGAAGAGAGGAAGCCGAAATTCGACCTCGCTTGGAGGGCTATCGACCCGAACGCGTTCGGGACGAACGAGTTCATCAAGCTCTGCCGCATCCTGCAAGCGGAGCCCTACATCTGCGTCAACATGGGATCCGGGACCGCCGAGGAGGCGGCGAACTGGGTCGAGTACTGCAACGGTCCGGCTGGATCTTATCATGCGGACCTGCGGGTTCGGGGGGGAGAGGCCCAGCCCTTCGGGGTCAGGTTCTGGGGGCTCGGCAACGAGGTTTACGGCGATTGGCAGATCGGCCATTGCGACGCGGCCACGTACGCTAAGCAAGCGCTCGAATTCGCAAAGCGGATGAGGTGGGTCGACCCGGCGATAAAGACCGTGGCTGTAGGGTGCGACGACCCCCAATGGAACTGGGAGGTGCTAAGGACTTGCAAGGACCAGATAGACTACATCTCGCTCCACAAGTACTACTACAATCCCGATTACTACGAGAGGGTGGCGGCGCCCCTCGAGGCCGAGAGGAGCCTAGCGAGGCTCGCAGCTACGATCTTGGCCGCCACGGGCGAAAGGAGGGTAAAGATAGCCTTCGACGAGTGGAACCTCTGGCATCCTGAAGCGAAATTGGAGAACGGCTTGAACCAATCCCCCGTTTTGGCGGACGCCATCTTCGCCGCCGGAATCTTCAACGCGATGCACAGGCTCTGCCCCGACGTCCACATCGCGTGCTTCGCCCAGCTCGTCAACGTCCTCCCCCTCATAATCTCTGACGATAAGGGCGCGAGGGCGACCCCGCCTTACCTCGCCTTCCAGCTCTACGGCAGGCACGCGGGATCGACCGCGGTCAGGGTTCGGACGGCCTGCGAAACTTACGAGTCAAAAGCCTGGGGGCAGATGCGCGTGCCGATCTTGGACGTGTCCGCAACGCTTGACAAAGCGAGTAGGACGGTTTCCATCTTCATCTTGAACAGGGACGTGGACCGCGAGGTTGAGTGCGACGTGAGCGCGATCGGGTTGGAGCGCGGCGGAAAGGCGGAATTGTACGAGCTGAACGGCAGCGGAGTCGAAAAGCCGGACGCGAAGGTTTCGAGAGGGCACATCGGCCTCTCGGAGAGATTTTCCTACACGGCCCCGCCCCATTCGCTGACCGTCATCAAGCAGGCAATTGCCGGTTGATCCGGAATCGGGCACGCCCCGCCTTAGCGTCCAGGGGGGTGTCAGGCCGAATAGCGGTCCAATATTCCCTGCATGTTCAAACCCAAGATCATGCGCTTCTCTTCGTCGCCGATCCTTGCGTATAGCACGGGCGCGAGGCCGAAAGGCCCGTCCAGGTCGGCCATGTCGGAGCCGTAGACTATCTTTTCGGCCTTGACGGCCTCCAGCAGGTTCTCCACGTCGCGGAACATCAGGGCGGCGCACGTGCACTGGTAAACGTTCTTCCTCCTCCTCAAAACCTCCACGTATCTGGTGGAGCAATGCCCTATTATGAAGCAGGCTTCGGAATACCTCTCCGCCAGGGAGTCGAGGAACTCCGGCCTGCCCCAGTTGTGGTTGATCATTATCAGGCGGTTGTCGTTTGCGTACCCGTACAATGGCGCGAAATCGGTCCCCTCCGTAGTCGCCCCTTGGTATTCGCATATTATCTTTATTCCCCTCAAACCTCCTTTCCTGCACCTCTCCAGCTCAGGTATCCACTCCCCCGGGTAATTCGCGTTGACGGTCGCGTACCCGACGATCCTTTCCGGCCACTCCTTGACGGCGCGCATGACCTGATCGTTTCCGAGCGCGAAATCCGAGTTGACTCCGGCGAAAGAGAAAGCGCAGATCTTCTTTATCCCCAATCGGTCCATCTGCTCCACGATCCCTTCTACGCTCCCGAAGGGGATGTGGTAAAGGCTGAAGGACCCTCCGACGTGTGTGTGGGCGTCTATGACAGTCTCCCCTTCCAAGGGCAACCCGCGCTTCGCCAACCTCAAGAACTTGCCCTCAGCCATTCCGAACGCCCTCCATGAGCCTCCTCAGGTTGTCTCCGGCGACCATCCTTTTCTCCTCCTCAGATACCATCGCGTAGTTGACCATCCCGAGCGCGCAGGACGGATCCCTGATCGGCATTCTGGTGCCAAACAAGATTCGTTCCGCCCCAAACCTTCGGCAGATGTCCTCCACGCTTCGGAAGAGCCATAGCGCAGAAAGCTCAACGCGCAGGTTGGGGCAGCTTTCCAAAGCTTGGTAGAGGCGCCTGTTGGTCCTGAACCTGAACTCCGTCACAATCACGGGCAGGTCCGGGTACGTTTGGCACGTCTCCACCACCGACTTCCAATCCGCAAGGTCGACTTGCGACATCGTGGATTCGGCATAGTCTACGATTATGGGGATCCTCAGCTCAGAAAACAGCCTAAGGGATTCGCCCAAGGATCGATCATCGAAGTCGAAGTGGTATTGGGAAGGGAACAGGCGCAATACCTTGACCCCATGCTTGCGCATCTCCCTTACGAAGGCCTCCGGCGGGTCGGTCTCGCCCGTGACCGGGGGCATGAAGGACCAACTCGGGCGTAGGCATGGCGCGCCAAAAGTTTCCTCGACCGCGAGCTCGTTTCCCATCCTCGGGCTGTTCTCCATGGCCACGGAGTGGAAAACCAAGGCGTCCGAGATTCCGTAATACCCCATCTCCTCGAGAAGCCTGTCCTTCGAGTGGAAAGAACCGGGCCGAAAGATGTTGTGCCTGCCGATCATGCAGTTCGAATCGAAGAATCTAATCGAGTGGGCGCCGTCAGAACCGCTTTCAAGCATTGCTCAACGACACCATCACGAGCCAGACCGCGGCGAAAGCCGAAGTTATGGTTTCCTGTATGGCAACGCCCCGCCAAGGCCAATCAAAAAACCAGACGAGCGGGGAAGCGATCCCTAAAGCCAACGAGGCGGCCCCAACCCGGGGAGTCCCGAGCGGCCAGGAAGCGTAGCTGTACAACAACGTTACCGCGGCGATGGAAGCGAAGAAAACGACCGAGACTTGGCCGTGCACCGCGCCCGCGTCCTCGGGAAAAACCCCGATAAGCGCCAGGTCGAACCCCGCCACCGCCAAAGGCAAGCTCCACACCAGGTACTTCCAGGAAGGGTGCTTTATGGACAAAGCGGTTCCGAAAGCTGCCACGATGAGGCCGGAGGCCACCATCCCGGCGTTGTACACCACCGCGACGGAACCGTTCAGCGCCACGTTCCCGAGGTCGCTCAGCGCGTTTTCGCAGAAGTTGAACCAAGGGGACAGGGCGATGGACGCGATTATGAAAGGGTAAGCCGACACAGCGCCCAGGACGCCAAGGAATCTAAGCTTCGTCGCTCCGTTCCCGCCCGCTTCGGACTTGATCCTTGACCACAGTAACGGACGCCTCAATTCGTCAAAGCTCGACCTCCGCCTTCGAAGCCCCGCCCTCCCCTATCCTGACGTCGACGATGTTCAGCGCTTCTTCCTCGCAAATGTTGTGGTGCGTGACCAAGATCGTCTGGGAGACCTTCCTCGAAACCTCGCCCAAGTAGCTGGCAAGCTGGGGCAGGTTTTCGGAGTCGACGCCGTACGTGGGCTCGTCCAAGATGAGAAGGGAGCGGAAACCGAGCGATTCAAGCAGGGCCAGCCTGACGGACAGCGCGATTATCGTTTGGTGGCCGCCGCCCACCCTCGCGGCCGGGATCGGCTCGGTAAGCCCTTTCGGGTGGACCAGGACGGCGTATTCCTCGGGATCTATCCTTATCGCGGCGTAAACGCGCTGGTCGGTCATCTCCTTGTAGTATTCCAGCGCCTTGCGTTCCACGTTCTTCAAAAAATCCCGCCTCCTGGCCTCCACGGCTTGGTCGAATTTCTCCGCGATGGTTCGGGCCATGTTGGCGCTTACGAGCCTCCGCCTCAGCGCTTCGACCTTCGCCCTGGCCGCCACGAGCTCCGCGTTCACCTTCTCCACGATCCGGACCTTCTCTTCCAAGCTGCCTCGCTTCCTCGAGAGCTCGGCCTTTTTCCTCGCGAGCTCGTCGGGCCTTACCGGAAGCTGCTGCGCGACCTTCACCTTGAGGTCCGGGTCGCCCGGTTGGAACGGAAGCCCGAGCTTCCCGAGCGCCTCCGTGATTTCGGCCTCCAAGCTTGCGGCAATTTCCTTGAGGGAACGCTCGTTGGAGGCGTGCTCGCCAAGGGCTTTGTGCGCCGACCTCAAAGCCAGGACCGAGTTTTCCGCGCCGTCGATCCTTTTGTTCAGCCGTTCTATCTCCAACTTCTTTTCATCGTACGCTTTCTTGGCCTTTCCTTCGACCGATTTCAGTTCCTCAAGCCTCGCCATCTCGCCTTCCAAGATCCCGCGGATGGTTTCCGGATCGAGTTCCTGCCCGCAGGTCGGGCATTTGGAAACGCCTTTCCCAAGTAGCTCCTCGTGCTTTCCTATCCTGGCTTCTATAGCCGTCGCCTCCCCCCTGGCGTTCGACCAGTCGCCGGCCAATTTCTCAAACTCCCTTTCAAGGGATTCCCTCCTTCCCAAAAGTTCCTCAACCTCGGCCATGAGTTCCCCGATCTTGCGTTCGAGATCGCCTTGCGACGAGGCCCCCGCGTTCTTAAGCAGCTCCTCCGCCTTCGCCCTCGTTTCGCGGACCTTCCTTTCGATCGCGTCCCTCTCCTCGATCTCTTTCAGAAGTTCGGCCAACTCCTCGGATTCGCCCTTCCTGACCGCGTCCTCAAGGCTCGATACGTCCTCCCGCAATGCCTCGACATCTTTGCCCAATTGCTCAGAATTCTTTTCAAGTTGCGGGATTACGAGCCTCTCCAGATTCTCCAACTCGGTCGCCACGTCCCTGCCTTCGTGCCTTTCCAAGAGCCTCCTGGCCTCTTCCACCTGTTCGCGCAGCTCCCTTAGGAGCGTTATGCCTATCACGGAGTCCATCTCTTCCTTGGGCGGCTGCAGGATGTCGGCCAGCTTTCCCTGCCTCACGTAAACCAGGTTCGTGAACTTCCTGAGGCTCGACCCCATCAGCTCCGTTACCTTCCCCCTCAATCCCTCGTCGCCCTCCACCTCTATTTCCTCGCCGTCGAGGGCGAGCCTCCTCTCCTCGGTCCTGTAAGCTCCCCTGCCGTCGACCCTCCCCCTCCTCGTCACCTCCACTATGACCCCGCTTTTCGGGCTCCTAAACCTCACGTAAGTCGACATCTCCCTCGATTCGGGCAGCCTGGAGACCAGGAGCTTCGGCCTGGCGTCCGGAGCTTCGCCGAAGAGCGCGAAGACGAGGCCGTCCAGGAGCGTGCTTTTGCCTGTCGAATTCCTGCCCCTTATCAAATTCAGGCCCGCGGAGAACTCGACGTCAGCTTCCCTGTAACCGCCGAAGTTCCTGAGCTTCAAAGCTTCTATTACGGCGCTCAACCCTCCCCCACCGCCTTCTCTATCGCCTCCACCCACCGGGCCACGAAGGA
>JAFNJA010000061.1:11107-11395 GCA_017601265.1 Candidatus Brockarchaeota archaeon
TGCCGGTTTCTTCAACTATCTTCGTCGCTTCCGGAGCCAGCCTCCCGAACGGCTCCAGGATCTTCGCCGCGAACTCGACCCCCCCGCCGAAAGCCGGCATTGAAACGGGTTGCCTAACGTCCTCTATCCTGTTCACCAGGTCAACGAACAACAAGCCGGGAGAACCCTCCTTCAGCTTCTGAACCTCTTGTGCCAGTCGCCGCTCCGCCTCGTACGGGTCTTCGTCTGTAAGGCCGATAAGGATGACGCGCAGGACCCCCTCAGCGCCCCTCTCTCGGACGCTCGAGG
>JAFNJA010000062.1:0-9649 GCA_017601265.1 Candidatus Brockarchaeota archaeon
CATCTTGCTTTATCACCTCCTTTTATTTTCTCGAATTCCTTCATCGCCCTGTCTCCTTTCTCGGTCAATGCCAGCATCGTTAGCCTCGAACCGTCGATCTCGGAGTTGGTCAGCTTGAGGTACTGCAGCCTGAGCAGTTTTCCTACGAGCCTCCTGCGCCCCGGCTCCGCATCGCCGTAATCCTGGAACGGAACCCCGCCGGATGCGCGAACCTCGCCCAGCACGCCATAGGCGGATTCGGCGTCCTCGGCGAAATCGTCCGAAATCTTGCACCTCGCTTGGGGTTTTTGGCTGGTTGGCAGTATGCCCAGCATGGAGTTCCTGGCGGCAACGTCTTCCTTGCCCACCTTTTCGAGGATCCACCTCGGCCTGGAGAACCTGCAAAGCTCAGGCTTCAGGCTTCCCGGCTTGAGGACGTAGGCGAATGACGTCCCCAGAGAGGCGAAGGAGTCTGCGTCCACCTTCCTTCCCATCAGGTTGGATGCCGCGGCCGCCTCGTACGGGTTCGTGGCCCTGAAGTGGATCAAGGTGCCGGCGTTCGAAACGACCCTTTTTTCTATCCAGGTCGGCGACTTGGAGCACAAGCAGACGCGGATCCCGGAGCGCCTCAGCATCTGGAAAGCGTGCAGGTAGAAGAAGGCCGACCTCGAATCCAACCTCTGGGCGCTCAAGTCGGGCCAGACGATCTCTGGGGAATCGGCTACGAGGAGGACCCTTTCCCTGGCCTGCCTCGCGTAGTCCAGCAGCTTCGCGATCGCCAAGCAGTAAGCCAGGACCTTGAAGTTCCGGCCCTGGACGCTCGAGAGCTCCAAGACCGAAATCCCTCCCAGGGCGCCGCCCATGTCGATCGTCTGCCTTCCCTTGAAGGAAGCCGCGGACCTTCCGACCAGGAGGGGCTGGAGCGCCCCGTAAGCGGTCAGCTGCGGGCTTAACTCGCTCTGGGCTTCGAACAAGCTCGCGAGATCCAGCAAAGTCAACTCGCCCTCCGCCCTCCCAAGCGCGTCGAGAACCGCCCCTTTCAGATCGGAGATAGTTTGCAAGTTCGTCCCGAACGAGTGGGACAGGGCCTCGCAAAGGAGGTCGACGTAAGCTTCCGCGTCCCCGCCCTCGGGCTTCAGGGGGTTGAGGACGTGCTCGCCAAGCAGGTAAAGCCTGCTCTCCGCCGCGGCGTTCAGAAGGGGCCAGAACTTCCCGAATGGATCCACGGCGAACACCTTGAATCCCATCAGTTTGGCTCCTTCAGCCAGCACCATGGCTCCGACTTCGTAACCCGCCCCGAAGATCCCCACCCCTTCGGCCAATTCCGCCCTGGTCAACTTGGCTTTCCCAACTTCGTTGCCGCTCGAAGGATCGATCAAGCAGCCCAACTCCGCGTACTCGCGAAACTGCTCAATCATCCCCTTCCGCGCCCCCTCCGTTTTCAACCGGCTTGATTTTCGCGAATTCGAAGCGGTTCCGGAAGAAGACGAGACCTTCGCATCTTTGCAACGAACCGATCGCGGCTTCGACCTGCATCCCTTCGGGTTCGTCTCCTCCAACGCCAACCAGCTTGAGAAACCCCGAAATTTCCTCTTGGCTGGCCATTCTGAAACCAGCGACGATGGAGAAGAAAGGTCCGGCCTCTGCCATCCTGGCGCAACCCCTAGAAACCAGGACGATGGAAAGCCCGCACTCCTTCGCGTAGCCCAAGATCTTGGGCATCTCGGACGCGTCGAGCATTTCGTCGGCGTCTTCGACCACCATGGCCACCCTCCCCCCTTGCCTCGAGACCGCGAGGGACGCGGCCCAAGCGGAGAAAAGCTCAGTGAGGAAGGCGGCGGCTTTCTTGCCCCGAGCCCTAGGCGTCCGGACCCGCAGGACTCCCTGCGCCGTCGACGGCAAGGAAGCCTCTCGAACCGCTTCATCGATCCCCGTCTCTTCGACCAACTTCGATATCGCCGCCCTCAGGCGGGAAGATTCCTCGTCAACGTTTCCCGCGATCTCCAGGAGGTAGCCCTTGAGCGAAGGTTCCTCCATCCTAACGAGCTCCGAAACCCTTCCTTGGGGGTCTTCCGCGTCAAAAGCTGAAGCCAGCGTTTGAGAGAAAACGAGCAGGCTTCCTGAGTGGGTCAGGATGTCGACGCCCAGGGGGGGCTTGAACGGGTTGAGGGGCTTTTTCCCACCCGCGTGTCCGGGGCAAGGGTACTCCCCGTGCGGATCCACGACGAGCACCGTAGCCTTGGTCTCGCCTAGGGCGGAAACCAAGCTTTTGGCGAACCTGGTTTTCCCGGACGATTTGCCTCCCACGACAAGGACGTGCCCGTCCGCGAGCGGCACCGAGAAGGGCTTGCCGCCTTCAGCCTCGACGTATCCGCGAAGGAGGGCTTTCTCAGCCGACGTCGCCAGTTCGTACGACAGGCCCAGAGGCAGCACGTTGCGCAGGTAAGCTTCGCCAACGGCCGTTAGCGAGCTTCCCTCTTCCTTTCCCATCATGATTCTGCACGCCTCCCCAGCCTCGACGTGGTTCAGGAACGGCAGCTTGCGCACCAAGTCGGTTTCGAACCTCGAAAAAGCCCCCACGTCGTTCGATGAAGCTAGCAGGACGTGGCGGGCCATCACGCCCCCCTTCCTCCTGACCCAAGCGAACTGGATTGAAGCTTCGACGCCCCTCCTTCCAATTCCTTTCAAGGCCTTCAGGGTCTCCTCGATGCTCCTAGTCGAGTCCAACGAATACCCCATCTTGATGCCTTTCGAGAGGTGCCTCCTGGGGTCCGGAACCCGCTTCCTGGCCGATCCCCATGAACGATCGTCCGATCCGAGGAAACGCGCCATCTTCTGCACGTGCTCCCGGAACGGCTTGGAAAGGGACTGCAGGCGGTTAAGGTTGAAACAGATCCAAGACTTGGCTTCCTCGCCGAGATATAGGTTGTAGGATACCATGACCCCTTCCACGGGCGGAGTGCATATGCTGACGGGCATTTCGGGGATCGGGTTCGAAGAAGGCAAAGGCAGGTAGACGCCAGGAAGCCGAGCGAACTTTCCATGCAGCTTTTGGGAACCTGCGAAAAGTTTGCCACCGAGCGCATAGGCGGACGCCCCCGAAAAGCCGGCCAAGCCGTAAAGCTCAGCCTGCCCAGCCACCAAAGCGGCCAAACCTGCCGCGTAAAACGCGAATGAAGCCTTAAGCGCGTACGAAATGGCCGAGAGCCACCTTTCGCCTAATTTGAACCTACTCATAAGGCCCCGCGCGGCGATGTAGACTATGGCTGCGATTTCAAGGGGGGTTGACAGGGCCGCAACCTCCTTCCGAAGGTGGATGGCGTCGCCGGGAGCCTGAAGGAGGCGCCAAAGCAGCAAGATGCCCAAAACCGTGGCGCTGGCGAGAAAGAGGAACTTTGCGAAGCTCTTGACGAACACGGCCATCGCTTTTCGCGATTAGCTGGAAGTTTCGCGTCTAGGAAAAGCTTGGTGCAAAAGAAAACTTTACCCTTCGGAAGGAGTTTTTCCTTCCAAGCGACTTTTTCTCCCGGGCCATGCTTCCGGCGTTGGGCAACCTTCGGCAAAAGCTATCTCGTTCTCCCGGCCCAAAGCGCTTGAAGGCGATCGAATGCTGGATGGCAAGATACTCAAAAGTTTGGACCCGAGGAAAGCGGTCGAGTTGACCAAAAGGCTCGTCAGGGCCAAGAGCACGAATCCGCCCGGAAACGAGGGATTGGCGTCTGAGGTTGTCGCCCATTTTTTGGACGAAACGGGGATAGAATATGAGGAGCACGAAGTTTCCGACGGCAGGCGCAACGTCGTGGCCACTTTGAAGGGTTCGGCGAACCGCCCTTCCCTGCTCTTCACCAGCCACTTGGACGTGGTGCCACCCGGAGACGAGGGGCTTTGGTCGAAGGATCCTTTCTGCGGCGAAGAGGCGAACGGATTGATATACGGGAGGGGGTCGACGGACGCGAAAAGTTCGTTAGGCGCGATGCTTTGCGCGGTTGAGGCCGTAGCGGAATCCGGCGCCGAGCTTTCCGGGGACTTGGTATTCGCGGCCGTGGTGGGAGAGGAGACGGACAACATCGGCATCAAGCACCTGATCTGCAAAACGAACGTAAGGCCGAGCATGGCTTTGGTGGGGGAGCCGACGCGGCTGAGGGTCGCGAACGCCCACAAGGGCATCGCCAGGTTCAACGTCCGCGTAAAGGGGAAGGCGGCCCACGCGAGCACGCCGTCCATGGGCGCGAACGCCATATCCGGCATGGCGAGGGTCGTGCTGGGCTTGGAGGAGCTTGCATCGAGGCTTCGGGGCGGACGCGCGGCCGGCTGCCCAACACTCGTAGTCTCGACGATCAAGGGTGGCGTGAAAGACAACGTCGTCCCCCCCGACTGCTCCATCACGGTCGACAGGCGCCTCGTCGCTGGAGAACGAGTTGAGAAAGCCGAAGCCGAGATAAAGGAGGTTGTAGCCGCGTCGCTAAAGGGTCGCGCGATGGAGGGGAGCGTGGAACTTTACCTCTCGGCCCCTCCCGCCATGACCCCGGCCGACGAGCCAATCGTCCTCCTTGCCAGGAAAGCCGTGGAAAAGGTAACGGGTTCCGACGAGGGCCCGTGCAACTTCGAGGCCTATTGCGACATGGGGCCGATAGTCGAGCTTTCCGGCGCGAAAACCGTGATCTTGGGACCCGGCAGCTTGGAGGGCTCCCACGTCGAGAACGAGGTGGTCTCCGTGGCTGAAGTTGAGGGCGCGGCCAAAGCGTACGCGCTTTTTGCTCTTGGGGCTCTGTCAGGCCGGACGAAAACCGGTTAAATGGTTATCGACGAGGGTTCTGAAACGATCTCTTCAGCCAGTTTCTCCGCCTCCTTTCTCAACTGCCCTATCTTCGAAGAACATCCTGCAATCTTGCCGTCGAGGTTCGCCTTTTCCATTTCAAGGGCGCCTAGCCGCTGCCCCACCTGCTTCAGCCTTTCCTCCAAGTCTTTGCGCTTGGCCGCGAACTCCCCAACCTCCGGGGATTTCGACATTTCTTCCGCGGAGTCGAGAAGGAGGACGAGCCTTTCCTTGAGGCCTGGCGCCTTCGATCCCATCTCGGATATCGACTGGAGTGCCCTTTTGGACCTGCTCGCCTTCATCGGAAGCTCCCCCCTCTCTATGTAGCCACGAAGGACTTGACCTGCCTTCTCAAGTTCAGCGAACTCGATCTTCAAGATCTCGAAAGGATTTTCGACGCACTTCGAAAGCATCTCTACCCGCGGTTCTTGGATCCCTTTGCCTTCAAGCGCCTTTTTGAGCTTCTCGACCGGCTTGGCAATCGGCGCAAACAAACCTTCCAGTTCCTTCTTGGCGGCCGACGCTTCCTCGTCGATATTTTTCAACCTCGAAGCCAGTTCGCTACCTTCCAGCTTGGCCGCCTCGAGCTTCAGGCGGGCTTCCTCCTCCTTCAACTTCCCCGTTTCCAAATCCACCGAATCCATCATGCCCCCAAGGCGCTTCAGCTCCTCTCTTAAGCCGGCGATCCTTTCGGCGATCCTCTTCGCTTCTTCCGCGCGCCTCAGCGCTTCCTTCGGCATGCTCTGCAGTTGGGCCGCCTCCCTTGCCAGCTCCCTCATGCACAGTTCCAGTTCGGCGACGTCGAGCTTCCTGCTCCGATCGAATTTGGGTATCAGCCTCGCGCCGATTTTGGCAACATCGGTCTGGAAATGGTTCAGATCCGCGACGAACTCGTCTATCGCAAGCGTTCCAGGTTCCGAAGGGGGCGCGACGGCGCCCAACATTCCAAGAACCTTCGCCTTGAAGCTGGCCTCCGCTTTGGTCTCGTCGTAAAGCCCCTTGTCCGGCAACCTCTCGACCACGTTCCTGATCGAGAGAAGCGTCGCTTTGGATTTGAGCAGAATTTTTCCGACGGCCTTCCTGTCCTCCTCCGCCCTCTCTTCGGCCAAATCTACAAGGTCCCGAAGGCTCAGCGTCCGCATCTCGGCGTACCGAAGCAGACGGACACTTGATAACGGTTTTTAACCGCGCCTTGGGCGAAGCCCGGCTTCCGCAAGCGATTTCTTCAGGGCCTTCTTCTGCGCTTCACCAAGAGGCAGAAGGGGCCTCCTCGGATACCCTCCAGGCAGTCCAAGAAAGTTCATGGCCTCCTTGACGGCGACCGGAAAACTTCCAACGTTCATGGCTTGCCTCAGGAAGCTTACCTTCGCCTGCAGCTCGCGCGCTTTGGAATAGTCGCCTTCCCTGACCGCCCCGTACAGTCGCACGACCAATTCTGGAGCCACGTTCCCGACCGCGTTGACGGCGCCTTTCGCGCCAAGCAAGAGGGCTGGCAGGATCAAGCCGTCCCTGCCGACCAAAACGGATGCCTTCCCAGCGGATTTTAGGTATTGTTGCAGGATCGACACGTCCCCGCTGCTGTCCTTTATCGCCGCTACGTTTCCAAGTCTAGCGCACCTGCGCAAGCATTCCGGCGAGACGGTAACTCCAGTCCTTTGCGGGTTGCTGTAGATCGCGACCGGAAGGTTTACGGATCCGGCTATTTTTCGGTAATGCTGGTACAGCTCCTCGTCCGTTAGCCTTACGAAATACGGCGTCAGGACCGTTATTGCGTCGACGCCCGCGTCTTCGGCTTCCTTCGATATCGCCAAAGCCTCTTCGGTCGAAACGGAGCCGGTTCCGGCGTAGATGGGCAACCTGCCGTTCGATTGGTCGACGCAGACGCGAAACACCCTCGCCCTCTCCTCCCTCGTCATCGAGTGAAATTCCCCGACCGTGCCGGCGGCAAGTACGCCGTCCACTCTTTTCTCGGCCGCGTAGTCGACCAACCGCCGAAGCCCCACTTCGTCGAGTTCACCTCCCTTCTTGAAGGGCGTCACCATCGCTACTATAACTCCCTCCGCTTTGAACATGCTTTTCGCCCAAGTCGATGGCGGCGCGGCCTTTAGCTTTTACCACAAATCGCCATCTCGCGCTTTCCATCAATACATATATTCCCCGGGCTCGAAGCCGCAACGGGGTGCTAAGGTTCGAGCGAAGATTCCGACGGGCTTCTCGCGGCGATAGAGTCCGCCGCTAACCCCACGAGGCACAAGATCCTCGAGATACTGGTCGAATCCCCAGGCTTGGGCGCCAAGGCACTGGCGGACAAGATGGGCGTTACGAGGCAGCACACCGCCTACCACATCGGTGAACTTTTAAGGTTGGGGCTCGTAAAGGACGTGCGGGCGGGATCCGTCGTCATATACCACGTTACCGATTTGGGAAGGACCGTTTTGAAACGCATCCACTCGATATCGGCGCCCCGAACCGAGGAGGTTGCGCGGGACGCCGCTGCGCGATCCGCCCCTTCCCCTGCCACACCTGCCGCAAGGTCGGCATTCCATCAAGAAAGTCGCCGGCTTTTCGCTGGCGCTCGCGGGCCTAGGCCTGCTCTCCTTCTCGATCGTCAAGGCCTTCGTCGATAGGCAGCCAAGCTACGTTATTGGAGGTTTGATCGTGTTCGCCGCTTTCATGGTCGCGCGGGCGATCGCCATGAAGGGGATTTCCAACCGTGCCACTTAATGGCGAGTTTTAGAAAGCCTTAAAGCCGGAGCCAAAGGTAGGGCAATGGCGATGGCGCCAACGAGGGTGATAATGTCCGCCTCCGCCGTGGTTCTCCTCAGCTTGGCAGCCTCTTTCGCGCTGCTTTACGTGCTTTCCGGCAAGAATGAATTGAGCCTCGGAGGCGGGAACTCGATCAACCTCACGAGTTCTTTCAGCTTCACCTTGTGGGGCATGCTGCTCGGCCTCTGCGCAGGCGGATTCTCCGTCGGTATGTCTCTGGCGCCGGACAACCAAGCCGTAAAGTTCCTGTTCTCTTCCTACGGGGGCGATTGGTTCTTGCTCGTGACGGCCGCTTTGGTTTTAATAGGCCTGGCCGGCGGATTGTTGGCGAAACACGCGCTGCGGGGCGCCGTCGCTTCGGGGGTCGCGCTTCTCGCCCTGGCATTCATAGGGGTCATGCTGACCGCGACCGAGCTTCCGAAACTCGCCGGAGGCCTGGGCCTTCCTTCCGGGCACTTCTCGCAGTTCCTCTCGGCGGTCGAGATCTCCCAAGTGGTTGGCGGTTGCTTCGCCGCCTTGGTGGCAAGCATGATGGGAGCCCTTGGAGGGCGCGCGCTCCAATACAGGGAGAAGGTCCCGATAGACTCGGTCAAACCTCCGGCGGTCACTTTCGTGAAGCCTGCAACGGAGGGGGAAAAGGCCGGATCCGGCGAGGCGACGGATTTGGAGCGCGGGCGCGAAATCGAGCAAGAAATCCCCCAACCGGCAGAGATAGTGATGTACGACAAAGACGCCGAGCCTTCGCTAGCGCAATCCGAAGGAGGCCCTTTGTCGAGGCCGCCACCCTGCCCCCATTGCGGTGCGCCCCTTCTCTGGATCCCGGAGACGAAAAGGTACTACTGCAAGGCGTGCGCAACCTATCCGTAGGCTTTCGGGTTCGCCCTGCCGAAACAGGATCGCGAAGCCGGTCCCGGGCGCTGAATCCGAACGCGGCTAATCGCATCACGCACTCGGTCGGTCAGGAGAACGTTTCATCTGGGAGTCGCGGCGATGACCATGACGTCGCTCACGTTCGTGCCAGTCGGACCGGTGTATATCAGAGATTTGACGGGCACCAAGGCGCTGTAGCTGTCGTTCCTGCCCAACGCGTCCTTGGGATCGATTCCCGCGTCCCTGATCCTGCGGGCGGTCTCGCCATCCACAACCGCTCCTGCAGCGTCGGTCACTCCGTCGATGCCGTCGGTCCCCATGGAGGCCAGCGCCACGCCTTGGACGCCTTCCAGTTTCATGGAAGCGGAGAGCGCGAGTTCTTGGTTCCTGCCTCCCTTTCCGTTCCCTCTGACCGTCACGGTCGTTTCGCCCGCAGCCAGCGCGACGAGCGGCCTTCCCCTCGCCCTCGTTGCCAACTCGATTCCTATCGACGCCAGGACCGTTCCAACCTCCCTCGCCTCCCCTTCGATCGAGCTCCCAAGCTCAAGGACCGCCCAGCCTTTCTCCCTGCACCTCCTCGCCATCGCCTTCATCGACATCCTTCCCCCGGCCACGATCTTCGTCACGACGTTTCTAAAGACCGCGTCCCCGGGTTTCGGCGTCTCCGGGATCTCGCGCCTCGCCCCTCTCTCGATGCGCTCTTCAACCGAACACGGCAGGTTTCCAAGGAGCCCCCTCGACCTCAGAACTCCAAGCGCCTCCTCGTACGTCGATGGATCAGGGCACATAGGGCCGGACGCTATTACCTCCTCCCTGTCTCCAGGCACGTCAGAGATCAAAAGGTTGACGACCTTGGCAGGGTACGCGGCCCTGGCGAGCATGCCTCCCTTTACCGCCGACAGGTGCTTCCTTACCGTGTTGAACTCCTTTATCGTCGCCCCTGCCTTGAGGAGCGCCCTCGTGGTCGCGACCTTGTCCTCGAGCGAGATGCCTTCGCAAGGCAGGCACATCAGAGAGGATCCCCCTCCGGATATGAGCGAGATGACGAGGTCGCTTCCCTTGAGGTTGCTGACGGCCTTGACCACTTCCTTCGCGCCCTCCACGCTTTCCCGGCTGGGTTGCGGGTGATCCCCCTCGAGCAACCTGATCCTTCTCAGGCCGTACCTGCCGCCCGTTCCGCGGGGAACCAGGACGACCCCGTCCGAGATCGCGTCCCCA
>JAFNJA010000062.1:9659-11321 GCA_017601265.1 Candidatus Brockarchaeota archaeon
TCTTTCTGCCACCGATCACCACCGAATTGCCCACCCTCATCAGGACCTTAAGGACCGCCCCGAACGAGTCCGCGGACTTGACGGCGGTATCGAGCAGGTCCAGAGCCATTTTCCTCGCTGGCCTGTTCCTGCTGGAACAAGCCGCGATAATCTCGGAACGGTTCTTGATCATTGCCGTTCGGTTTTCGCCCCTCACTATATAAGGCATGGCAAGGCTTATCTGACCCAAATTCTCGGCTGACACCGGCAAAAAGGGAGAATGGCAAGATGCGAGGAGGCGAGAAAAAATGAAAATAGGCATTTTGACCGTGCTTTACAACGAGAAACCTCTTGAAGACGTCCTCAAGTACGTCTCCGGCTTGGGATACGAGGCCGTCGAACTCGCGGCTTGGAAGGGCAGCAATCACGTCGACATCGACGAGGTCCTGAAGGGCGGCGCCTCATCGTTGAAGAGGCTCGTCGCGAAGTACGGCGTCACCATCTCGGCCCTGAGCAACCACCTGGAGGGGCAGCTCGTCCTCGGCCCGCACGATGCCTCGACCGACGATTGGTTCAAGGGGACGCCCGAAGAGAAGGTCAAGTACGGGATGGAGAGGATGAAGAAGACCGCGGAGGCGGCGGCGGCCCTCGACGTGCCCGTCGTGTGCGGGTTCACGGGCGCGGTGAATTGGGGGCAATGGTACATCTTCCCGCCAGCGTACGAGAAGATGTACGAAGACGGCTTCGAGGTCTTTGCCCGAAGGTGGGGAGAGATCTTGGACTCTTTTTCGGCCCACGGCATAAAGTTCGCGCACGAGGTGCACCCGCAGGAGCAAGCCTACAACATAGAGACGGCCGAGCAGGCGATCAAAGCCATAAACAAGAAGGAGTTCGGGTTCAACTTCGATCCTTCGCACTTGGTTTGGCAGCAGATAGATCCGGTCGTGTTCATAAAGAAGTTCGGCGACAGGATCTACCACTCGCACGCTAAGGACGCGGAACTAGTAAAGGAGAACCTCCCGACTTCAGGGTCGATCCCCACTGGATCATGGCGCAGGCCGACGAGGGGGTTCAGGTTCAGGGTCGTCGGGTGGGGCGACGTTCCATGGAAGAGGGTGATGACGGCACTGCTCGAGGTGGGGTACGATTACGTCCTCAGCTACGAGCACGAAGATCCCGTGATGAGCAGGGAAGACGGCTGCGAGAAGTGCATAGCGTACTTGAAGCCGCTCATCATCAAGGCGCCGCTCGAGAAGGTTTGGTGGTAGGGGGGAGAAGGGATGGCAAGGGAAGAGCAGGAGAGGAAAGTCGGGTTCGTCACGATGGGGGAGGTGCAGGCGCCGGCGAAGGAAGCTCCGCCGATAGGGGTCGGGATGATAGGTTACGCATTCATGGGAAAGGCGCACACGAACGCCTACATCGACATGCCGATCTTCTTCTACCCGCCCCCGGCGAGGCCGAAATTGGTGGCTTTGGCAGGAAGGACCAAGGAGAAGGTGGCCGAGGCGGCGAGGAGGTATGGATATCAGAAATACTACACCGATTGGAAGGAACTCGTAAAGGACAAAGATGTCCAGCTCGTAGATATAGGGACGCCTAATAACGAACATCATGATCAAGCAATAGCTGCAGTTGAGCAAGGCAAACATGTACTCTGTGAGAAACCTTTAGCTAGAACAGCGG
>JAFNJA010000063.1 GCA_017601265.1 Candidatus Brockarchaeota archaeon
ATCCTCGAACCCTTACAGCGGGATCGGGGCCGTCAGGATCCTGACCCAGTTCGTCGGTTACGACATACCGCTCACGATACTGTCTTTGGGGCCGGCCTTTCTTGCAGGAAGCTTGTCATTGTCGAGGATAGCGTCGGCCCAGAAAGTGCCTTTCGCCCTCGCAATTCCGTGGGCCTTCGCGTTTTTCCTCCTCGCCCTGCAGGCGGAGCTCGAGGAGGACCCCTTCGGCACGCCGCACGCAGAAACGGAGATAGCGGCAGGTTACTGGACGGAGCTCACTGGCAGGAAGCTGGCCTTCGTCCGCTTTTCTAAAGACCTCCAGATGGTCTTCGGGGCGGTGCTTGCTGCCGACCTGTTCCTAGGTGGCCCGTACGGGCCAGCGTTCGAGCTCGGGCACGGTTTGCCTACGGCCTGGTTCGTCCTGAAGGCCCTTTTCATCGTATTCATGCTCGAGTTCGTCGAGGCGGTTTGCGCCCGGCTCCGAATAGACCAGGTGGTTAGGGCTAATTGGAAGTTGATGGTCCCCATCTCGCTCCTCTCCTTGGCTCTTGTTTCATTTTGCGTTCCGTTAGCTAAGTCGGCAACGGGGGGAGCCTGAAAGTTGGGGAGGGTAAAACTGCCGCGGATGGCGGCGGAGGTTGTCTCGTCGCTTTTCAAGAAGCCATCTACGCGAAAGTATCCTTTCGAGAGGCCAATCGTTCCAGGCGGATCGCGAGGGATGCAGGTCTTCCATCCGGAGAGGTGCATCGGCTGCGGATTGTGCGCCAGGGACTGCCCCGCGGGCGCGATCGAGATGGTAGAAGTTACGGGCAAGAAGATGCCGCTCATACGCATAGACAGCTGCATATTTTGCTACGTCTGCGTCGAAAACTGCCCAAGGAAAGCTCTGACGGAATCGAGCTTTTTCGAGCTGGCCACCGCGGACAAGGAGGAGCTCGTCATCAGGCCAGGAGGGAGCATTCCGAGCGCTGAAACCTCCGGGGGGGATTAGGACGTTCTCTTACGGCGACCTTTTCGCAATGGCGATACTCGTTTCGGCCTTCATGGCGCTGCATCTCGAGAACATCGCGCACGCCGTGATCTCATTCGCCGTAGCTCTTGTGGCGCTTTCCGCCCTTTACTTCTACGTAGAGGCTCCTTTCGCGGCGATCTTCCAACTCGTGGTCGGAGCTGGGACGATCGCCGTCTTTCTCCTTGCTGGCGAGATGCTCTCTTCGAAAGGGGAGAAGGCCCAGAGGCTTGGAAGCAAGTTGGCGGGCGCGGCATTCGCTCTATTGATCTCCGTACCGTCGATCCTTTTGGATCTTGAAAAACAAACATTCGCTGGGACAAACAACCTTTCATTCTACTCGGCGTTGTGGGAATCCAGAGCCGCGGACATCGTAGGTCAGGGGGTCGTGATCTTGACACTTGCGATAGGGGCGGCCATGGTTTTGAAGAGGGGCAGGAAACAGGGGAAGGTATGAGAAGTGGAAAGCATAGCGCTATCCCTGACCCTCTTGATGATCGGGATGTACGGCCTCGTAACCAAGCGAAGCCTGCTCAAGACGCTCATCTCCATAGAATTGATCGCCGCGGCCGCGAGCATGAACTTTGCCACTTTTTCGTCGGTGGCTGGAGATCGGCTCGGGCAGGCATTCTTCGTCCTCGCCCTATCGGTTGACACCTCGATGACGGCCATAGTGATAGCCATTGTCCTCTTATCTTACCGCGAGCTGAAAGTTTCTGACGCGTGGGAGCTGCACAAACTCAGGGGAAGGTCGAAGCCAAAATGATCCTGGAGCTTGAGTGCTATTCGCCATGGCTCGTTTGGCTGTTCCCGATCTCTTCGAGTTTCATTGTGCCGCTTTTTGGAAGGCTTGGCCAAAGGGCGAGGGACGCGTTCGCTACCTCCTGCGGGCTCGTTACGCTTGCACTGTCCACCTCCATGATCGCGGGTTATTGCGGTGGCGAACTTATCTCCCGGAAAGTCGAGTGGATTCCGGTAGCGGGCATCGACCTTGGGCTGTGCCTGGATCCCCTGAGCATACTTTTCGCGAACCTTGTTGCATTGATGGGCTTCATCGTCCTGGCATATTCCTTGAGCTACATTGATCGGGAAGAGGGGCTTTCCAGGTACTACTCGCTCATGCTTCTCTTCATAGGATCGATGATCGGCCTCGTGTTGGCGGACAATTTCCTCCAGATGTTCATCTTCTGGGAGATCGTCGGGCTGTGCTCCTACGCCCTTGTTTCTTTTTGGTACGAGCGCCCCGAAGCCGTCAAGGCCGGGACCAAGGTATTCATGATGACGAAGGTTGGGGACGCTTCGCTGCTCGCTGGCATCCTCCTGCTTTACGCAAACCTGCAAACCTTGTCTTACGGGCAGGTCTTGGAGCGGTGCGGGAGGGTCGCGATGCCGGCGTTCACGGCGATTTCCTTGTTGTTCCTGCTCGGAGCGGTCGCGAAATCTGCCCAACTTCCGCTTCACACCTGGCTTTATGGCGCAATGGAGGCGCCAACATCCGTCAGTTGCCTTTTGCACGGCGCGACGATGGTCAAGGGAGGGGTTTACTTGATAGCGAGGACGCACGCCATTTTCTCCAGCATACCTCTTTGGCTCAACTCTGTCGCTTGGGCGGGCGCTGCAACGGCCCTTGTCGCGGGAACCTTGGCTCTCCACACGCGGGACATAAAAGGCGTCCAGGCGTACTCCACGATGAGCCAGAACGGCCTCATGTTCCTGGCCCTGGGCGTTGCAACTTCGCCAGTAGGGACAGGGTGGTTTGCGGGCGTATTTCATATGGTCAGTCACGCTCTCTTCCAAGGCTTGGGGTTTTTGGCAGTGGGGTGCATTGTGCACCAGCTGGGCACCAGGGATATGGGCAAGATGGGGGGGCTGAGGAGGGCGATGCCTATCACCTTCGCGCTGTACTTGGTCGCGACGCTTTCGCGCTCTGGAATGCCGCCATTCTCAGGTTTCATCAGCAAAAGTCTCATAGCTGAGAGCGTTATGGCAAGTGGAAACCCAGTGCTCACAATAATCGTGTACTCCGTCTCCGCCTTGACATTCGCGTACAGCTATAGGTCCATCGTGCTGCCGTTTGCGGGAGAGGCACGGAATCGCCTTGGAGACCAAGGAATCCGGGAAGCTCCGATGGGGATGAGCGCGCCAGCCTTGGTTCTGGCGGCGGGATGCCTGCTCCTGGGGTTCATGGGCGATCCGCTAGCTCGTTTCCTTGGCTTCAACATCTACCTGGGCGCTTTTTGGTACGAGTTCATCGCGTTGGCGGCCGTTCTATCGGTCGGCGGGCTTCCAATCTACCTGCTTTACCAGAGGAAGGCGGTTTGGGTGGAAAGCTTCAGGGACTGGGCATTGGCGCGGTTTGACCGGTTGCTGCGGGAAGGATATTTCTTCGATTTTGTTTACGGAAAGGCGGCAGGAGCTTTCGTGAGGGCTGCAGGTTTCCTGCGAAGCTTCGAATCGAACTTCGTTGCGCGCTGCCCCCAAGCGGTAGGAGGCGGTTTCGAGGCGCTGGCGCATGCCGTGCGCGAAAAGATTGAGGCCGAGATCCTTGGAGCACTGCCAAGCTTGATATCGGTTTTTGCCATGAAGTTTTCCAACGCAGCCCTAAGAGGTTTCGATGCCGCTCTGGACAAGCTCGTGTACTTCGTGGCCAATGCTGCCTTGTCGCGAAGCGAAAGGATCAGGAGGGCGGACAGCTACGCCCTGCCAAGCTACGTCTTGGCAGTAGCCCTGGGCCTCCTGCTCCTATGCCTCCTGCTTCTGCTTAAGGTTGGGGGTTGAACGATGGCTGCCCTTCTGCTATTCGCGCTTCTCTTGCCCAGTCTTTCGATCCCGATCTCGTACATGGCGGGCAGGAGGTCGGCCGGCAAGGCGGCGATGGTCGTGCTTTCATTTGCCATTCTGGATCTGATAATCCTCTCGTCAACGCTTTCAGAGGTGTTATCAAGGGGAAGGTATTTCGAATCGTACTACTGGGTGCCGGTTCTCGGCTCCCCCCTTACTCTATTCGTCGATGGCATAAGCTTCTCGATGGCTGTCATGACCCTGATACTCATTATTTCTTCTATCGTATATTCCATCAACTACATGGGGGAGCGCGGTTCGCTCCAGACATATTACGCACTCCTCGCGATGCTCACGGTCGGCCTGGTGGGGGTCTTCATATCTTCAAACCTCATGGTTTTCTACTTCTGCTGGGAGTTCATGCTCATCCCCACTTACTTCATAATAGGAGGGTGGGGATACAGGGAACCGTATAGAGCAGCGTTCAAGTTCTTCATATTCACCCATGCCGGGGCCGTGGCGGTCCTGCTGGGAATAGGGGCAATCTACATGCTCACCGGAAGCCTTGACATGTCTATTGCGAAGGGCCTTTTGGCCGAGGCTCCTCAGGAACTTTTGTACTGGATCTTTGTGGCTTTCACTTTGGGTTTCGCTGTGAAGATGGCCATAGTACCCGTACACGTATGGCTTCCCGATGCCCACGCTGAAGCTCCGGCTCCAATGTCCGCTTTGCTGAGCGGCGTGATAATCGAAGCCGGGGCTTACGCCATATTCAGGATCTCGCTTGGGATCGTGCTGCCTTCGATGGCGAGCGCCTCAATGGTAAGCCAGCTGCTCCACGCTCTATCGATATTGGGGGTCATCTCGGCCTTCTACGGGGCATTGACGGCATTGGCCGAGGACGACATAAAGAGGATAGTTGCCTATTCGAGCATAAGCCACATGGGCTACGCTCTCTTCGGGCTTTCACTCTTCCCTTGCGCCGAAGGGGAGATCGGCGCGGTGCTGCACCTGATAAACCACGCTGCAAGCAAAGGGTTGCTCTTCCTGAACGCAGGGGCGATCATGAGGCAGACGCGCATCAGGGACATAAGGGAGATGGGAGGCCTTGCTCCCAAGATGCCGCTCACTGCGATATCCACGGCCGTTTCGTCCTTCAGCACCGCTGGCGTGCCAGCGTTCGCTTGCTTCATGAGCGAATTCATGATGTTCATGGGAGGGTTCCAGCTTGGTTCCACAGACGGCTTCTATTACGCGACGACAACATCGATGATAGTGGTGACGGTTTTCAGCCTCGCGTACGTCCTCAGGTTCTACTGGAGGAGCTTCCTCGGCTCCTCAAAGGCCGAAAGGATCGAGGAGGTTCCGCTCTTGATGGAAGTGCCAATGGCTATCCTCTCCACGATCGTCGTTGCGCTTGGCGTATGGCCCGGGCCTTTGATAGAACTGATCAACTCTTCTCTCAAGGTGTGAGGCATGATAGGGACGCTCGAGGTTTTAACGCCGAGCATCGTCCTGGTCGTTTTTTCCATACTCACGGTGCCTGTGATAGGCCTCATCAAGAAGCGCGGCGGCCGCTGCAGAACCGCATCGCTCGCTTGGATTTTATCCCCCTTTTTCGCGATGGGTGCTGGCATATTTCGCCTCTATTCAGACTACTATTCGCAGGCGGAGAAGCAGCCGTTCGTGCAGGTCTTTCTCGTCGATGGGGGGGCGGTCGGGCTCTCCAGCTCCTTTTTGGTCGACGCGGTGTCGATGTACATGGCGATCGTCTACCTGGTGTTCGGCTTTGCTTCTTGCGCATATTCCTTCCTCAAATTGAAGTTGGAAGGCGAGTTATCGGAAAGGTTCCTATCCCTTTTTTACGTGATATTGGGTAGCACGACGGCCGCGACGTTCTCTGGGGACCTCCTTACCCTTTTCATATTCTGGGAGGCCTCGGCGGCCGGTTCATGCTTCCTGATCGTTTACGGGAAAAAGCCGGAGGCGATCGAGGCCTGCCTGAAGTACCTCGTCATGATCGTCATAGCGTCCGGCTTCATAGTCTACGGCCTGTCCGTAATTTACGGCCTGGTTGGATCGCTGAACTTCTGGACCGTCAGGGATTCCCTGGCCTCCTTGAACGACAAAAACCTCCTGATGCTGGCTTTCGCGCTAGTGGCTTGTGGTTACGCGATCGAGACGGCCGTGGTGCCATTCCATATGTGGCTTCCTGACGCCTACGCAGCGGCTCCCTCTTCCTCTTCTGCATTCCTTTCCTCGATCGTGGACCAGGCCAGTTACTACGTCTTCATGAGGGTCCTTGTGCACATCCTTACCCCGCCTCTCGTACTCGACTGGACGTTCGCTTTGGCCGTATTCTCTGCCTTGACGATGAGCGCTGGCAACCTGTTCGCTTTGGCTCAGAACAACGTCAAGCGCATGATATGCTACGTGTGCGTAGCCGACATCGGTTACAACCTGGCCGCCATAACGAGCGTGAAGCCGCTTGGCCTATTGGGGAACCTGTATTTCTTCTTCGTGGGAGGAATGACCACCGCCCTCGCGTTCATGGTGGTTGGAATCCTAAACGATCTTGGATTTGAGACCATCGAGGATTTCTCCGGCATAGGAAGGAATTACCCGACTACGAGTTTGGCGTTGGTCGTAGCCGCATTGTCGTTTTCCGGAATTCCGCCGCTGGCAGGCTTCATGGCGAAGTACATGGTCTTCACGGCGGCCTTGGAGGCGGACATGGCTTGGTTGTCCGTTGTGGGCGTTCTGAACTCCGTCCTCCAAGCGGCCTACTTAATCAGGCTCGTGCACTACATGTACGCGAAGCCAGCGTCCAAGATCCGCGGGAAGGAGCGCGTGGACGTCCTGCTGCCGGTTTACGCCCTGGTGGCTTTGATAATTATTTTGGGAGCTTACCCCTCCCTCGCATTGAACGCGGCCTATCCCGCCGCCAAGCAGCTGGAGCTGCTCCTCCCATGACCGTGGAGGAAAAGGGCAATATGCCTCGGCCGAGATCCGAAAGGCGGGCATGTGGATGAGAAGAGGTAAAGGGCTTATCGCGTTCGAAGAACTGAAATCGAAGATCATAAGCCAGGGATTTTGCACTCTTTGCGGTGCTTGCGAAGCTGCCTGTCCGGTCGATGCCATCAAGGTGGACGAGGAGGGGTTGCGCTACGACGATTGCTCTGATTTCTTGGACTTCTGCCCGATCTGCTACGATATCTGCCCCCACACGGAACCGCTCCTGATGGAGGCGATGAGGTTCGTTGCCGATGCTCCGATGAGGGGCAGCGCAATAGGCCATTACAGAAAAATCCTGCTGGCGCAGGCCACGGACGAAAGGACCAGGGAGATGAGCCGCGGCGGGGGAGTGGTAACGGCCATTCTGGCCCAAGCTATAGAGGACGGCATGATCGACAGCGCCGTGACTTCCGAATCGGAGCCTCAAGCTCCTTTGAAGCTCAAGCCGCGCATTAGCTTGGTTCCTGACGACGTCCTATCCGCGATCGACAGCAAGTTCACGGCGTCCTCTGTCGCTAAGGCCTTCGGGAGCGCCGTCCGCGACTACGGGAAAGCCAAGATAGCCTTCGTTGGAGTGCCGCACCAAGTTCTCGCCATACGAAAGCTCGAGGCTTGGGAGCACAAGATCATGAGCAGCCTGGAGGTGACCGTAGGCCTGTTCTGCCTCTGGGTTTTCTCCTTGAACAAGCTGCTGCGCCACCTTGAGAGGGAGCTGGGGCTCCGGCACTCCGACGTGGTGAGGATGGACCTGACCGACAAGTACGAGATTTTGACCTCAGGCGGGACCGTCAGGATCCCCGTGGAAAAGATCAGGAGGCACGTCCTGAACAAGTGCAGGACGTGCATGGACTTCACGTCCGAACTCGCGGACATCTCGGTAGGGGGAGCCCCGCCATTGAGGGGCTGGTCTACGGTGATAATCAGGACGGGGAAGGGCCAGGAGCTCTTCAAAAACGCTCTGGAACGCAAGGTCGTGAGGGCGACGGGGATCGAGGAGCATGAGGAGGCCTTCGAGCACCTCATGTTCGCGGCAATACAAAAGAAGAAGCTTGCCCTCAGGGAGGCCAAGAGGCTGAGGGCGAGGGGGCTGTCCATTCCTCCGGCAGATCTCGACCTGGCGTTCCTGCAGCGGGAGAAGTCCATCATGTCGGGCACGAGGGTAGGGGACGCGATGACCAAGGACGTCATGACCGTCGATCCCAAAACTAGCGTGGAGAGGCTGCTCGACACCATGATGAAGCACCACCACATGGGGTATCCGGTCGTGGACGGCGAAAACAAGCTGGTCGGAATCGTAGCGTTCGAGGACATAATGAAGGTGAGGAAGGAAGAGAGGGGAAGGACATTGGTCGAGGACATAATGAAGAAGAGACTGGTCACGGCCAACCCCGGAGATTCCGTTCTGGAGGCTTTCGAGAAGATGAGCGACAGGAGGATAGGGCACCTCCTCGTGGTAGATCCCGGCGATGCCGGCGTGCTTTTGGGCATCCTCACGAGGACGGACGTGATGCGCTCTCTGGAGAGAGCGTTTTTGCGCGGTTGATGCGGGAAGGTTTGACCGGCCAAGCGGGACTAAGATGCTTGCTTGACTACCAGCCTTACCAAGCCCTGTACTCGGCGGTCTTGTCCCTCTTCGATCCCAAGCCAGTGAGGTCGACGAGGTACCTCGTCATGCAGCTGGCCTCGAGCATGCAGGTGACGTGGTAGGCCTCCTCCATCAACTTGCCGATCGCGAAGGTGCCGTGGCCCCTCACCAGTATGCCCTTGTACGACTTCAAAGCTTCGCAAACCTTCAACTCAAGCTCTTTGGATCCGCTTAGCTTCTCCACGACCACTACGGGTATCTTGTGGAGCATGTAGTCGCCCTCAGCGTCCATCGGGATCACTTCGTCGTAAAGCAGGGAGCAAACTATCGAGTAAGGTGGGTGGGCGTGGACTATGGCGAGGGCCGAGGTCGATTTGTAGATCGCCCTGTGCACCTCCGTCTCGCTGGAGCTCAGGACTATGGTCCCCGTGTCCTCCTCGACGCTCGTTTCGATCACGTCCTCAGGGCCTATCTCGTCGCACGCGGCGCCTCTCCGCTTTATGAACATCCTGTCCCCGCAGCGGATGCTGAGGTTCCCGCTGTGCGAGACCATGTACCCCTTGTCGTGCAGTTTCTTGCTGAACTTGCTTATCTCCCGCCACATCTTCCCCTCAACCGATCCCTAGCTGGGCGAGCTTTCTGGGGGTTGGTCGGCCATCCTGGTCCCACCCCCTGAACCTGTAGTATTCGTCGAGCATGCGTTCAAGCTCGACGACCTGCCCCTTAGCGGATCCCTCTTTGAACGGTTCCTCGAGGAACCTTCTGGGCAGCGTGTCATCCTTCCTGCCGAACCCCTCCCTCATGTTAAAGAGCCTTTCCAAGTTCCAGATCCTCTCCCCCAGCACGAGGAAGTCCTCGGGTTTGTACTCGACGCCGGTGGCCTTGGACAAGAGCCTCGCGTAATGGTCCTCGTCGAGGGCGTACGACGTGAATCGGCACAGGACGAGGGTGTCCATCGCCGCGTTTAGGTTCTGCTGCACTATGCAGAGGCCCGCCTTGTTCAAGCAGGAGAAACGGTCCACGCGCTTCGGGAAGCCGAGGACTTCCACCCCGACCATGTAAGACCTGAGGTGGCAGGCTCCCCTGTTGCTCGTGGCGTAGGCGAGCCCCATGCCCTTCGTGCCCCGGGGGTCGTACCCTGGTAACTCCAACCCCTTCACTTGGACCGCCGATTCGGGGCAACCGTACTTCTCAGCCAACCTTTTGGAGCCCTCTGCGAGATCGTTCCCTATGCCTTTCCTGTAAGCGGTGAGCTCCACCAACTCCTTCACCTTCTTCCCGTCGCCCCACTCGATCCTTTCCGGCAGGAACCCCCTCTCGTGGAGCTCCATTGCGGTGGCGATCGTCCCTCCCATCGAGATCGTGTCGATGCCTAGCTCGTTGCACAGGTAGTTCGCTTCCGCGACGTCCTCGAGGTTTCCGACGAGGCAGTCGGAACCGAGGGCGTAGACCGTCTCGTACTCCGGGCCTTCGCCCTGCTTGTTTTTGGTCTTCGTGACGCGCCCGCAGGCGATGCTGCAGTTGAAGCAGGCCCTTTGCCTCACCAAGATCTTCGCCCTTATGGATTCCCCCGAAACCTCGTCAACGCGCGCGAAACTCGGGCTTAGGAAGTTCTTGGTAGGCAGGATGTTGAGCTCGTTCATGAGGTTCGCGAGAACGGCCGTCCCGAACCTGGGCAGGGCCTTGTCCGTAACTGGATTCTGTTCCAGCAGCTTGAAGCACTCCCTCACGACGAAGTTGAAGGACTGCTTATCGTGGATCTTGGTCTTCGCCCTCCCGGAGGCGACGACGGCCTTGAGGTTCTTGCTCCCCATCACCGCTCCCACGCCCCCTCTGGCCGCAGCCCGGTCGTCGTCGTTCATGATCGCCGCCAACTTTACAAGGTTCTCGCCGGCTGGACCGATGCACGCGACCCTCGAACCCCTTCCGTGCCTCGAGAGCAGCATCGACCTGGTTTCGTGCGTATCCTTCCCCCAAAGATCCTCGGCCCCCAGTATCTCGAGGTTTCCGTCCGTTACGTTGAGGTAAACGGGACTTGGTGAACGCCCGCGCAAGACGAGGGCGTCGAGGCCGCAAGCCTTCAAGCTCGGGCCGAAGAACCCCCCTGAGTTCGAGTCAAATACCGTGTTGGTGAGGGGGGACTTGGTCACGACGCTGAACCTTCCGGAAGTTGGCGCGGACGAACCCGTGAGCGGGCCGGTCGCGAATACCAAAACGTTCCTTTCGCCGAGAGCGTCGACCCCCTTCTCGAGCTCGTCGAAGAGGACCTTCGCCCCGTACCCCCTGCCTCCAACGAACTTTTTCGCCACGTCTTCCTGAAGGTCTTTCCAAACGAAAGAGCCGGTGGTGAGGTTCACGTCGGCGACGCAACCCATCCAGCCGAACACTAGGCAAGCACCCAGGTTGGGCGCACCACGGGAACGAGGGGATAAATGCCTTTGCGGGCGGGGAGAAAGGGATTTTAACGCCCGGGCATTTCGCGGGATCGGTCGCGAAGGTTGAAGGTCAGGGTGAAGTTATTCGCTTCGCACAGGGAGGCGGTCGGCAAGGCCGAGGTGGAGGTCGAGGTAGCGGGGAGGGCGAGGGTCAAGGACCTGGTGGAACAGCTCATTGCAATGTACCCGAAGCTCGGGGGGGCGATGAGGGGGAGCAGCATATACTCACTGAACCACAAGATCGTGGACGGGGACGCGAAGCTCAGCGACGGGGACGTCGTGTCGATATTCCCCCCGGTTGGCGGGGGGTAAGCGCGCAGGTAAAGCTGGGAAAGGGTAATAGAGGGCGGGGGGCGGTAGTCGGGCGATGGAAGAGGGCATATCGGTTGGGCAGGACGTCCTGCTTTTCTTCGACAGCAGGCACACGATATTGACGA
>JAFNJA010000064.1:0-3016 GCA_017601265.1 Candidatus Brockarchaeota archaeon
GGCAGGCCGATAAGGTATTACGCCGAGCTCGAAAGAAGCGGTAGAGGTTACGAGGTCGTCGAGCCTTCCGAGGGGGAGAACGACATATGCGACGTGTTCGTTTCCCACGTCCATTCCGACCACAGCAAGCTGTGCACGGTCCTCGGCTCAAGCAGCACCATCCACATGGGCAGGCTTGCCAGCTGCCTTTTCCTGAACAACGCCTCTCTCTCGAGCCGCCTCGACCTCTTCTCCAAGCTTTTCTTCCGCGACGGCAAGAGCGCCAAGGCCCGCAACACGTACAGGTGCTTCGAGGATCGGGTTAAAATCGGCGTGGGCGGGCTGGAGATCCTTCCCCTGGCTGTCGACCACAGCACGCCGTCGTCGTTCGGTTTCATAGCGACGTGCCGCGCCGGTTCTCTTGCGTACACAGGAGACCTCAGGTTCCACGGGCCAGCTTCAAAGCTATCCTTCAACTTCGCCGAAACCGCGAGGGAGCACGAAGTCGACGTGCTCATAACCGAGGGGACGAACGTGGGGGAAGGCAGGCCCCAGAAAGAAGCCGACGTCGAAAGGTTCGCGACGGAACTGATCGAAAGGAGCAACAAGGCCGGGAACCCCCTCACCTTGGTCAAGGTCTCCCCTGCGGACATCGACCGCGTCTCGTCCATGGCGGCGATAGCGAAGAGGCTTGGCAACGAAGTCGTGCTCACGAAGGGCGTAGCCTTGACCGTATGCGCCGCCTCCAGCCTCGGGGAAAGGCTTAGGTTCTCGAAGCTGCCGGATCTGAAGGAGTGCAAGATACTCGTCTCGGGAGACGATTTTCCGCCCGACCGCCGCTCCCGGTTCTTGGAGGATGCCGGCTTGGGCGGGTCGTTCGTCACCATCTCCCAGCTCCGGTCCGAGCGTGCCAGGAGGCCGCGCGCGGTCATCTCGAGGGGGGACCTGAACCTCTTCAAGCTCAAGCCGCCTCCGAGATCGCTTTACATATTCAGCACCAGCGAACCGGTCAACGAGGAGGAGGAGTTCAACCTCGAGAGGGAGGTCAACACCGCCCAGCTCCTGGGCCTCCTCTTCTACCACGTCCACGCAAGCGGCCACGCTTCGCCCCTCGATTTGGTCGAGATGGTCAAGACGATCAGGCCGAAGAGGCTGATACCAATCCACACCGAGAACCCCGACGCCTTCGAGAAGGCGTTCTCGGACCATTCCGAAGTCGTCCTCCCGCAAAAGGGCAAGCCCATAGCGATCTGATTTTAAGCCCAGGCAGGGCGGAGCCGGCGCATGGACTCGATCCGCGTGCACCGCGATTCGATCAGCGTGGTAGACCAGTCCCTCCTTCCCGACAGGATGGTTTGGCTGAAGCTCTCTTCCCTAGGTGATTTCGCCAAGGCCATAGGCTCGATGAAGGTGAGGGGCGCCCCGCTCATAGGCATAGTGGGCGCTTTCGGGATAGCGCTAGCGGCGAAACGTTCCAAGGCGACCTCGAAGGGCGCTCTGTTGGAGGAGCTGGCTCGAGCAGCCTCCTTGCTTCTTTCCACGAGGCCAACCGGAAAAAACCTTTCGTGGGCTTTGCAAAGGGTTTTGGATTCCGCCCGTTCGGCCAAGGGCTTGGAGGAAGCGCGGAGAGCCGCGGTGCGGACGGCCAGGGCGATCCTCGAGGAGGACGAACTTGCGAACAGGGCGATCGGGAAGATAGGCTCCCGCTTGGTTCGAAACGGGGAAAGCGTCTTGACCCACTGCAACACGGGTTCTCTGGCGACCGGCGGGTACGGCACAGCCCTCGGCGTCATAAGGGCGGCTTGGGAGGGAGGGAAGCGCGTAACGGTCTACGCCACCGAGACGCGCCCGCTCCTCCAGGGATCTAGGTTGACCTGTTTCGAACTGAAGCGCCTGGGCATACCCGTGAAGCTCATAGTCGACGGCGCCGCTGGTCACGTGCTTTCGGCCGGATTGGTCTCGAAGGTTTTCGTCGGCGCGGACAGGGTCCTCCTTTCGGGCCACGTCATCAACAAAGTTGGAACCTACCCTATCGCGGCCCTTGCGAAGGAAAACGGGGTCCCTTTCTACGTCGCCGCTCCCACTTCAACGATCGATCCCGAGACCCCGGTCGAGAAGGTTTCCTTGGAGTACCGCGACGCGTCCGAGGTCTTAACGCTCCAAGGAAGGCGGATCGCCCCCAAGGGCGTCGCCGCTCTCAACCCCGCTTTCGACGTGACGCCCCCCAAGTTCGTGTCCGGGATCGTCACCGAGAAAGGCGTAGCTTACCCGCCTTTCCGCCGGTCGTTGAAAAACCTCCTCGAGAAGCCTAAGAGGCCGGTTTCCGCTTGACTGAAACCAAAAACGCCGCTACCGACAACGCCAAGTAAGCCAAGTGCACGATGTTCGCTTCCAAAAACGAAAAGGCGTCCGAGCGCAAGGTTGGGTAGATCGCGACGGAAGACGCGACGGCGGCGGCCCCGACGGAAAGGCTGAGGAGGGCGGCCCCGAACGAAAGCGCCCAACCCAAAAAGGGCTTCCTGTGCTTGGCAAAGATCGAAGAAGCCCCCATCACGCCTATGGGCGCAAGGTAGTATATTTCGAACTGGGGCGAGGCAGCGAGGATCAGGTTCAGCGCCGCCAAAACCCCGGCCAGAGCCTCGGGAAAAGCCGGCCTGGAAAATCCGCTCCCGCCTACGCGGCCTTTCCCTTCCTGCCTGGTTTCAGCGCCCAAACCTTCGTTCCCGGCTGATGCTCGCCCCTTTCGGCGCTCACATATATATGCGCTTTCGGTCGCGTTTGGCTGGAAACGATTTGGCAAAACCCTTCTTGAACGTCGTGGAACCCTGCCCCTTCGCCGGGTTCCAGAAGCCTTTCGAAAAGGCGCGGTACGCGGTATTCGGCGTCCCGTTCGACGGTACGGTTTCTTACAGGCCCGGGCAACGCTTCGCCCCGAACTCCATCAGGTCATCTTCCGCCCAGTTGGAGACCGTAAGCTTGAGGTTCGGCGTCGACCTCGAGGATGTGGAGTTCTCGGACATCGGCGACGTCGGGATCT
>JAFNJA010000064.1:3026-11159 GCA_017601265.1 Candidatus Brockarchaeota archaeon
GAAGAAACGCTCCAAATGGTTAGGGACACGGTGAAGGAACTCGTCGGGCATGGAAAGGTCCCGGTTTGCATGGGCGGAGAGCACACGATCACCATGGGCGTCCTGCGCGGGATCGGGCGCACCCCCCTCCTAGTCTTCGACGCGCACTTGGACCTGAGGGAGTCCCTCATGGGACTAAAGCTGTGCCACGCGTCTTGGCTGCGGTACTCCATCGAAGCGGGTCTCGTGGAAAAAGCGCTCGTCGTCGGCGCGAGGGGTTTCTGCAAGGAGGAGGTGGAATACGCGTCGAACAGGGTCAAGTACGTCACGCCCATCGACCTCAGGGAAGGCGGCGGGAAGGAAGCGTTCGCTTCTTTCGTCGAAGGGGCGGGCAAGCTCTACGTTTCCGTCGACGTTGACGCCTTCGACCCGGCTTACGCCCCCGGCGTGGGAAACCCCGAACCGGACGGCCTCAGCGCCTCGGAATTGTTCTCGCTGCTCGAAGCCGTAAGATCGAGCGGCTTGGTCGGCTTCGATGTCGTCGAGGTTTCTCCCCCGTACGACCTGGGCGCAACGTCGTCGCTGGCGGCCAAGACGCTCTTCGAGCTGATCTCTTTGAGCGAGAGGAACTCTAGAGCTTGACCGGCATCCCTGTGGAACTCGACCTGAGCGCGATCTCCGCTATCTCGAGCGCCGACATCGCGTCTTCCTCGTTCGGTTTAGGCGACGATCCGCTCTCCACGCACTCCACGAAGTGCTGGAGTTCGAGCATCAACGGCTCTTTGTAAGCCATGTTAGGCATCCTGGTCTCGCCCTGCTTCATGACTGTGATCGATTGCTGCATCAGGTCAGCTTCTATCACGCCCTCCGTCCCGGTCACGTTCAGCTTCCTCGTCTTCCTGGGCGTCAGCCAGTTGGCCTCTATGACGGCGGCCTTACCCGACGCGTAAGTCAGGACGATGTTCGCGAAGTCCTCGTGCTTGTGGTGCACTAGCCTTCCGGTGGTCGCGTAAACCTGCGAGGGCCTCTCGTTCGAGATGTAACCAAGTATGTCTATGTCGTGGATAGCCGTGTCCTTCACGACCCCCACGTCGAACACCTGCTCGGGCCACCTTCCGAACCTCGAGGTGAAGTGGAGTATCGGCGCGCCTATTTCGTTTCCCTCCACGAGATCCTTCGTCGCGACCACGGCTTGGTTGAACCTTTCGACGAAGCCGACCATCAACTCGACCCCGTCCTTCCTCGCCATCCCGGCCAGCTCCCTGGCTTCCGAGAGGGTTATCGTGAAAGGCTTCTCGAGGAGGATGTACTTGACACCCTGCTCGATGAGCTTCACCGCCACGGGGGCGTGGGTCACGGTCGGGGTTGCCACGACCGCGGCGTCGAGCCCCAGCTTTCCCAGGCTTTCGACGCTCGTGAAGTGCTCCACGCGGTACTTCTCGCCGTAGAACTTCGCCTTCTCCTCCACGATGTCGCACACGGCGGCAAGTGCCCCCAGGTCGCTCAGAACCCTCGCGTGGTGCTTGCCGAACCCCCCGCAACCGACCACCGCGACCTTCGCCATCACGTTCGCCCGTCCTTTTTCCAAAGCGTATTCTCGGCCCGGATCACATGAAATCGCTTAGCTTTTTCGCCTTCCCTTCCTCTTCCAGCTCGATCCCGAGGGCGTCCAGGACCTGCCCGAACGTTGACTTGATTATGTCCATGTATTTTTCCACGTCGATGTCCTTGTGCGAGCTCGTCTGGACCGGCTTCACGCCTTCCTTCCCCTTGACCTTGACGTAGGATATGATGTCCCCCGCCCTGAGTTCGGCCCCGCCCGTTTCCAGCTGCTTGGCAACCTTCACGTGCTGGGGCGTCGTCTTGGTGTAAGCCTCCGTCGACCTGCTCATCATGACGTTGAACGCCAAATCCTCGAGCTTGTACTCCCCGCTTTTGAGCTTCCTGACGGCCTCGGATGCGAGGTCCTTTATCTCGATCTTCGCCCTCTCGAACCCTTCCTCGTCCTTCACCTCCCCCAGTATCCTGAGGAGGTCGAAGAAGGCGTTCTTCACGAAATTCGGGGTCGAGCTCTTTTTGCCGACGAGCCCCTTCACGTCCGCGGACCCGTCTTCCAAGACCCCAACGTAGTTCTTCTTCCTCTGGCTGAACACGACGTACCTGTAGTTTTTGTCAACCGTGAGGTCGATCCCGTACCTTTTGACCGCCCACTCCTTCAGCAGCTCGATCTTTTCAGGCCGCGGGTTCTTCAGGAAAACCGAGTCCGTGTCGCCGTAAACCACCGTTATGCCGAGCCTCTTCGCCTCGTCTATCAAATCGGAGAGGATCTGCCTGCCGAGCATCGTGACGCTCTCCGCGAGCGGGGGGCAGTAGAACGAGAAAGCCTCCGCCCCCATGACTCCGTAACTCGCGTTTAGGAACACCTTGAGCGCCCTCTGCACGACGTCGTAGAGTTTCCTCTCGTTCTCGGGAAGGGAGGGGTTCTTGGACATCGGGGAGTAGAGGTTGACCCTCAGGTCCCTCAAGGAACCGATTACGAGGCTCGTGATGCCCCTCCTCTTGGTGCAGACCCAGTGCGGGCTTGAAAGTATCCTGTTGCTCCTGCACTCCTGGTGCGGGCACCTGACCGTCTCGTAGCTGAGGTTGTTAGTCATTATGACGCTCGGGTACAGGGAAGCGAAGTCCATCACGACGACGTTGAAGTGCACCCCCGACACCGGCTCCAGTACGATGGCCCCGAGGTACTTCTTCCCCTTTATTATGGCCCGCGTGACGGTGCCGCCCTTCAGGCTCTGTATGTCCTCCGGCCTTGGGACCAGGTACCCCCTCGCCCTGTGGTCGTATATGAACAGGCTCCTTATCCAAGCGGACACGCTGTGCCTGACGACCTCCTCCACCGGCATCCTGCTGATCCTCGTGAGCATGATCACTAGCTTCAGGAGGAGCTTGTCGTACATCGTGGCAAGGCCAAGCGTTATCTCGGCGTCCCTGAGGCAGTACTCGGCGATCTCCCTGTAACTCATCTCCGGTATGGGCTTCACGCCCTTCACCTTCCCCAACCCCAGGAGCGCTTCGCCTACCGCGTCAAGCGTGACTTCCTTGTACGCGTTGTTGAAGGCGTAGATCTGCACTGAACGGTTGAAGAGGAACTTGTACAAATCTATGTGTATCCCTTCCTTCAGGTCCGCGTAATCCCTGCCCAGCGTTATCGGCGTCTCTTCGGCGCGCATGCCGAGCCTCTTCGCCCTGTTGTGCAGGTAAACGAGGTCGAAGTTGTCGCCGTTGAACGTCACGAGGAACGGGTACCTTTCCAACTCCTCGAAGATCGCCCCCAACAGCCCCGCCTCGTCCTCGAAATACTCGGGCTCGATCTTCGACCCGTTCTTCTCGACGAAGAACTCCTCCGGCTCCATCCCGGGCCTATTCAGCAAAAGGAACCTGCTCCTGCCGTCGGTGCCGAGGATCGCGGCCGAGGCGACAGCTTCGTCGGCCTCCGACGGATCCGGGATCCTGGTCCTTGAAGAAGAAAGCACCTCTATGTCCAGAGCCGCCATTTTAACCTCGGGTATGGGCTGGCTGAGCAGCTCGATCCAAGATTTCACGGCCTCGACGTATTCGGCGTCCTTCCCCCTCAGCTTCTCCCGCATCCTGTCGAGCAACTCCGCCGGCGGGCTGAAGACCTTCCTGGAGGGCGGGGACCCAGCGCCCACCTCGTACGCAGACCCCGGCTGAAGGCCAGTGTCGTATATGTAGTTCAGCTCGTACCTGATGTTGGCTTCCCAGGCCCTTGGCAAGAGGTCCCTTATGCATCCGGAAGGCCTCCCGCCAATCGAGAGGGGATCCTTCGCGAATACGACTGTCATCAAGACGTCCCTGTCGGCCAAGGGATCGTGCTTCTTTACCGTCTCGACTTTTGAAAACCCCGGGTGGTTCACGATCCCGCCTATCTTGAGCACCTCCTCCGGCGGCAGATCTGTCAAGCAGTAGGGTTCGTGACCGGTATAGTCTGGGACGAGGACTATCTTTTGGGCCGATGGATCGAAGAACTTCAATACGGCCTTCCTTTGCGGCCCGTCATAGGCCACTGAAACGAGAACGAGCTCCTTGGCCCCGCCTTCTCCTCCTTCGCCTTCCATTGGCCGCTCCTTCGAGTCCGGGTAGTCGAGCCTCAACCCCCCGGAAGACCTTATTAGTCTTCTGCAGCCGAGGCGGGGAAGATGAAAAGGTTCAGGAAGCGCTACATCCTCCTCGCCTTTTCATCCCTTTCGACGCCCGCCAAGGACCAGTCAAAGTACGTGGACGAGGTCCTGGGGTCGAACAAGATAAAGGCGTCGATCGTCCAGTACGGCCCTACTTTCCTCGTGTACAGGTGCCCCCACAAGCTCGCCGGCGATTTCAAGAGGCTTTTCCCCTTGGCCCTGCCCGGCGGCGCCAGGGCGACCGTGGAGGGAGTTTCGGGCACGCTGAAGAGGCTCAGGAACAACTACATCCGGCAGGGCAGAAAGCATTTATCATAGTCCCGGGGCTGGTGCTGAAGAAGGGATGCACGGCATGTTCATGCCCAGCGGTTACGACCGCGCCATAACGGTGTTCTCGCCCGAAGGAAGGATCCTGCAAGTGGAGTACGCTACCGAGATGGTCAACAACAGCCCCACCGCCCTCGGGTTGGTGACGAAGGAGGGCGTCGTCCTGGCCGGGCTCGAGAAGAGGCTTGACGCGCTCCAGGACAGGGAGTTCAGCCAGAAGCTCTTCGTTTTGGACGACCACATCGGGTGCGTGGTCGCGGGTTTCAGCTCCGACGCGAGGATCTTGGTCGAGAACGCCAGGATCGAGGCGCAGATGAACAGGCTCCTTTACGACGAAGCCATAGACATCGAGTTCCTGATAAAGAGGCTGAGCAACATAGTACAGCAGTACACCCAGCACGCCGGCGTCAGGCCCTTCGGGGTCTCGATGATAGTGGGGGGCGTCGACCAGTTTGCTGAAAGGCTTTACCAGCTCGATCCCAGCGGCGTTTACGGCAAGTTTTTCGCCACCGTCGTGGGCATCGGAAAAGACGAGGCAAACGCCTACTTCAGGGAGGCGTACCGCAGGGACTTGACGCTGAAGGAAGGCGTCGCGATGGCGATAGAGGGCTTGTCGAAAGCTTCCAAGGAGAAGCTCGAAGCCGAGAGGATAAGGTTGGCGACCATCCCGTCCCAAAACCCGAAGCTGACCAACGTCTCCCAGGAGGAGATAGCCCGCTTCCTCGACAAGGTCCAGCAAAGGGGCGCTGGGTAGGGGATGAGTTCGAAGAGCACCGTCGCCCGCCTTTCCGTCGGGGGCGACCGTTTCGAGATACTGGTCGACCCGGACTCGGCGCTGGCCTACAGGCTCGGGAAGAAGAAGGACATCTCCAAGATCTTGGTGACGGACCAGGTCTTCACCGATTCGAAGAAAGGCCTGAGGGCGCAAAGCGAAAAGCTGGAAAGCAAGCTCGGGACCAGGGACGTCCTCAAGGCTGCCGCCATAATATTGGAGAAGGGCGAGCTCCTCCTCACGGTCGAGCAGAGGAGGGCGTTGATCGAGGAGAAGAGGAAGCAGATCGTGGTCGCGATCACTAGGTCTTGCACCGACGCGAGGACGGGGCTGCCGATACCGGCAACTAGGGTCGAGCAGGCTTTGGCGCAGGTCGGCGTGAAGATCGACCCGTTCAAGAGCGGGGAGGAGCAAGCCAAGGCCATCATGCAGGAGTTAAAGAAGGTCCTGCCCATGAAGGTCCAAACGAGCGAGATCGAGGTAAGGGCGCCGAAGCAGATCGCCCAGAAGGTCCAAGCAGTGTGCAAGGCGCTCGGGGACGTCTTGGCCGAGAAGACCCTGCAAGACGAGAGCGTTACGATGAACGTTTCGGTCCCGCTCGTGTCAAAGGCGGCCTTTTTGGAGAAGCTGGACAAGGAGTTCGGTCGGCAGGTGCAGGCGAACGTTTTAAAGTAGGCGGTTCGGGCGGAAGGTCGGCAAGTTCCAAAAGGGCGTAAAACCTTGACGAAACTGGTTTCGGATAGGCAGATCGTCGTGCCAGGCGAAGCTCTTGCGGAAGGGGATTACCGAGTTGGCGAAAACGTTTACAGGCACGGGAAAACGATCCTCTCGACGATGGTCGGCATCGCCAGGGTCGAGGAGGACAGGGTTTCGGTGATAGCGCTTCACGGGTTTTACATGCCGGCGGTCGGCGACGTCGTGATAGGCATAGTAGAGGACGTCGGCGTGACCCATTGGTTGGTCGACATAAACGCGCCTTATCCCGGGGTGCTGAGGGCTAGCGAAGCTTTTGGAAGGGGGTTCGATCCCACGAGGCACGAGCTCCTGGACGAGTTGAAGATCGGGGACGTGCTGATAGCGAAGGTCCTCAGCTTCGACAGGACCCACGACCCTGTTTTGACCCTGGGCGAGGGCGGCCTCGGGAAAATAAGGGACGGGGTCGTCGTGTCCCTGACCCCTTCGAAGGTCCCCCGCCTGATCGGGAGGAAGGGCTCGATGCTGGGCATAATACAGCAGAAGACGGGTTGCCAGCTGACGGTTGGCCAGAACGGGATGGTCCTCGCAAGGTCCCAGGACAAGAGGATGGAGAACCTCGTCATAAAGATAATAAAGCTCATCGAGCGTGAGGCGCACACTTCGGGGCTCACGAACAGGGTCGCGAAGTTGCTCGACGCGGAGATAGAGCGGATGAAGGGAGATTGAGTTGGGAAAAACCAGGTTGATAGACGAGAACGGGCTCAGAAGCGACGGGAGGAGGGCGGACGAGCTGAGGCCAATAAAGATAGAAGTCGGCACGCTCGAGAACGCCAACGGGTCGGCTTACATAGAGCAGGGGAAGTGCAAAATCTTGGCGGCCGTTTACGGCCCCCACGAGGCGCATCCGCGCCACCTGACGCAGCCGGACAGGGCGATACTGCGCTGCAGGTACCACATGGCGCCGTTCTCCGTCCCGGAGAGGAAATCCCCAGCTCCAAGCAGGAGGGAGATAGAGCTCTCCAAGGTGATAAGGGAGTCGCTCGAGCCGGTAGTCATGACGGAACTGTTTCCGAGGACCATGATAGACATCTTCATCGAGGTCCTCCAGGCTGACGGGGGGACGAGGTGCGTGGGCCTAACCGCCGCGTCGCTGGCCCTCGCGGACGCGGGGATTCCCCTCAGGGGGCTTGTGTGCGCTTGCGCGGCCGGGAAGGTGGACGGACAGATAGTCTTGGACCTGAACGACCTGGAGGACAAGGAGGGCGAGGCAGATTGCCCGATCGCCTTCATCCCCCAGCTCAACGTATTTTCGCTCCTCCAGATGGACGGCCTGATGCTGGCCGAGGAGTACGAAAAGGCCGTCAACCTGGCCCTCGAGGGCTGCAGGAGGATATACGAGATGCAGATCGAGGCCATCAAGAAGAAGTACCGCGAGGCGAAGGCGGAGGACAACAACCAGTAGGTGGTAAAGATGTCCGTCACCCCCCAAAGGTCCGTGATATCGAAAATACTGCAGGACGACATCGTGAAGCTGGCGAACAAAGGCGAAAGGATCGACGGCAGGGCCTTCGACGAGTACAGGAAGATAAAGATAACGACGGGCTTCGTCGAGAAGGCCGAAGGATCGGCGCTGGTCGAGTTGGGAAGCACGAGGGTCTTGGTGGGCGTCAAGGTCGAGACTGGCACGCCGTTTCCCGACACCCCCGATGAAGGGGTCCTTTCGGTCACGGCGGAGTTGGTTCCCCTCGCGTCCGAATCATTCGAGCCCGGCCCGCCGAACGAGGATTCGATAGCCTTGGCGAGGTTCGTGGACAGGGGGATCAGGGAATCGAAGGCCATAGACCTCAAGGAACTCTGCCTCGAACCCGGAAAGAAGGTGCACGTCGTCATGATAGACGTCTACGTCTTGGACCACAGCGGCAACCTCATAGACGCTTCCGCCCTCGCGGCCCTAGCCGCGCTGCTCAACACGAAGTTCCCGGCATGCAAGGTGGAGGACGGCCAGGTCGTGAAGACGGGGGAAATGAGGCAGCTGCCGGTGAGGGAACAACCAATCGCGACGACTCTGGCTGTCCTGAACGGCAAGCTCCTCCTCGACCCGGACCTGCAGGAGGAACAGGCGACCGGCACGTACATCTCCTTCGTCTCGCTCGAGGACGG
>JAFNJA010000065.1 GCA_017601265.1 Candidatus Brockarchaeota archaeon
GAAATAGAAGATCTCCGAAAGGGACAGGGAAAGCCTGAAGAACAACCTCGCGCAGAGGTTGAGGGGGGACGTGAGGCTAATCGTTTTCACGCAGGAGAACGAGTGCGAGTTCTGCGCGGAAACGAGGCAGATGGCCCAGCTCCTGTCGTCGCTTTCAGAGAAGATAAAGCTCGAGGTCTACGACTTCGCCAAAGATTCCGGAAAGGCCAAGGAGCTGGGGGTGGACAAGATACCCGCCATAGTCCCGATCGGAAGCAAGGATTACGGCGTAAGGTTCTTCGGAATTCCGGCAGGCTACGAATTCGCCTCCTTGGTAGAGGCTGTCGTGGACGTCTCGACTGGAACGACCAACTTGGACGAGAAGACCAAGCAGGCCGCGAGGGCATTGAGCCGGCCGATCCACATCCAAGTCTTCGTGACCCCCACGTGCCCGTATTGCCAGAAGGCCGTCAGGACCGCCCACCAACTGGCCGTGGAGAGCGACTTCATCAGGGCCGACATGGTAGAATCTGTCGAGTTCCCCCAGATGGTGCAGAGGTACGCCGTGATGGCGGTCCCCAAGGTCGTGATAAACGAAAAGACGGAGTTCGTCGGAGCCATTCCCGAAGGCATTTTCGTCCAACACGTCATGCTTGCCGCAAGGAATTCTACCGCCTGAGCTGGAAGCGTTATCCGACAGACCAAAATGCGAAGAGTGAGTCGCTCCGTACTGGCCGATGCTGCAAAGAATCTTATAACGCCGTTATGCCCTCCGGTAAGTTTAAATAAGACATTTTTACGTGGGCATAGGGCGAGAGGCCTGTTCCATTTGGACGATGGAGCCGAAAGAAAGAAACTGCTGAAAGAGATGATCAAGCAGTTACATTCGGGATTGCCGCCGCAGGATGCCAAAGAAAGGTTCAAGCAAGTATTGGAAGGCACGAGTCCCTTGCAAATCGCCAAGATCGAACAGGAACTGATCGAAGAAGGCATCCCGAGGGAGGAGATCCAAAGGTTGTGCGAGGTCCATTTAGAGGTCTTTAAGGATCGTTTGGAAAACCAAAAGGTCGAGGTTGACGAGCATAATCCGATAAATGTCCTGATGGAGGAGCACAAAATCATCCTGCAACTCCTTGGAAAGCTAAACGATGCCGTAGACGGAGTACCAAAAGAGATCGACGAAAGCAAAGCTGACGCCGGAATGAAGGATCTTGAGGAAATCGTAATGAGCCTCTTGGACGCTGAGAAGCATTACTTGCGTGAAGAAAACGTACTGTTTCCCATTTTAGAGAAACATGGAATTACGGAGCCTCCGGCCATAATGTGGACTGAGCACAACAAGATAAGAAGCGCAAAGGAAAGGCTAAAGGGACTGATGGAAAAATGCGATTTCAGTAACAAAGATTTCCGAAAACAACTCGGCGATCACGCCAAATCCTTGACCAACCTCCTATCAAGCCACATCTCCAAAGAGAATGGAATACTGTTCCAAACGGCCCTTCGAGTCGTTACGCAGGAAGAATGGGCCAAAGCTGCGATGGAATTCGATGAGATCGGATACTGCAGCTTTACCCCCAAGGACGCTGTCTCGAAGTTGTCGAAAAAGGTGGACGAGAAACGTGAAATCGAAACCGCGCGAGAAGGATTGCTTCGGTTCGAGACAGGGGAGCTGTCAAAAGACGAGGCAGAAGCGATCCTAAACGCGCTTCCAATCGACATCACATTCGTGGACGATAAGGACGTCGTGAGGTATTTCAACAAATCCGAGGGAAGGATATTCGTCCGCACGAAATCCGTTATCGGCAGGAAGGTCCAGCAGTGCCACCCGCAAAAGAGCGTTCACATAGTGGAAAGGATACTGGACGGTTTCAGAAGCGGGAAGAGGGATGTGGCGGAGTTTTGGATCCGAATGGAAGGAAGGTTGGTGCACATACGGTACTTCGCGGTCAGAGGCAAAGAAGGGAAGTACTTGGGGACGCTCGAGGTCACGCAGGACGTCACGGAAATCAAGAGATTGGAGGGCGAAAGGAGGCTTCTGGATTGGGAAGGATAAGGGCCGCCTGCCGTCGAACCCCAGAAGGTAAATTCCCCCGGTTTTTTGCTAGCGGGCTCATGTTGCCAGTTGGGCGACGTCCTCGTAATTCTGCAGGAATTTTCCAACGTACGTCATGCCCGGAGGGATCGTGAGGCCGGAATTGACCTTCGTCCTAACCAGCCTGCAGCCCTTCCTGATGTGGACGTTGCTGCCTACCACCGAAGTGGACTCGATGCTCGTAGGGTTTTCGCGCGTCGATTCCACGGAAACCTTCCTTCCAAGGATGCTGTCCGACACGTGGCCGTAGTCCCCGATCTTCGCCGCGTCCATGATTGCCGACCTTTCCACTATCACGTTCTTGCCTATTATGCAAAAGTTGTCGACGTTCGAATCTCGGATAATGGAACCGTCCCCTATCCTCGTGTGCCTGCCGATGAGGGCCGCGCCGTCTATGGTCAATTTGTTTTCGTTGCACTTCCTGATTATTTCCTCGCGCCTCTTGATGGACTCCTCGCTGTATCCTTGGATCCAAACGTTCCTGTCCGGAAATGCCCTCTCCTCCCTGACCCTTATGTCCATCGACCCGTGCAGTATGTCGAGCATCGCTTTAAGGTACCTTTCAGGGTTGCCGACGTCGTACCAGGTTTTCAGTTCGTAACCGTAAACCGGGAAACCCTTTTCCACCAAGTAAGGGATGAGGTCGAAACCGAAGTCGAGCCTCTTCCGCTCTTCAATCATCTTTTTCACCTCTCCGCTTTCCACGATCCCCCTGACTTCGGGGGAGAGGACGTAGATGCCGGCGTTGGCAAGGTTGCTCGGAGCCTCCTCGGCCTTCGGCTTTTCGACGAACCTCTTTATCCTCATGCCTTCGCCCAACTCTGCTATGCCGTACTCCTCGACCCTTTCCACCTTCGTCAGGGCTATAGTCATCAACGCCCCTTTCTCTTCGTGCTTTTTCAAAAAATCGGGCAAGTCTATGTCGAACAAGTTGTCCCCTTGGACGACCAAGACCGGGTCTTTGACGTCGTAATATTCCATGTTGAGCCTGTAGGAGTCCGCGCTTCCCAAGTCGTCGAAATTCGGCTGGTGCTTGATGTGCACCCTCGGCTCTATCCTGTACCTCGCCGAGAAACCTACCCCTTCCTTGTACTGGTCGAAGAGGTTCGTGTAGTTGGTGTAACCGTACTCCCCGAATATGAAGTTCCTGACTCCCTGCTCGGCCAGTTCCACCATCGGGAACTCGATCAGGGGCCTGTTCAGGAACCTGATGCAGGGCTTCGATATGTCGCTCGTCAGAGGCCTGAGCCTTACGGCCTGCCCGCCGACAGGGATGAAGCACCTCAGCCTCTCCACTGCCATGTCTTCGTTTTGTCGACTTGACGATTTATGTTTTCCCGAATGAGCGCAGCTCGCCCCCAGTCCCGTTACTTCCATGCAAGATGGAAAAAGTTCTGCAAGCAGCTTTTGCAACGCGTTCAAGAGAGTTAGAGGCGGGGCAAAACCGATCCGATTTTGGCTGTGAATAAAAACGCCGCCCTCAACGGGCAGAAGGAGTTGCCAACCCGCTCGAATATTGCCGCCATCAAATGAGCCTGCGATTTAACGGAAGGACGGAAGGACGTCCTTAACGAAAAGTTCCATTCCTGGAAGAAGGTCCTCGACGTGAAGCATGAAGTAAGAAGCCCCAGCGTCCACGTAGCCCTGCAGGAAGGACAGGCAGCGCGAAGGGGTGCCGACGAAACGCGCCTCGGGCGACCTGCTGGGCGGCGCGCGCCTTTCGTTTTCGCGCGCTTCAGCCTCGTCCTTGCCCAGCAGCAATTCGAGGGTTACGGACTTCACGATCTCGCCCGGCTTCCTGCCGACGGCCTCGCAATGGCGTTCCAGAACCTCCACCTTCCTTTTGAACGTCTCGAGGCTGGTCGAAAGCCCCGAGAAGTTGCACGCGTCCGCGTGCTTCGCGGCGACCCGGAGCGTGAGTTTCTCCCCCCCGCCTCCTATCCAGAGCCTGGGCCCTCCTGGCTGGACCGGTCCAGGTTTGCAGACGGCGCCGTAAACGGCGTAGTACTTACCGCGGTACGTCGCCGGCTTGCCGCTCCACATCAACTTTATTATGCTCGCCGCCTCGTCGAGCCTCGCTATCCTTTCGCTTGGAAGGCCGAAGGGAAACCCGTATGCCCTGTACTCGTCCTCCTTCCAGCCAGCTCCGATTCCGAGTTCCAGGCGGCCCCGAGATATGACGTCGAGGGTGGCCGCCATTTTGGCCACAAGCGACGGGCTCCTGTAACCGTTGCAGAGGAAGAAAGGGCCTAGGTGGATCCTTGAAGTCGCTCGCGAAAGAGCCGAAAGCGTTGTCCAGCACTCGAGCACCGCGTCGTTCGGCCCCCAAGTCAGGTGGTCCATCAACCACGCCGAATCGAAGCCGGCGTCTTCGCAACTTCGGCAAAGTTTTTCCAACTCGGGATAGTCGGGGGAAACGGACATCTGAGGTACCTCGTTTAAGATTGCCCCGAATTTGACGGTTCCCAAGATCCTTCGACGCCAAAGCGGACGGAGGGGGGTATATCTTTATGCGCTAAGGGTTGCGGCTTGTTGGTGCCGCCTGCTTGTCTTCCAACGCGCACAAAAGGTACTCCCTAAGCTTGCCGAACAAGAGGCGGACTTCGGGTTTTTTCATGGTTTTCCTTAGCCTTCCAACGAAGATCGAAAACAAACTCGGAAATCCCAAAATCTCTATCATGAGGAGCAGCTTCAGCGCGGCCAACCTCTTGTAAAAATCTAGATCCCTGGTCGTCCCTCCGTGCCTCCTGTACGCTTCGAGAAAAGAGTCAGAGAGCTTGTTTTCGCGCCTGCCGGCAAGCTCGTCCCCAAAGCCAAGCATGTTGCACGTGTAAGCGACGTCCAAAGTCGGCTCCGCTATTTCAGCGCTCTCCCAATCCACCACGTAGGCCTTGCCCTCTTTGTGCACGACGTTGTCGAGCCCGTAATCGCCGTGTACGAGCCTCGGGGTAGAACTCACGGATCTGCCCTCAACTTCAAGCATTTTCACTTGCTTCCAGTACTTGGGGAAAGACCCCAGAATCCTATGGGTCGAGAACGCCAAAACGACCAACATCGCCTTGAGATCATTGAACTCCGAAAGCGGATACGCGCCCTTTCTCTCGAGAATTCCCTCCAATTCAACCGGTTCCAACTTGTGCACCTCCACCAGCGACATGGCGGCAGCATCCATCGCTTCGCGCTCCTCCCTTGGGGGCGTCTCCTCTACCTTTTCCATTATCAAAAACGGTTTGCCAAGGATTTTTCCACTGACCTCGACGGCGTAAACCTTCGGGACAGGCAGGTTTTTTCTGCCAAGAAGTTTCAGGAGCTTGTATTCCCTCAAAGCCTTTTTGCCGTCGCCGGCATACAGCCTAAGCATCAGGTCCTTGGCCCCGCCTCCAGCCGTGCCGATCTTGACCAGGTACATCTCGTTACTCAGGCCCTGCTTCTCGTAAAGGCTGAGGCTTTTGACCGAAACTCTTCCAGCTGGGATCAGGCCGTCAAGCCCCCTTGATTCGAGGTACGCCTGGAGCTTTTCAACAAGCCGAGCGCTTTTTGACCGCCTTCCCAACGCCGGCGCCCAATTGTTCAAGCGCTTGTTTATGGCATTACCGGTGCAACGCGGCTCAAGCGCGCCGTTAATGTCTTCTGCCCTCTCCCAATAGCCTGCGCAGGAATTCCAAATTCTTCTTTCCGGCCCCGATCGGATCGTCGGTGGCGGGGGTTTCCAATATGAACCACCCTCCGAAACCGACTTCCTCCAGAGCCTCGACCACCGACTTGATGTCCATTTTGCCCTCTCCAAGGAGTTCCCCTCCCGGATCCTTCACGTGCACCTGGCTTATGCGCCATCCCAACGCTTTGATGTCCGCGACTGGATCAAGGCCGCGGTACACGGCATTTCCGGGATCGTAGTACGCTTTCACGGCGGGGGAACCGACCTCGTCTATCATGGACGCCAATTGCTTTCCAGTTTCTGCGAAAGGTTGGCCTACGTTCTCAAGGGCGTAGATGACGCCGAATTTCTCCGCGGCAGGAGCGCATGACCTTATCTCGCGCACCCACCTACTCCTCGCCTCTTCGCAGCTCACGCCTTCGGCCGAAGTGACTGGAACGAGAAGGTTCCTCGCCCCCACTTCCGACGCCACGAACGCCGCCTGCTCGGCTATCTCCGAAGCCCTCCTCCTGACGGCCTCCTCGTTGCTCGCGAAGCTGAATCGCCAGTATGAGTGCAAGCAGATTGACGCGATGGCAACGCCACAGCTTTCCGACGATCTCCTGAGCTCCCTCCTACCTTCGCTTTTCCAAAGCTTGGTCTCCCCGTAGTTTTCCCCAACCCCGAGTTCCACCCCGTCAAAGCCCACCCTGGCCGCCACCTCGAAAAGGCTCTCCCAAGGTTGCCCCAACGCTTCGTCCATCGCGCCTATCTTTGCCCTCAATTTCCTGCACCTCGGCCGCTATTTCCAGAAACCTTGATCTTTACTACCTTTCCGGTCTTCGATGACAAGTACGCGGCTTCCGCGACCTCGATTCCCGCCCTGCCAACCTTTCCAGAGGTCGTGGGTTCTTCCTTCCCCTCGATGCACTTGAGCCAGTGCTCGATGCTTGCGCCTTTCGAGGCGTAACTCCAATAGTATTCCTTCCTGGCTTTCGGATCGACGGTGCGATAAGTGCCGTCATCGGGAACCTCCGGGATAAACGACGCCGGCCCATCCATGCCGCGGGTTTTCCACTTCAAGCACGATTCGTCGACTGACGCGGAACCCTTGCTGCCAACCACGCCTTCCCCTTCGTGCCCAACCTCGGCAGCCCAGCTCTTGACCAAAATCCCGTTTCCGCCGTTCCTGAAGCGCGCGATCAACGTGGCGTTGTTTTCCACCGCTTTGCCGGGCTTGGGGTAAGTCCCCCCCAAGGGAACGTGGCTCACCTTCGCGTACACTTCCTCGACGGGTCCGTAGAGCCAAAGCCACTCGTCCAAAGTGTGTATCGCCTGCTCCACGAGCATGCCGCCGGACTGCTTTCGAACGAAGAGCCAGGGATGGGTGGGGGGGAACCACCCAACTTGGCAACTGTACGCCATTTTGAGGTCTCCTAATTTCTTGCCGTCCAAGAGTTGCTTCAGCTTCATGTAGGTTGGGTGGAAACGGATCATGTACGCGACCTGGAGCACGACCTTCGCCCTTTCCGCCGCCGCACCCATTTGGTCCGCCTCCTTCACGGTCCTGCACATGGGCTTCTCGACCAAGATGTGTTTCCCAGCCCTTGCGGCAGCTACGGCAATCTCCTTGTGTGGAGCCGGATGGGTGCACACGTCCACCGCGTCGACATCCTCCAGCTTCAGCAGCTCCTTGTAATCGGAAAACCAGCGGTCCGCCCCGCACTTCTGGCACGCCTCCCTCGCCGAGATCTCGTTTACGTCAGCGACGGCAACGACCTTCGCTTTCTCGGTCATCTGGTAGTAAGGAAGGTGAAGTTCATTGAAGATCCCTCCAGAACCTATCACGCCAACCCTGATCAAAACTATTCAGCGGCGCCCAAAGCATTCACAGCTTTAAAGCTTCACCGTTCCAAAGCCGGCCGCGACCCGCTCCACTTGGAGCCGGTTCCCCGCCACGAGTCCAGCGATGCGTCACTTTTGGCCCAGCAGTTCCGCCGCCCATTTGATCTTCTTTTCGTGGTGCACGTTAAGGCTCTCGTGCCCCATGCCCGGGTAGATGGACAGCTCCCTGCGTTCAGAAACCATGTGGTTGAAAACGGCGAAGACCGTCGAAGCCGGGCACACCGTGTCTATCAGGCCCACCGACATGAGCGTAGGGCACCTTATCTCCGGGGCGAAGTTCATGGCGTCGAAATAGGAAAGCGTCTCCTCCACCTTGCCGATGTCTTCGCGGTGCGTCTTCATGAAGTCTAGGATCTCAAGGTACGGTCCTTGCGTCGCGACCTCGACCGCCCTCTCGAAGTGGCAAAGGTACGGGACCTCGGGGAGGCAGAGGGCCGCGCGCTTGTCCAGCCCGGACACGGCGAGCGCCAAACCCCCTCCCTGGCTGACGCCGGTGATCCCAACCTTGTCCTGTTTCACGTCGCTCCTGCCTAGCAGGACCTCCAATGCCCTCAAGCAATCCATGTAAACGTACCTGTAGTAGTACTTTGACTTGTCAAGTATTCCTTTAGTCATGTTTCCCATCACGCTGCCAGAAGGGTATCTCGCGAAGTCGGGAGATTCGCCTGATTGACCCCTAACGTCGACGGCCATCACGACGTACCCCTGCAGAACCCATCCCAAATAGTCGGAAATCGAGCCCTTGTTTCCGCCGTAGCCGTGAAAGAAGAGCAAGGCCGGAAGCGGATCCCCGACGTTCGGCTTCAATAGCCAGGCGCTTATCGGCGTTTTGTCCAAAAACCCGTCGTAGGTCACGGAGTAGGCCTCCAGCTTGGTCACGGGATACCCGACCTTGTTCGCCTTGGGATTGAGAGGTTGTTCCTTCGATAGTTTGACGTTCTCCGACCAAAAATGGAGGAAGTCCCTCCTCCTCGTCAGGGGCGGTTTGTACACCTTCAGCTGCTCCAGCGGCAGGTCGATTAATGGCATGGGCAAAAGTTCGATCCGTTTCTTCATAATAAGATTTTCCAGAACAGGATAGGCGGTTTCCCCGAAATCTGGCCAAGGAACGCCCCTCGACGACACATTGAAGCGGGCGAGAGCGCTCGATCCGGCGAAAGCCGGACAACCGCGGCCCAGCTCTGCCTACGCGACTTGTCCCGGAACCAAGGTCCCGAGGATTACCTTCCTCCCCGCGCCAGTCGCCGAAGGGAGGTTGGATGCGCGGCCCAGCACGAACTCGTTGGCCAAAACCGCCATGTAAAGCGCTTCCCTGGCTTCTGAGGGGATGCCGAGGGAATCGAACATCTCGATCTTTACGTTCGGCAACCTTCTGCGCAGCCAATCGACCATCGTCGAATTCTTTGCTCCGCCCCCCGCGAGGTAGATCTTGTCCAGGGGGCCCGCGGTGAACACGAAATCTTCATACCCCCTCGCGATCGTTTCGACCGTGAGCATCGTCGCGGTCGCGACAGCGTCCTCTTTTCCCAACCCACGCCTTTTCGCCATGGAGATGAACCTCTCCGCGTACCCCGTTCCGAACGCCTCCCTGCCCGTGGATTTCGGAGGGCGCCTGGAGAAGAAAGGATCGCCAAGGAGTTCTCTGAGAAGCTCCTCGTCGACTTTCCCTTTCGAAGCGATCGAGCCACCCGCGTCGAATGACGCCCTTCCGTCCGTGAAAACGCTGACGAGCCTGTCCACCACCGCGTTGCCCGGTCCAGTGTCGAAGGCGACGACCTCATCCTCGGAGCAACTTGGAGGGAGGTATGACAAGTTCGCGATGCCCCCGATGTTCTGCAAAGCTATTCCCTCGCCTTCTTTCCTGAACAAGACGTAATCGACGTAGGCTGAAAGCGGCGCCCCTTCCCCGCCGGCGGCGACGTCCCTTTTCCTGAAATCGCCTATCGTGGTCACTCCAGTCATCTCCGCTATGACGGCAAGTTCCCCGATCTGCATGGTCGAACCGATCTTTTTGCCCCCCGACCTAGGATCGTGGAATACCGTCTGCCCGTGCGAGCCTATGAGGTCGACTTTGCCCAGCGGCAGGGACAAGCGATCGGCCAACGACGTTGCGGCTTTTGCGAACTCAATTCCCAACTCGAAATTCATCGAGCATATCTTCTCTATTGTCGCCGTGGGAGGGTCGAAAAGCTCGAATATCCTGGCCCTTAAGTCCTTTTGATAGGGGTACGTCTCCATCCCGATGAACTCGAGTCCTGCTCGATCGTACGAGCCAGCCAATCTCGCGGCGCAGGCCGTGATGCCGTCCGCGGACGTCCCCGACATGAGCCCGATCACCGTCCTCCTTTCCTTTGAAGCTATTTCGTCAAGTTCTCCGAGCGCAAGTGCACCGTCGAACGAGTAACGGGCACGGCATATCTGGCTTGCCATTACCTTGTACCGGAGGGAGCGTGGATGGTGTCTTGGGGCGAGGACGGCATGGCGTCGAAGGAAGGCGGGGAAGCCGCCGAGATCTTTGTTCAAAACGCCACCGCGACGCAATCGGGATGGTGCTAAGAGGTTTTGCCGCGGGCGAATCGCCGTCTCGAGGATGAACTAAAACGTTTTCGCGTTTCCCGATCGTCGAGGCATTTGATTCGCGTTTTGCCGACCGCAAGTTTAATTAAATCACGGCCCCAACCTTCAGCGGAATGAACGGTTTCACCTTCCACCTTCCAACCAAGGTAATCTTCGGCAGGGGGAGCATGAGCAAGCTGGGTGAAGAGGCGGCCAGGCTCGGCAAAAGGTGCCTCGTCGTGACAGGAAGGAATTTCGCGAGGAAAAGCGGGTACCTGGACGCGATCGGCGCGAGCCTCGCAAAATCCGGTTTGGAATTCTCGGTGTTCGACCAGGTCGAACCCCACCCGTCGATTGGCACGGTTTACAAAGCGCGGAGGTGGCAAGGCAAAGCGGCTGCGACGTCGTGATCGCCTTCGGGGGAGGAAGCGCGATCGACGCCGCGAAGGCCATAGCCTTCCTGGCGTTGAACGATGTCGCCTTGGAGGACCACTTCGCTCCCAAAGAGGTCGCCAGCCCGGCCGTTCCGGTAGTGGCTTTGCCGACGACGTGCGGCACGGGCAGCGAGTTGACGAGGTATTCGCTCATAACGGACGCGGCCAACAGGAGAAAGAGGGTTTTGATGGGGTTGCCGATCCTGCCGAGGACGGCGATTTTGGACGCTTCGGTCTTGGACGCGATCCCCAAGCGGA
>JAFNJA010000066.1:0-3671 GCA_017601265.1 Candidatus Brockarchaeota archaeon
CGGGCGCGATCCTTCGTGATCGGGTTTGGACCACGAAGTTCCGGATGGGACGCGTAGGCGTAGTTGTAGTCCACCTCGGCGACCAGGACGTTGACGCCAATATTTGCCAGCTTTGGAACCTCGCTGGCCAGGGCGTCCGTCTCTTCATTGTCGTTAAGCAGAACGTGGATGCCGCGCCACCGTTCACCGGAACCGGGGGCAGCTCGATTTCGGGCTCTAACCATTTCAATACCGCCTTCCGATCCAAGCCCATATTTAAAGCGCTTGCTGACGAGCAGCCAATGGGGACTATTTTTTAATGTACCTCGAATCGCATTTACCAACATTGACGATCTGGAACCCATGGTATGCATTGGATTCCAATGGTGCGTTGACACGTTTTTACGCGTCTAATCTTTATCTTTAAAGGCCGAGATGGCCTCTTCAGCGAGCTTGAGCGCCTTGGGCCTCTCGTAAAGCGCTAAGATGAAGTACATTCTTGGATGGTTTTTTAGACGGGTTTCGGGCGGAGCGCCATTTAGAGCTATGCGCTCATCAAGTGTTTCAATATGAATAGGTCGAGGCCCTCGTAATCCCTGGCTTCGATGAATTCCCGCTCCTTTTTTCTATCGAGCGTCCTCACTTTCTCGACCAGGTACAAGAAAAGCTCCCTGCTGTTTGAAAGGTGCTTGGTCGAAAGTTCCTTCCTCTGGGTCCTCATCGCCTTCACGTCCAACCCTACGAACTCCCCGTTTCTGCCGTAGCCTCCCTCTTCCAAAACCCTTACCTGGTTGAAGGCCCTCCTCAAGTTCACCGCCGCGAACGACCTGTCCTCGTCAAACTTCAGCCCGTTCTGATCGTTCAGATGCACGCCCCAAAGCTTCTTGTGGTAAAGCGCGTACCCCATCTCGTCAGACGGGTCCAAGCCGGCTAGCAGGCAGTGCGCGCTCTCTATGAGCACGCCAACCCTTTCCGGATCCACGGTCTTGTACGAAAGGCCTACCGCGTGCCCGACGGTCGGGACGTAAGCTTGGTCCATGGGCTCGTTCGGCTTTGGCTCTATTAGGATCCTGACGTTCTTGTCGTAATCGAGCATCCTGTTGATGGCTTCCACTATTCGGCCGACGGCGACGCTGGGATTTTTCGCCTCCCTCAGGTACGTTCCTTCCCTGGCCAGCCATAGAACTATCTTGTTCGTTCCAAGCTCCCTGGCTATGTCTATTGCGAGAAGGGAGCGGTTTATGGCATACTGCCTGTCTTCGGAGTCGTTTGACGTATAGGCGCCATCGATCGTCCTCGGGCTTTCCCACAACCTGGGAGCGACGAATTCGGCCACCAACCCTCGACCGTCCAGCAACTTCCTGACCTCTCTGGCCTTCCCTATGACCTGGTCTTTATCCAACTCGTCGAGGTTGGGCACGGCGTCGTCGTCATGGAATTGTACTCCGTCGAAACCGAGTTTTTTGTAGAATTCGATCTTTTCCACGAAGCTGTAAGGGGTCCTGACTGGCGGGCCGAAGGGATCCGCCCCTTCGTGTATGTTCCAAGGACCGAAAGAAAACCTGTAATGCGTGGACCCTCGCTCTCGCACGTTTAATCCACCATCCATCAATACGCTCAACGACTTATAAGATTAGCGTGCGCGCGTTCCGCAACGCGCAGACAGGGTTAAAAGGGCAAAAGCCGGTTTGACCGCCATCGGCGGATTAAATAAAAATCAAGCTTTCGAAGAATCATGAAGTCTGATGAGTCTTTCTGGAATATTTTCAACTTGATCCAAATTGGCTCTCGCTGCTATTTTCCAGATTTTCGACTCGTTCTCTTTTTTTCGCTCCGCTTCAGTTTTCCGCTCTCCAGTAAATACCCAGGATAGCCCGTGTACGGCGGCTCGGCATCGATCTGCCACATCAGGCACATGATCTCTCCCCTGTGGTGTAAGCACTCCTCCACCACGTGCATCAAGACATCCTCCACGCGGAAGCTCTTCCCGTGCCACGCGATGGGGAAGGGCTTGCCCAGGCCCGAGGGCCTGAGCTTTTTCAGGTAAGACCGGCCTTCCGCCTCGACCTCTTCCGCGTACTTCCTCATGGCTTCGACGCTTTGGAACTCCTTGTCGTAGTCGTGGCTCGGCCACTCGCCTATCTTACCGCGCGCGAGGTGCCTGAACCAACCCTGCTCCGCCTCCAGGCTGTGGAGGAAGATGTTGCGGATCGAACCGAAACTGGCTCCTCGGTCCTCGACGACCTCGCTCCACGGAAGCTTTCCCAAGCCATCTAGGAACTTGCGGCTGCAAAACCAGTTGTATTCCAGTAGATCCTTTATGTCCATCCCACCACCTCGCCCTCTTTTGCGGGTTTAGGTATATGAAACTAACTAACGCGCGATTGGATTCGCCCTCATGCAAACCTATGGCCGGGTTAAGTCAAGTTCAGGTTCGATCGTTTCCCTGCGCTTTCTGGATACCGCTTTTTCTTGCGAGGGCTTCCGCCAAACCGGGCACCGATTCGGCGCCCACGGGGACGGCCACGCTCGAACCTTCGAGATCATCGCCTATAGGCTCGCGCCTCCCTCCCAAGTGCAAGGCTAAGAACGACTCCGCAATAGCGTTGAACGAAAGCTCGTTCTCCGGCCTGGCGAAGCCGTGACCCTCGTCTGGGTAAAGCACGTACGTCACAGGTATGCCCCTGGCTTGCATCGCCTTGACGATCTGATCCGATTCGGCCTGCTTGACGCGAGGATCGTTCGCGCCGTGGCCTATCAGCAGCGGCCTCTGGATGCGGCTAACGTAGTTCAGCGGCGACCTCTTCGCCAAAAAGGCGCGCCCCTCCTCGGTTCTGTGGTCGCCCACCCTCTTAGCGAAAAGCTCAAGCATGGGCTGCCAATAAGGCGGGATCGTCCCGAGCAGCGTCACCAGGTTGGAAGGTCCGACGACGTCGACCCCGCAAGCGAAAGTCTTTGGCGTGAACGTCATGCCGACGAGGGTTGCGTAACCTCCGTAGCTGCCTCCAAGGATGCCCACCCGCTCAGGATCGGCGATCCTCTCCTTCACGGCCCAGTCAACGGCATCTATCAGGTCGTCGTGCATCTTGGCCCCCCACTCCATGTTGCCCGCGTTGACGAACGCCTTGCCGAAGCCGACGGAGGAGCGGAAGTTGACGCTGAGCACCGCGTATCCTCGGTTGGCCAGCCACTGGTGGTGAGAGTCGAAACCCCATTCATCCCTGCCCCAGGGGCCCCCATGTACGACCAAGACAAGGGGCAGGGGCTCGTCCGGGCGGCCGTCTCGATCGCTGTCGCTGCCTACCGGAAGGGTGTAATAGCTCACAAGATTTAATCCGTCGCGGGATCTTATTACAGTTGGATTCATCTTCGCCAAAGGGAATCCCTCGAGGGCTTTTCGATCGGTGAACAGGAACCTTGCTTCCTTCCTCTTTCGGTCGTAGAGGTAATAGCGCGTCGGGCTTTCGTCCATAATGAAAGACAGGATCCAAGAGTCGTCGTCCAGGGTCCGGCTCACGACCCTCAAGTCTCCATCCTCGATCGCCCTTATTTGGGCGAAGTCGCTCGCTATCGTTCGATCCAGAATTTCCCACCTCTTGCGCTCGTAGGTGAAGGCTGCAGCCTGCACGTTCTTTTCGGTCGGGTGAATCAGAACGTCGCTCAGGTCCGCCTTCGGATCCGAGGCAAGCAGG
>JAFNJA010000066.1:3681-10688 GCA_017601265.1 Candidatus Brockarchaeota archaeon
GGGTCTCTTTTCTAGTTTCCGCGTTAAGTGCGACCAACGCGGCAGTGTCTCGGCCGCGGCTGTCCATCATGTACAGGACTTTCCCAGTTTTGTCAAGCTCGATGACATCGGTGGTCAGGGAGTCCTCCATGTCGATCTTGGCGAAGGGCTCCCAACCATCTTCCGTGCGCTTTAGCAGCTCGTTGCCGCCGTCAGGCGTCGTGCGCCTCGCGAATCGAGCTTTGAGGTCGTCGTCGGTTACGAAGGCTGTGAAGCCCTCGTTCTTCGCCAAAAGGCGCCTTTCGCCCGTGGTTAGGTCGAGCAGGTGAAGGTCGTGAAGTCTTGGATCTCGATCGTTGGTGGAGATCAGAATCTCTTCTGGAAACTTGTGGCTGACCCTTTCGATTCGGGCCTGCACCCCCTCCATCGGGGTGAGGTCCCTCGTCTCGCCTCCTTCCAGATCGGTAATGTAGATGTGCCAATTTTCGTCTCCGGCCTTGTCCTGGACGTACAATACGTGGTTGTTGGTGAACGCCCAGGCGTAGAAACGGATGCCGCGGCAGGTATCACTCGTAACTGGCCTTGCCGCCTCCGGGTCGTCGGAGGGCCCGACCCAAACGTTCAGCACGCCATTTACTGGAGCCAAGTAGCCTATCTTGGAACCGTCCGGACTGAGTCGCGCCTGCGTTTTGTCTGGGTTTCCGAACAAGACCTTTCTCGGTATGAGTGGCGCAACGTGTTGCCTTGCCATATCCACTCAAGTAACGGTTTGCAACAAATAAAAGACTTCTTTGTCGGGAAGAACGGAGATGAACGTTGCCTTCCCCCCAAACGCGTTACGTTGCGCTTGGCGAATCGCGTCCCGCTCCATTTCGCCTCAGAAGGCCGGGATGAAGGACTTGAAGGAAGACTTCGCGAGCCATGAACTGGCGGTACGGTACCGTTTGGAGCGAGCGCAGACAGATGGTTTCGGATTTCTTCTCGGAGTTGGCATCGAAATGAAAGGGCTTAATCTACGAAGAGGCCTTGGAACTGAGCTTCCAATACGGAAAAGTCGCGAAGCTCTTGGGCGCGGCTAGGAAAAAGGAGCTTCCCGACGGAGGCAAGATCAAGTGCCTCGATGAAGCGCGCAAGGCCGAGGGACGCTGCCTGGATCGGGTCGAAAAACTGCTTTAAAAGATTTAAACCAAAGACGCTTTTCAGCCAATGCCTCGGTTTGAAAACCATGTACGTCGGTTGCTCATGCTTGGTTTGCTCCAAGCGAAAATACCCCACTTTGCGGGAGGCTTTGCGTAAAATCAAGGAGCTTGGGTTCGGCGCGTTCGACTTGGACGCTTTCGAGGGCTGGCAGCGGATAAACCCCTCGGAACTGCCGTCCGTTAGTGAAGCTTGGGTTAGGCGGTTCGTGGAAGAGGTCCAGAGTTCGGGGCTGAAAGCAAGTTCGTTCAACTGCTCCCCCAGCAAGGAGCTGACAGATCCAGATGACGGAGCGTTCGAGAGGTACAAGGCAGAGTTTTTAGCGCTTCTTGAACTCGCCGAAAAGGTTGGCTGCCCGAACATCACGCTCCAACCTGGTGCCTTTGCGGAAGGATCGAGGCCGGAGGAAATCCTGGAAACCTTGAGCGCCCGCTTGCTGGAGCTTTGCGAATTGAAAGAAGGATACAGCGCAAGCGTGAGCCTCGAAGGTCATGCTAACACGGCGATCGAAAATCCGAAGCTTGCTTTGGATCTTGTCAGCGGCCTTTGGCCCCTCGTGGGATTCACGTACGATCCGAGCCACTTCGTCATGAAGAGCATTGCCCTCCCCGAGACTGAAAAGCTGCTGGATTACACGCTCCACGTGCACGTGCGCAACGCTTCCTTCGGGAAGATGCAGGACGAGGTGGCAAGAGGCGAGGTCGACTTCAAGTGGCTGGTCAAAGCGCTTAGGTCCCGTGGATACGGGGGAGCGCTGGCGATCGAGTATTTCGACGATTTCGACTCGGATTTCTCGAACGTCCTTGAACTGCGGGAGCTCTTGGTCAAGCTCGGGGCGAGCGCTCTGCCCCCTAGGATCGGCTTGGCCTAGATCGGCCTGTTAATTGGGCAACCGCGGCGTTGCCGACGCAGCCCTAAAGGGTAAAATGGGCTGCGCTTGGACGCCAGACGCATTTAGGGCTTGTTAAAGCAATTATACGCGCCTGTTACACCATGCAAGGCAGGATAGCGGTTAACGGGCGTCGAGGCGTTTGGAATGGGGTTGAAGTTGGCTTGCGCAGGGAGCCTTCCGCCGATGGGAGATCCTATAAGGTACCCCTTCTCGCACATAGAGTTCTGGCTCGAGAAGCTGATCTCTTACCGATACTGCATCGTAGGCACGGGCGAACCCGGGGGGAGGGAAAGGCACGGTTTGGTCGAAAGGTTCACTCGGGACATGGAGGGCGTCGAGATAAGATTCACAGGAAGCAAAGCGAAAAGCTACTGCACCGGCAGGATAAGGCCGAAACCGGATCTAGGAGGTTCGGAGGAGATTTTGGAGGTCAAGCATCTCGCCAAGGTCGCTCCGGGCGGGGTTTTGTTGAAGGCGACAATCACGGATCCGGTCACGATAGGCTTCGAACTAGTGGCGAACGACCCGAGCTTGGCAAGGAGGTATCCGGAAATATACGAAGACGTTGAGAAAGCAATCGAACCGATCGTTTTGGCGATATCCGACTACGTCGACGTGGTGCAATTCGACTGCCCGTCGCATTTGGCAAGGCCGATCAGGGAGCCTTGGAAGCACTTGAATGAACTTTCGAGGAAGGTTAGGAAAAGGACTTGGTTGCACATAGATGGGGACGTAAGCAAGATGTTTCCGGCGCTTTTAAAGGAATACGACGTGGACGTCATCAACCTCAACATCCACGGAAAGGAGGAGGAAAACAATCTCAAGGCGATCGCGAATTTCGGTAAAGCGCTGGAGGAGCGGGGGAAGAAGCTTGCTCCGGCCGTAGTCAACACCCAGATAAGCGACGACGTACTAGAGGTAGAGGCGGTGGAAACCATCCTTTCCAGGATCGTCAAGCTTTCTTCGTTCCTGGACCTCGGCGAACTCGAGGCTGTCACGCCGGGATGCGGGCTGAGGATACTCGGGAACGCTACCCAAACGATTCTCGAGAGGCTCAGGGACGCGGTCGGAAAGCTTGATTGAAATTCGACGCTTCGCCTTGGAAACGCTTATCTTGACATCTCTAAGCTGAAGGGCGCATGCCGGATCTCGCCCTTTTGGGAGGAAGCAGGGCCGTAAAAACGGATCCAGGCGACATGTTCACGTGGCCGATCGTTACGAAGGAGGTCGAGGAAGCGGTGCTTGAGGTGCTGAGGGCCGGGAAGATGTCGGACATCGATGTAACGCAGAGGTTCGAGGAGGAGTTCGCGAAATGGCATGGCGTTAAGTACGCCCTCGCGCACAACAACGGGACGTCAGCCATACACTCCGCGATGTTCGGCCTCGGCATAGGGCATGGGGACGAGGTCATTTGCCCAAGCCTGACGTATTGGGCTTCGTGCCTGCCGGTCTACAGCCTTGGGGGAACGGTCGTTTTCGCGGACGTTGACCCAGAAACGCTGTGCATCGACCCGAAAGACGTGGAGCGCAGGATCACGGAAAGGACGAAGGCCATCGTCGCGGTCCACTATACCGGCATGCCGGCCGACATGGACGCCATAATGGAGATAGCGCGGAGGCGGCGACTGAAGGTCATAGAGGACGCGTCCCACGCCCACGGAGCGCTTTACAAGGGCAGGCTCGTCGGTACGATCGGCGACGTGGCGTGCTTCTCCATAATGTCCGGCAAGTCCTTCGCCGCCGGGGAAGGTGGGATGATGATAACGAACGACAGGCGCGTTTACGAGCGCGCGGTCGTCTTCGGGCATTACGAGAGGCATTCTTCCACGATCCAGCTCGAAGACCTGAAGGCCGGAGCCGGGCTCCCGTGGGGCGGATACAAGTACAGGATGCACCAGCTCACTTCCGCGGTCGGGATCGTGCAGCTCAAGAAATACAAGGGCGAGATGGAGGAGATAGACAGGGCAATGAACTACTTTTGGGACCGGCTGGAGGGGGTTCCAGGAATGAGGGCCCACCGCCCCCCGAGGGGGTCTGGAACGACTAAGGGAGGGTGGTACGCCCCGCTGGGTCACTACAAGTCGGAAGAGCTCGGGGGCCTCTCCATACACCGATTCTGCGAGGCTCTGAGGGCAGAGGGGGTCCCGTCCTCGCCAGGAGGCAACCAACCTCTGCACCTCCACCCGATCTTCAACACGATCGACGTCGACGGCCAGGGCAGGCCGACTAGCGTGGACGTTAGGCAGCCTCCTGGAAGCCTCCCGGTCTCCGAAAGCGTCGGGGAGAAAATTTTCAGCGTCCCTTGGTTCAAGCATTACCGCCCAAAGGTGATAGACGAGTACGTCGAAGCTTGCCGGAAGGTCGCTGAGAACTACGAGGACCTTTTGCCGGGAGATGTTGGGAGGAAGGAAGGGGAAGGGGGCTGGGGTTTAACCTCGCGTCTGAGGAGGCGTTGAGGGCCCATCTTCTCGCTATCCGCTCATCGATCGAGATCGCCAGCTGGAGTTACGCCGCGCTTGTAAATGGTAAAAAACGTGCGTGCTTCCCGCGGTTGGGCAAACCCTAGAACGGGAAGAAGAACCTCAGCACGAGCACCGATCCGCCGATTATCGAGACCAGCACTATCCCGATGATGAATCCCATGGCGACAGGTATGCCGGTCCTCTCGTAGAGCTTGCTTCCGCCGACCCTGAGGGTTATCGTCTTCAGTATCCACGCTGCCAAAGTCATCGTCCATATCCCCTCTATGAGCGCGTGCCCGTCCGTGGCGAGGAGGAAGCCGATCGGCTCCAAGGGAAACCAGGTGAACCTGGAGTGCATGAAGCTCAGTATGCCGGCGAAGACTATGCCCGCGAGCATGTTCGGCCACCACGGCTCGTAGGTGGGCCTGTTTGCCACGGCGTCCGGAGTGTAGCCGTTGTACCAGGAGTAGAAAGCTTGAGACCCGTAAGCGGTCCTCTGGATCCCGAACGTGTAGAAGCCCCACACCGTTCCAGCGATCGCTACGAAAGGAGCCAGCACGCACACGAAAAGTTGGATCTTGAAGACGTCCTTGTTCGAAACGTTGTTGACGCTTGCCATTTGGAAGGAGGCGAGCGAAGACACGAACGGGACGCTCGTTCCCCCTCCCGTTATAGGCTCGCATGCCAAGCTGTACGTCATGCCCATGGCGACGAACCACTCCCTGTTCGGATTGGCTCCCGCGTTCAGCAGCAACTTCATCGGTCCCTCGTAAAAGTTCGATCCGGCAGGCACCACGAATCCGACCATGGAGGAAGCCCGGGTCGCGACGAACGTTACGACCACGTTAGTTATGACCAGCAAGAGGGAAGCCGGGAAGCCCACGTCGGCAGCCATGAACATGGCTATTATCAGGACGGCTCCAACAGCGAGCATGAGGTAGGCGTTCCTGTACGACGTCGGCTCGTCCTTTTCAAACTCGCCAACCTTCTCCTTTCCAAGTTTGCCTGCCGCGGCATTGATCGTTTCCAGCAAGTACCTCCAGTTCAAGGCGATGTACGCGATGAAGATGCCGGTGCTCACGCCAGCGCTCGAGAAGGCGTTCCACTTGTAAGGATCGCCCACCCTGTAGCTGACGCTGCCGCACCATACCCTGCCGCAGCCCGAAAGGTCGGTTATGCCCGTGTAGTAGCCCATCATGAACGCCACCTGCATCAGTATGGCGAACACGAGGTACCAGAACCAAGCGCCGAAGAGGACGTTCAGGGGGGCCATGTAGAAGATCGCCCCGAAGGCTGGATTCTTGTTGAACTGGGCCAAACCTACGATTCCAGCTAGGGGAGAGTCCGGCGTTATCCACTGCGCGCCCATCGTGCATGTGTTGGTCCTCCAGCCGTAAACGTCCGGGAACCAGGGGAACATGTACGCGAGCAGGAGCGGAAGCTGGTACACCACCCCGAGCAGCATCCCCACGACCGTCGGCACGCCGAATCTCGCCTTGAACGACTTTTCAGAACTGGTCAACTTGTTAACCAACTCTACAGCGACCCTCGTGTGCGGAAACGGGACCTTTTCCACGTCTATCCAGCGCTTTCTCCAGATGACTCCTTGCGCGAGTGCGAAGACGGCCAAGCCGGCGTAAAGTAAGGACCACCACATGAACGTGGGTATCCAAGCCCCCCAAGGAACCGGGGCGCCACCAGAGATCATCGGCGCGACGATTTCGGCAGAAGGAGCCATGAAGGGAGCCCAAGGATATACTTCAGGCGCGAGGTAGGTCCTGTCGTACAGGATGTTAATGAAGTTTCCAAGCGGATGCGAGTCTGTAGAAGTCACCGCGACGAGCCCGGTTCCGGCGGCGTAGAGGTAAGTGTAGTTGGCCAAGCCGATCGGCTTCCCGACGAGCTTGCCGACTACGGCCGCTCCCGTTATGAAGAGTATCGGCATTATCATCAGGAGGAGCTTGCAACCCACCCTTCCGAGCGCGTACCAAGACGCGTTGGGCGTCAACAAGGCGTACACGGGCCCGAAGAAGCCGAAGAAGAGCGTAAGGACAACGATCGGTATCCAGGGTATTCTTTCAGCTCTGGCTTCAGATTCCAATCGATTTTCACCGCTTGGGAGGCGTGGTTTATAAGAAAGCTTATAACATTTATTGCCAGAAATCATTTTTTGTTCGAAACCGCCTTTGCGTCCGTGCTTTTTGGGATTGAAAAAGCGTATCGCGCCGCGAGATTCATCGCAGCGGGGAGAATACGCACCACTCACTCTAGAATCTTTTACTGCCGGACGGTGGAAAGAGGCAATGAGGGAATCTTGGCGGTTGATTGCATGGGCAACCGGTCAAGCTGCTGAGGGGCCATCGCCTTTTCCCTCGGATCCCTGGAACCTTCTCTTCGTTTGTCGCTTGCGTCAAATCTTGGCAGCAAGGTACGCGCTCAGTGTCAGAAGGAGCGCGGTGACCACGAACGGGAGGGCG
>JAFNJA010000067.1:0-2785 GCA_017601265.1 Candidatus Brockarchaeota archaeon
ATATAAGCGTTCTCTTTCCTTTTAAGGGGGAAAACCAAGCTACGCATTTATATCCTCTCCGCATCCGCCAGTGCGAAGATCCGATGGGCGAGTTCGTAAAGGTTGGAAAGGTGGACGACGTTCCGGAGGGAGGGACGAGGGCGGCGAAGATGGGAAAGGAAGAGATCCTGCTGGCGAAGGTTGGCGGGAAGCTGTACGCGTGTTCCGGCAGGTGCACCCACCTGGGCCTGCCCCTCGCGGGAGGGAAGCTGGAAGGGACGGTGCTGCAATGCCCGCACCACAGGTCGAAGTTCGACATGGCCGACGGCAGGGTCCTGTCCCCGCCGGCCAAGCTTCCGCTTAGGATTTACGAGGTAAAGGTTGAGGGCAAGGACATCCTGGCGAGGGAAGCGTCCCGATAGGCCTGAGCGCGACGAGTCGAAAGGTGGTGCCATGGCCGAAGCCGGGGTGCCGAAGCGCAGGGAATGCGCCATCTCGGTAGCGGTTCCCGCAAGCATCGTAAGCGACGTGCCCCACATGCGCGAGAAGACCGCGAAGATAGGGGTCCTCGCGCGGGGGGCGGACATATTCGGGGTCGATGAGGTCGTGGTTTACCTCGACTCCGTGTGCAGGGGCGCGAGGGCGGCGCAGGAGCTCGTTTGCAAGGTCCTCGACTACGCTTCCACGCCGCAGTACCTCAGGAAGAGGCTCTTCCGCGACGAGCCGGAGCTGAGGTTCGCCGGAATCCTCCCTCCCCTCAGGACGCCCGACCACCCCCTCGTTTCGAGCATGTCTAAGCTCAGGGCGGGGGAGTACAGGGAAGGGGTCGTGCTCAAATCAGGCTTGGAATGGTCTTTGGTGGACGTGGGCGTCGAGCGCCCTTTGAGAGTGAGGGGCAAGTTGGGGAGGGGTAGCAGGGCGACCATCGTTGTAACGGATCCGGCAAGGGGGGTCGGGGAGGCCGTGGAGAGGGAAAGGATCGAAGTTTACTGGGGTTTCAGGGTTTCCCCTTTCGCCTCAAGCCTCGGAAGCCTGATCAGCCAGGAAAAATACGACGCCGTCATCGCCACGTCCAGGCACGGGAGGAACATCGTCGAAATCTGGGAAGAGCTCTCCAGCCTCTTGGCAAGCTCGAAGCGAGCCCTCATCCTTTTCGGGTCCCCGAAGGAGGGCGTGGCCGACATCCTGAGGAGGGAAAATGTTAATCTAGAGGGGGCTGTCGAGGCTGTGGTTAACACGGTTCCGCACCAAGGGACGGCGACCATCCGAACGGAGGAAGCCGTTATCTCGAGCCTTGCCGTGTTAAACGCGATGATGGAAGGGATGAAGCTTGGGTCATAGGAGGTATTCGGCGCCAAGGAGAGGATCCTTAGCCTTCAGGCCCCTGGGCAGGGCCAAGTCGCCCGTTGCGAGGACCAGGTTCTGGCCGAAGGTGGATGGGCCTCCCCGCCTCCTCGGTTTCTCGGCCTACAAGGCCGGCATGACCCACGCATACTTGGTTGAGACCAACGAGTTCTCGGTGCTCAAGGGCAAGGAGATATTCACGCCCGTTACAGTTTTGGACGCGCCCCCAGTCCTGGTTTTGGGCGTCAGGGCGTACGGGGACGGAGGTAACGGTTTGACCTGCTTGGGCGAGGCATGGACGGGCAGCCTGCCGGACGAGGTGAAAGGGAGGATAAAGGGGGCAAAAGCCGGAGACTTGGAGAAACTCAGGAAGGTCGCCCAAGGCGCCGCGGAGGTGAGGGCCGTGGTTTCCACCCTACCTGCGAGGTCGGGCAACCCGAGGAAGAAGCCGGAGGTCTTCGAGATCGGGATCGGCGGCGGAACCCCCAAGGAAAGGCTCGAGTACGGCATCCAGATCCTCGGGAAGGAGATCGACGCGAGCAAGGTCTTCAAGCCTGGGGAATACGTGGACGTGTTCAGCGTCTCGAAGGGTAAGGGGTACGCAGGGGTGATCAAGAGGCGGGGAGCCAAGATAAGGGACAGGAAGAGCAACAAGCCCAGGAGGGGCATAGCCACGCTGGGGGCCTGGAACCCCTCGGCCGTGACCTACACGACTCCGAGAGGGGGGCAGCTCGGGTACTGGCAAAGGGCCGAAAGGAACAAGCTCATCGTCGCGATCGGCAACGACCCGAGCAAGGTTAACGCGCCGGGCGGGTTCATCAGGTACGGCCTTGTTCCGGGAAACTACGTCCTCTTGAAAGGTTCGGTTCCCGGGCCCTCAAAGCGCTTGGTGAAGCTCAGGGTTTCGGCTAGGAAGCGCGTCAAGGAACCCGTGCCTCCGAGCGTGGTAGAAGTCGCGCTCGCGAGCCCCCAGGGAGGATAGGGGAGGGTGGCCGTGCCGCTTTCGGCGAAGGTGCTCGACCTGGAAGGGAACGAGGTGGGAGAGAAGCCCCTGCCGAGCGCGTTCAACGCGCCGATCAGGGTCGATGTCGTGCGGAGGGCCGTAGTTGCCTCGTTGACTCGAAGGCTGCAGCCCCAGGGAAGGGACCCGATGGCCGGAAAAAGGACGACGGCCGAGTCGAGGGGCGCCGGGTTCGGGATGGCCAGGGTCCCCAGGATCAGGAGGACCGGGGTGGCGAAGTTCGCGACGATGGCGGTGGGCGGCCGCTCGGCCCACCCCCCGAAGGTGGCCAAGAAGATACGGAAGAAAGTCAACAAGAAGGAGAAGGAACTCGCCTTCTTGTCCGCGCTCTCGGCCACCGCGGTTCCGGAGTTGGTAAGGGCCAGGGGCCACGCCATCGGGGACAGGCCCCTCCCACTGGTGGTAAGCCGCGAGGCGGAGGACATAGGCAAGACCGCAAGC
>JAFNJA010000067.1:2801-10554 GCA_017601265.1 Candidatus Brockarchaeota archaeon
GGGCTTGCGGGAGGAGCTGGACAGGTGCGCTGAGAGGCGGAAAAGGGGCAAGAAAGGGTCGGAGGCGCCCAGGGGTCCGTTGCTCGTCGTCGGGGGGAGGTGCAAGCTCTCCAACGCGGCGAAAAGCATCCCGGGAGTAGAGGTCGTTTCGGCTAGGAAGCTTTGCGTTGAGGACTTGGCTCCAGGCGCGGCGCCCGGAAGGCTCACGGTTTGGGTCGAGCCCTCGCTCGACGTCTTGGAAGAGAGGCTGCGCGGAGGCGGAGCTGGTTGAAGAGGGAGACGATCCTGCATCCTGTCGCGACCGAGAAAGCGATCAACATGATAGAGTCCGAGAACAAGATCGTCTTCATGGTCGACAGGAGGGCGACGAAGCGGGAGGTCAAGAGGGCGGTCGAGGAGCTCTACGGCGTGAAGGTCGAGTCCGTCAACATCCTCGTGACTCCCGGAGGGAAAAAGAAGGCCTTCGTCAGGCTTTCTCCTGAAAGCAGCGCGGCGGAGCTGTCGATGAAGCTGAAGATACTGTAAGGTGGCGCGGAATGGGAAAGAGGCCGATCGTCAGGAGGAGGGGCGCGTCGCCGATATTCGAGGCGCCGACCCACAGGAGGGTGGGCGACGTCAGGTACGTCCAGACAGGGGAATCGACGGTGCAAGGGGAGGTCAAGGGTTTGCTGCACGACCCCGGAAGGGGATCCCCTGTTGCGGAGGTTCGCTTGGACTCGGGGGAGCGCTTCTACATGGTCGCGGGGGAGGGCATGTACGTGGGGCAGCGCGTGGAGGTCGGGGCGGAAGCGAGGTTGCAGCTCGGCTCCGTGCTTCCCCTGGGCAAGATACCTGAAGGAACGATGGTCTTCAACGTCGAGAGGAAGCCCGAGGATGGCGGAGCGCTCTTCAGGTCGTCTGGAAACTACGCCGTCGTCGTGGGAAGGGCGGGGACGGACGTCATGCTCAAAGACTCTTCCGGAAGGATCTTCACGGTCGACTCTGGCTGCAAAGCGACCCTCGGCGTTGCGGCAGGCGGCGGCAGGATCGAGAAGCCTTTCCTCAAGGCGGGGACCAAGATGGCGCTGATGAGGTCAAGGGGAAGGCTTTACCCGAGGGTGAGGGGGGTGGCTATGATAAGCGCCTACCACCCGTTCGGCGGTGGCAGGCACCAGCACGCGGGCGGAGCCAGGACCGTCCCGAGGGGCGCCCCTCCAGGAAAGAAGATGGGCCTTATAGCTGCGAAAAGGACCGGAAGGGGAAGGAGGAGAGCCGCCAAGCAAGTGGGTTAGGCAAGTACCAAGGGTGCATCGAAGGGTGGCGGGTGGCGCTCCAGGCGAAAGGATAAATCGATATGATTTTTCACCATAGCGGTACTGCCCGTTGGAAAAGAAGATCCCGGCGGCGTCCGCCCTGGTCCTGGCCGCAGCTTTGCTGCTCAACGCGCTGGTAAAACCTGCCGAGGTCACTCGGCTGAGGATAGCGACGACGACGAGCTTGGATGACACGGGGATTTTGGACGCGCTCAAAGCCAGGTTCGAGGTGGAGAATCCAAACATCGACGTGACTTGGGTCGCCGTCGGCACGGGCCAGGCGATCGAGGTGGCGAAGAGAGGCGACGTAGACTTGGTGATAGTCCACGACAGGGCCGCCGAGGACCTGTTCATCGACCAGGGCTACGGGGTTCACGGAGTGACGGTAGCTTGGAACGACTTCGTGATCGTCGGCCCCCCCGACGACCCTGCGGGGGTGGCAAAGGCGAAGGACGCCGTTGAGGCGTTCGAGTCCATATTCCAGAAAGGTTCGCTTGGGATGGCACTGTTCGCCTCCCGGGGGGACAGGTCGGGGACGAACTTGAGGGAACTGGAAATATGGGGAAAAGCCAACTTGAGCGCAACCGGGGAAGGATGGTACGTCGAGACCGGCCAGGGGATGGTCAGCACGCTCAGGTTGGCGAACGAGAAGGGAGCGTACGCCTTGGCGGACAGGGCCACTTACCTGACGGTGTGCGAGGAGAGCGGCTTCGAGCTAGAGATACTGTTCGAGGGCGACGCTTCGAACCTGCTGAACTTGTACAGGGCGATAATAGTTGACCCCGGCAAGTTCGGCAGATTGAATTACGAGGAAGCCGAGAAGTTCGTGCTCTTCCTCGTATCCAAAGAAGGGCAGGAGCTGATAGGCGATTACTCGAAGAAAGGCCGTAAGCTTTTCAACCCAGCTTTCGGGGTGCTCAAGCAGCTCGGGATCGACGACCCTTACGAGGAGGAAGAAGTCGGTTATTGGAGGAGCAAGCTGGAGGGGTGAGCGGCGGGGATGGCAGACCTCTTCGGTTCGATCCTGAACGAGGAAATCGTAAACGTCACGATCCTGTCCTTCAAAATTTCCGGTTCGGCCGTGGCTCTCGCAACGCTTCTGGCGCTGCCCCTCGGGGCGATGCTCGCCCTGTCCGATTTCAGGGGCAAGAAGCTGCTCGTGACCCTGATCAACACCCTCATGGGGCTGCCCCCCGTGGTCGTCGGCCTTGTGCTTTACCTCCTCCTTTCGAGATCCGGATTCCTGGGGCCTTTGGAGCTGCTTTACACCCCGACGGCGATGGTCCTGGCGCAGTTCCTGCTTGCCCTTCCGATCGTGGCGGGCCTCTCCTACTCCGCCATCGCCGCGGTTCCGCGATCTGTCCTGGAGTCGACGATCTCGCTTGGCGCCACCAGGGGGCAGCTTTTGCTCGTCCTGATGCGCGAGGCCAGGATTGGCATTCTGGCGAGCGTCGTAGCCGCTTTCGGGGCCGCGATCTCGGAGGTCGGGGCGATAATGCTCGTCGGCGGGAACATAAGGTTCTACACGAGGTCGCTGACTACGGCGATCGTGCTCTACACGAACATGGGCGAGTTCGGCATCGCGATCAGCTTGGGCGCGATACTTCTCGCATCTTCTTTCGCAATCAACCTCTTCTTGGCACACCTTCAGGCGAGGTCCAAAGGTTCGGGACCTTCGAAGGCGGGCGGTTGAAGGTGCTGGAGGTCCGCGGAATCTGGAAGAGGTTCGGGAACAAGGACGTCTTGAAAGGCGTCTCGTTCAATGCAAGGAAGGGGAGCGCGTTCTGCATAATCGGCCCGAACGGATCCGGCAAAACCACGATTCTTAGGATCATAGACAGGGGCGAAATCATCTTGGACGGTGTCAGGGCCACGAATCTAGACGGGCGTGGAAAGGTAGAGGTCAGGAGGAAGATGGCGATGGTCTTCCAGCAACCGGTGCTGTACGACGCGGATGTGTACGGCAACGTGTCCTTAGGCCTGAAGATCAGGGGGGTAGAGGGGCGAATCGCGGACGAGAGGGTCGAGGAAGCCCTGGAGGCCGTGAACCTCCGGAGCAGGAAGAAGGACTGGGCGCTCGACCTGTCGGGCGGGGAGGCGCAGAGGGTTTGCCTCGCAAGGGCCTTGGCCCTCCAGCCCGAGGTCCTTCTCTTGGACGAACCGACCGCTAACCTGGACCCGGCGAACGCGGCCATCGTGGAAAGCGCGGTGAGGGAGTTCGCCGAGAAGGAGAGGGGCGTCGTGGTCTTCGCCACCCACAACATGTTCGAGGCGAGGAGGCTTGCAGGCAGGGTTTTGCTCCTCATCGGCGGCGAAGTCATCGAGGAGTGCGACGCTGGGAAGTTCTTCAGCAACCCGGACGACGAAAGGTCGGCGGAGTTTGTGAGGGGCGGGATCGTCTTTGGATGATCCAGCGAAGAGGTTCGGCCCCAAAGATCTGAGGCTCAAGCTCTCGCACTCCCTTGTCTCGAGGGGGGAAGGCGGGCTGGAAGAGGAGGGCGCGAGGCTCCTCGAATCCATAAAGAGGTTCGGGTCGATCTACCTCGCCGCCAAGCAAGAGGGCGTCGATTACAAGCTGGCTTGGTTGGGCTTGAGGGAAATCGAGAGGAACTTCGGGTTCAAGGTGGTAGAAAGGGTCATGGGCGGCGTTGGTGGCGGAAGCACCAGGCTGACGCTCGAGGGGGAGATCCTGCTTGGAAAATACCTCCTCGCGAGGCGGAAATTGGGCTCGATCGCAGGCTCTCCGAAATTCCTGGAGCCGGACTTGAAAATAATGGGTAGCCACTGCTGCGCGCTCGACGTGTTGGCCAGGCTTATCGAGGAAATTCGTCCTCTCCGGCGCGGCCGACGTCTCGGGCATACACCTCTTCGAAGTGTACGGTGGCGGATACAACGCCTTTTTGCTCAAAGAACCTACCGTCGGGAGGAAGATAGCGCTCATCAGGGGGTATTCGAGGACGCAGGGGATAATCGTGAGGGAAGGCAATCCGAAGGGGATCGGATCCTTGGAGGACCTTCTAAGGGGCGACGTCGCCTTCATAAACAGGAACAAGGGATCCGGGACGAGGATCCTTTTCGACGCGGCGATAAGGAAGCTTTCTTTGGAAAAGGGGGTTGGGTTCGAAGGATTGGCCAAGGGGATAAGGGGCTACGGAACCGAGGTCAGGTCCCACCTCGAAGTAGCTTGCGCCGTTAAGTACGGGAAAGCGGACGCCGGGATCGGCATAGAGGCCGTCGCCAAGTTGTACGAACTCGGCTTCGTGCCTCTGTCGAGAGAGGAATTCGATTTCGCGGTTTTGAAGGAGAATGTTGGGCAAGAGAACATACTGAGATTCGTCGAGGCGCTCTCGTCCGACGAATTTAAGTCGAAGGTGGCCGAGAAGGGGCTCGGGATAGTTTTCAACGAAGATACCGGCAGAGTAATTACCGGATGAAGCTCGATGATCTATCATTGAACGATGCCATTTTAACAGGATATTCGTGGATGGACCTAAGGATGAATGGATCCGGTGCCAGGGTCTATTGCCACTCGCACGTCGACAGCGTGTTCTGGATTCTGGAAAATAAGCCGCTAAAGGACCGTCGCCAACCGCGCGCGATAGCCAAAAATTCGAAAACGGACGGTTGGTCGACGGCAGCCGCTTGCAGATCCGCACTTATTCGTTAAGAGGACATGGCTAGAAAGGCCGAAAGCCTAATAGCATGGACGCGGCGATTTCGTCCTCGCGGCAAGCATTGGAAAGCCGGGCTTTGAGAAAGGTGCTCGTCGTTTACTATTCCAGGACGGGCACGACTAAGAAGGTAGCGGAAACGATAGCACAAGCCTTGGGATGCGACGTAGAAGAGGTGATCGACACCAAAGACAGGTCTGGGTTAATTGGCTGGCTGAGGTCGGGAAGGGACGCGGCATCTAGGAAGCTCACGACCATAGAAAAAACGAAGAATCGGCCCGAAACGTACGACGTCGTCGTGATCGGCACGCCCGTTTGGAACGGAAAGGCATCAACGCCGATAATGACTTACGTGTCGCAATACAAGGATCTTTTCAAGGAGGTCGCGTTCTTCTGCACGCACGACGGTTCGGGGGAAGGGGCTCTGAGGGACCTTGAAACCTTGTGCGGCAAAAAGCCGTTGGCGACGCTTGCGTTGAGGAGGAAGCAAGAAGTGGCGACAGGAGAATACGTCGGCAAAGCCAAGCGATTCGCCTCGAAGGTAGCCGGATGAGCGCTCCCCAAGGCATCGGAGGCCCTAAAGAGCGGGTTCCAATTTGCTTTACCCCGGTTTTGCCCGCCGCAACGAGTTTACAGCCGCAGGCGAGGCTTGCAGGCGTCCGCCTCGAGCAAAAGCTCGAGCCCAAGAAACACCTAAAAACCCCGGTTCTCGTGCAGCAGGCAAATGTCTAAAGCGATAGCGTACAAGGGAGTGCCGGTAGAACACCTAGTCGAGATGCCGATGGACGACGTCATCAAACTGCTGCCATCGAGGGCGAGGAGGAGCCTCAAGAGGGGCTTGACGCCGCAGCAAAGGATACTGCTTGGTAAGATCAGGGAAGCGAAAAGGATACAGCAGGAGACGGGCCAGCAGCCCGAGTTGGAGACGCACATAAGGGACATGGTGATACTGCCCGAGATGGTCGGCCTTACGATAAAGGTGCACAGCGGCAGGGAGTTCGGCGTCGTGACCATAACGCACGAGATGATCGGCCACTACCTCGGGGAGTACGTGCCGACCAACAAGCAGGTCAAGCACGGGGCGCCGGGGGTCGGGGCGAGCAGGAGTTCCATGTATATAGAGGCCTTATTTGACCTCTATCGTGAGCGTTCCGTTAAAGTGAGCCTCGACTCTTCCTCAATTGTGCCCTGTTACAACTAGCTTGCTGGTAAGGTTACTCCCCTGTGAAAGGTTATGGTAGCGGATACTAGGTCGGCTTCAACCTCAAGAATTTCAGACAGCGATAATCATAATATTTGAGAGCGCGTTTTCGAGTTAGACTGGAAGCGGGTGCTTTCACCAGCCTTTCCCTCGGGGTTACGGGTCTTTTCAGCTAAACGTAGTTTGTATACGAGTTGACGTAGTTATCCGGTCATCGAAGTTCTTTTGCCATTCGTTCCTCTTTGTCTTTGCTATAGTTGCTTAGTATGATCTGTAACTTTTATTCCTGGATTTTCCAGATTTAACATTTTTCGGGTACATTTATTATGACAACCGTCATAACGATGAGGCGTTCAATTTCCTTACGAGCGCTGTTTGTCTTGGAATGTTGTCAACTAATGCTGGTAATGGAGCATATTCCGACTTCGCTTCCAAATTTTTTAACTACTTCTAGTTCGGCTAATCCTGTTAAATATCCAGCATTTGAAGCGCCACTGTTGCATGCGACAAGTCCTATTTTTAGATGCTCATCATCTTGCCTACGTTTTCTTATGAAATACAGCGCATGCTATAAATTAACTGCCTTGTCAGCTCCGTTTCATATCTATGTCTCCTTTTCTCGGTGATACGGCTGGATTAGTGCCGTCCTCGTTTCCGAGTTCCTGGCGGTGGCGGTTCCACTGGCCAGGGAGCCTCCCGCCAGCCCATGAGGAAAAGCAGGTCTGATGAAAGCCGATCAGCTTCGAACCCAAAGTTCTGGCCCTGTTGAAAAGTTTGGCACGGCCTTACATACAGAGCGATAGCAACGGAAAAAGAGGCCATTGGAGTTCCGAAGGTATAGGTAAGAGGAGATCCCAAACCATGCGACTCTTTGGCGAGCGATGAAGCTGATGCCCGTAGCGTGGTTCGGGCAGCTCAACCAAGAGTTGAACAAAACCTTCAAGGGCGACAGGGAGAGGACGGGCGACTCTACTGGGCTATCGACCTCTACCTACCTTCGATGGCGCGATCTGATGGGCGACATGGAGGGCGCGAAAAGGTTATCTTCGCAGCTCCACTGCCAAGTTCTTTTTTGAACGCTTGAGGTTGGTCTGCAATCTGCTATCGGAGACGGGAGTCTATAGCATCCTTATCAAGCCGAAGAGGAACGCGATCGCAAGGAGCAAGGGCTCGCAAGCATTGAGGAGGATGATCCTGAATTACGTCAAAGACAGGAAGGGTTTCCTTGAGAGGTACGACAGCCCGAGACAAAATTCAGCCCGCTGAAGAGGACGATAGCGCACTGACCGAGGAGCAGGAAGAACAGGATGCGCGCATGTCATGGCGTAAAAAGGCTTGGTGTCGTCGTAAACCCTCCTAGATTAATATGTAGATGGAGCCTAGGCTAGTGGAAAGTTTGTAAACAAAAAATATGCTCCACTTCAATGAAGGATAAAAAAAGAAAAGAATGGGGATAAAATAGTGGATCAGAAAGGCACGAAGAACCTTATCAGGAGGAGGACGCCGCCAATTAAGCATGAGATGACGACGCCTATGACAAAACCGATTGCTGCAGAAATTCCCGTGGTTTCGTAAAGCTTGCTTCCACC
>JAFNJA010000068.1:0-3530 GCA_017601265.1 Candidatus Brockarchaeota archaeon
GACCCTTCGGCGTGTTGCCGGAGCACAGGAACAAGGGGGTCGGTACCGTCATCTTCCACAAGTGCCTCAGGATGCTGCAATCGAAGGGCGTGAGGAACGTGTGGTTCGCCTGGGGAGGCGGGAGGAACTACTCGTTCTACCGGAGGCAGGGCATGCTGGAGGCCAGGAGGTTCGCGGTGCTTTCGAAAATGATTTAGCTTTCAGGTGGCAGGCTCAAGCTATTCGAAGTACATCGCGGGCCTGTACGGCCTGGCCAGCTTCGCCCTTCCGGCGGGGTCGTGCTTCGCTTCGTCGTCCTCGCCGTAAACCAGCACCTCGACGTTCAGCTCCTTGGCCAGGAAATCCTTGGCTTCGCCCAGCGCCTGCGCTTCGGGAAGGACGCCGAGGGAGGCTCCTTCCTCCTCTCCTTCGAAGTCTTGGACAACTCCTCCACCGTTCGCTTGATGAACTCCGAGGCTTCCCTCCCCTTCTCCCTCATCCCCTCGGAACCCATAAGCCGCTTCATCGCCTCTCCGAGGTTCAGCCCCTCCTCCAGCGATTCGAGGCAGCCCATCGTGCAGCGCCACTTCCACTCAGCAGCAGCGTAAATGAAGAGCTTCTTCGGGGTTAGTTTGACGACCTTCAGTATGTTCAGCGCGTCCCTAAGTGTTTCCCTGACGACCTCCTCGCAAGCTTCGCCCTTCCTGTCGACCTTGGACTCGTCGTAAGAGGGCCAGGGCGCGTTGGAAGCGAAGCCGCCCCTCCCGAGCATGCTCCAAACCTCTTCGCACGTGTACGGCGCGAAAGGCGAAAGCAGCCTGACCCTGACGTCTATAACCTCCCTCAGCACGTTCAGCACCGAAGCTTCGTTCGCCCCGCTTCGGGAAACCGAAGCTCTTCTCTGGTACCACTGCAGGTCCTGGTCCAAAAGGTAGATCACCTGGTTTATTGCTTCCTTAACGTCCAGCACCTTCATCGCTTCCGTCGCGTTCTTGACCCTCTCGTAAAGGCGGCTCACCATCCACTTGTCCAAGTAACTTTCCTTCCCCGCCCCCTCGGCAGGTCCTTTCTCCAAGAGCTCCCGCGCCGCCGAATAGAAGCGCTGGATCCACCTGCTCATCGACCCCGCGATCTCCCTGCTGAAGTCGGCGTCCTGCAAGAGGCCGGCGGTTGAAAGTACCGCGAGCCTGAGCGCGTCCGCCCCGTACTGCTTGACCGCGTCCCTGAGCGGAATTATGTTGCCCAGGGACTTGCTCATCTTCTGCCCCTCCATGAGGACGCTCCCGTTCACGACTATCTGCTTCGGCCAATGCTCCCTGGGGAATATCGCCACGTGGTTGAAGACGAAGTACGTCAGGTGGTTCCATATCAGGTCCCTCCCGGAGTGGCGGCTGTCCAGTGGGTAGTAGTAGGAGAACTCGCTCCGCATCGCCTCCAAAACCTCCCTCGGAACCTTTGACCTTAGCCCGACCTCCCCCGCGTCCCCGCTCCCTAGGAAAACGTAGTCGAAAACCTCGTCCGTTAGCTGCTCGGCCTTGAGGCCCAGCTCGTTAACGTACTTAGACACCACGTAGTAAGCCATGTAGATCGTGGAGTCGCTCAGGGACTCGATTATCCAGGCGGGATCCCAGGGTAGCTTCGTGCCCAGCCCGCTCCTCCTCGCGCAAGCCTTCTCCCTCAGCCAGTCGACCACGTTCTCGAACTCGGCCCTCAGCTCTGAGGGCAGGATCTCCATCCTTCCGAGGCACTCCCTCACGACCTCCTTCCAATCCGGGTTTCCGTAGTCTATGAAGTACTGGTCTGAGAAGATCTTGACCACGCACTCCGCGCCGCACCTGCAATAAACGGGCCTGTTCAGGATCTCGTGCATCGAGTCGGCCTTGCCGGAGGCGGCCATGTCCTTCTTTATCGCTTCCTTCGCCTCCTGGACCGAGAGGCCCGCGTACTTTCCGGTCCAAGCCTTCATCCTTCCCGAGTGGAACTCCTTCCCGTAAACCTCCTCTGTCGCCGCTTCCAACTTGGGATCGTTCTGGTCCCTTATGCCCATCCTCCGCACAGCATCCGCGGCGGGGACCTCGCCGTACCCCTCGACCTCGATGAGCGAGACGGGCTCCAGGCGCTCGACCGAGCCTTTGTCCATCCCGTACTTGGCCAGCAACTCGGGATTCTTCTTCAAGTCCTCGAGCGCGACGTAATCGTAGGGCGCGTGGGCGGGAACCGACATGACGTTCCCGGTCGCGTTGCCGGGGTCGACGAAGCTCGCGGGCAGGATCGGGACGCTCTTGCCCGTAACGGGGTTTGTGACGCTCTTGCCCACCAGCTCCCTGCCGAGGAAGGTGGACTCGACCTCGACCTTTCGGTTCAGGAACCTCAGGCGTTCCCCGTCCTTGCGTACTCTTCCTCAGGGTTGATCCAGGCGTTCGTGACTCCGAAGACGGTCTCGGCCCTGAGCGTCGCGGTTGGGAAGAAGTAGCCGTCGTCGAAGCGGAACTTTATCAGGACGAACTCCTCTATCTCAGGTTCGACGTCCCCTTTCGTGTCGTGCTGCCCGACCGGATTCCCGTCGTTGGGGCACCAGCCGACCGGGTGGGATCCCCGCTTTATGTAACCCCGCTGGAAGAGCTTCTTGAACTGCCACTCTATGAAGCGGCTGTACTGCGGGTCTATCGTCGTGAACTCCCTCCTCCAGTCGAAGCTGTAGCCCATCTCCTTCATGCCAGCCTTGATCTCCTCGTGGAAGTACTTCGCTATGTTCAGCGGCTCCTTGAACTCCTCCAATTTCTCTACCGGAACGTTGTAGGTTTTGGTGAACTCCTCGACCAGCTCCCTGTCGTTGGCGGCGAGCCGCTTCGACATGGAGAGGACCGGCGTTCCCGTGTAGTGGAAGGCCATCGGCAGCAGGACGTTGAAGCCCCTCATCCTCAGGAACCTCGCGTGCGCGTCCGTCAGCGTGTAGGTCCTCGCGTGCCCGATGTGCTGCGGCGAGTTCGGGTAGGGGTAGGCGACCGTTATGAAGAACTTCGGCCTCCCCGGCTCCGGGTTTGACTCGAACGCCTTCGACTCCTCCCACCTCCTCCTCCACTTCTCCTCGAAGCTCCTAACGTCGACGCTGGCGCTCATGCTCTGCGCCCCTTGCGCGGGAAGAGGAACGGAACCACTTAACGGTAACCTAGAGGTTCGGGATTGCGGCTCAGAGGGAGGGGGCGCTGGTTGGCGACTGGGCGGGAAACGATTCCCAGAGAACTAAATCCCTCATTCAGGCTCGAAAGCGGGCGCGCGAGCCGCCTATATAAGCGTTAGAACGCTTGCCCTGCCAACCAAGCCAACCTCGGGAAGCGCGTTCCGGGAAATGAAAGGAGGGCAACCTTGTAAAAGCTCGCGGCTTGCGGGCGGTTTCGGAAGGACGAAACATTTAAGGCCCGGGAAACCGGGAATCCGGCCCAGGCCCGTGGCCAAACGAACGGGATGACCGAGAGGGCGAGGTACGGACTAAGGCGGCAGGTGAGCCGACCCCTCTAAAGTCGTAAGCGCGGAGAAGCTGTTAAACCCGA
>JAFNJA010000068.1:3538-8596 GCA_017601265.1 Candidatus Brockarchaeota archaeon
AGAACGCCGCCGCATCGCCAGGGATCCCAAACCGCCGTTCGCTCGCGCCTATTCCACGATGGCGACCTGCGGACCCGCCTACAGCTTCAGGTACCTTTCTATCTCCCACCTCGTAACCTGCACCCTGTATTCGTCCCAATCCCTTGATTTAGCGTCCAAGTACTTTTTGAACGTGAATTCCCCGAGCGTCTCCTTCATCAAACCGCTCTTCCGCAGCTCTTCTATCGCTTCGCCCAACGAACCGGGAAGGGTCTCGATGTAGAACTCTGCCAGCTTCTTGTCGTCGAACTCGTAAACGTCCTCCTCTACCGGCTGCGGCGGCTCTATCTTCCTCCTCACTCCGTCGAGCCCCGCCCTGAGCATCGCAGCGAAGGCGAGGTAAGGGTTGCACGACGGGTCCGGGCACCGGAGCTCCATCCTCGTCGCGCTTTCGTTCCCTGGAAAATACTCGGGAACCCTGATCAGCGCCGACCTGTTCCTCCTTCCCCAGCAAACGTAGACGGGCGCCTCGTACCCGGGGACCAGGCGCTTGTACGAGTTTACAGTCGGGGCCAGGATCGCGGCCATCGCCCTCGCGTGCTTCAGCTGCCCGCCTATGAAGTGGTAGGCCACGTCCGAAAGGTTGTAACGGTCTTTAGCGTCGTAAAACGCGTTCCTCCCGTTCTTAGAGTAGAAAAGGCTTTGGTGGGTGTGCATCCCGGACCCGTTGACGCCGAAGAACGGCTTGGGCATGAAGGTTGCGAAGATCCCGTGCATGAGCGCGACGGCCTTGATCGCGTTCTTGTACGCCACGGCCCTGTCAGCGGTCGTCAAGGCGTCGGCGAACTCGAAGTCGATCTCGTGCTGGCCCGGGGCAACCTCGTGGTGGCTCTTCTCGACCTTCAAGCCTAGTTGCTGTAGGGCGAAGATCGCGTCCCTCCTCACGTCCGAAGCTTGGTCAAGGGGCGAGAAGTCGAAGTACCCGCCGACGTCGTGCGGCACGGGCTCGACCCTGGGGCCGTTCTCGACGCGGAAGAGGAAGAACTCCAGCTCGGGGCTCGCCTGGTACGTGAACCCGTCCTTTTCCGCCTCGGCTACCGCCTTCTTCAGTATCAACCTCGGGTCCCCCTCGAAAGGCCTCCCTCCCGGCCTGCAGATGTCGCATATGATCCTGGCCTCCTTCTTCTCGCTCGGCCTCCATGGGATCACCTGGAAAGTGGCCGGGTCGGGTAGCGCGACCATGTCCCCCTCGAATATCCTGACGAACCCCTCTATCGAGGAGCCGTCGAAGCCGACCCCGTTATCCAAGGCTTCCTCGAGCCGCTCGCTGGGGATCGTCAAGCTCTTCGTGTTCCCCAGGATGTCCACGAACTGCAGCTCAACGAGGCGGACGCCCTCCTTCTTGCAAGCCTCGAGTACCCTGCTTTTTTCCTCGTCCAGTTTTTCTTTATCTGCTGGCACGTTTGTTCGAAAGACTTTGCAATTAATTGCCAAATATAGATTTTTTTGCCAAAAATATGTCCAAATGAAAAATTGGTTCGAGGGCGCAAGAGGCCGGATCCCGAGCTTTCCCGGCGCTACCCTCCAGAGGAAGGCTTCTCGAGGGCCGGAAAAGCTCTCGGGGCGAGGGAGCCACCTCTTGATCATTGGCAAGGGGTTCGAGGGCTTTCCAGCCCGGAGGCCGACGCTTGGCCGAGGAGCCGCGCACAGATATATAGCGTTCGGGGCGAAAGGGCGCGAGGAAAGAGATGGGCGTGGGCAGCGGAAGGATCTCCGCCTTGAAGGAGGAGTTCGAAAAGGTCTCGGTCGTCCTGGAAAGGTGCGAGAGCGTCGACAAGGGCGCGATGGTGAGCAAGAGGGAGTTCGAGAGGAGGCAAAAGGCCACGTTCGAGGCACTCGACAAAGCCGGATTGCAGGTGGGCTTCGTTTTCTCCGACGAGCACTACTGCGGCGACGTCCCTTACCTGGGAGGAAACACGAACGTCTCGATAGAGCAGGTGGCGGGCGTCATAGGGGAGAGCGGCTTCCACATAATAGCCGGCCTGGAAGGGGGTTACGTGGCCGAACAGCTGGCCGGGAGGTCGGGCTCGAAGGTCCACAAGGTCCAGATGCTGCAGCTGGCGGACGAGAAGTACCCCATAGAGGCAGAGAGGCTCGAGGACGTCATGAGGGAAGCGAACGGGGGGAGGGAGGTCAAGTCGCTGGGGCTTCTGACCCCGAGGCAGGTTGTGCCTTCCGCGATAGTGGAGTACCTCAACAAGATGGTGGGCCCGAAGAACGTGGTCGACGCGCAGGAGCTCTACTACAAGGTGAAGTACCTAAAGTCCGACGAGGAGATGAGGCTCATCGAGGACGCGAGCAAGATAGCGAACGCGATGATGAGGGCGATGCTGGCGGTCCTGAAGCCGGGGCTGCTCGAGACGCAGGTCGCGGCTTGGGGTTACTTCGTGGCCAAGGAGCTCGGCTCGGAGGAGAACGGCTGGGACGTAATGGTTGGCGCGAACGAGGCCAACAGGACGCTGATAGGCAAGGCCCTCAACAGGGCGATAAGGAAGGGGGACTACGTCCACCTCGGGGTGGCGCCGAAGCGCGACGGCCTCAACTCCTGCGTGAGGAGGTCTGTGGTGGCGGTCGAGGATCCAAGGGAGGTAACGGCCGACCAGAGGTACTGGTTCGATTTCATCGAGGGGGCTTTCGAGGTCGGTTACGGGGAGTACTGCAGGGTCGCGAGGGAGGGGCTGCCCGCGAGGTTGCAGGAGGAGGCCCTAGTCAAGTACTTCAGGGGCAAGACGCGGGAGGTCAACGCGAGGTTCAACCTTAACTTGGAGGACCTCTCGAAGCTCAAGCCCTACACGGGGACTCACAACGCGGGGTACACCGAGTGCCAGGAGTTCTACGGCGCGATAACCCTGGACTCGGAAGAACCTCTGGGGGAGCAGATAGTCACGATGCTGGACGTAGCGCTGAGGGGGATCGGGGACATGTGGGACGACGTCGTAATACCGGGCCTGGATTACGTCGTCATAGAGGACACGCTCGGTAAATTCGGGAAGGCGGTCAGGGACTTCAACGAGAAGGTGCCCAGGAACGCTCAAGGGATGGTCGGCAACGTAAGCGAACTCCTGTGACTGAACTTACTTCAACCATGGCGCTCCGAAAGAGGTTGGATGCGGGCGGCCGGAAGCGCGGAAAGCCCGCGAAGGAAGGCCTCCAACCTACGGGGGAACGGGGACGACTTGAGGGCTGAGGGGCTCGAGCTCCAAAAATTGGACCCCTTGCAGGCTTTCGAGCGCCGAGCGCAGCTCCCCGTACTCTGCCGAGGTGCCGTGCATCGGGATCGCGATCTTCGGCATCACCGCCTCGGCCATCTTGAACGCCTGCGAAGGCGATGCCGTGGGCGAAGCCCCTCCCGCCGGAAGAATCGCAACGTCAACCTCCCCCGCGTAATCGGCGAGTTCCGGCACGAACCCCGAGTCGGAGCAGTGGAGGATCGCCACGCCGTCCATCGATATGAAGTACATGAGGGGCGACAGGCCGGAGTGGTTCGAGGCTATTGCCTTTACGACCACGCCGCCCGTCTCCGCGGCCTCGCCGGGCTCGAGGAGGACGAGCTTCCCTTCCCCGCGGATCAGCCCTTCCAAGCTCGCGTAAGCTCCCTCGTTCACCACAACGACCGCCTCGTTCGCGCGGTGCAGGTCGAAAGTTGAAGAGGCGTCGAAGTGGTCGCCGTGCTCGTGCGTTATCAGTATGGCGTCTACGGTTCCGAGCGAGGACGCGTCGTCCTTCGACATTTTAGCGGCGGGATCTATTATGATCGCGTGGCGGCTTGTCCTGATGATGAAGGCGGACGTTCCGAGGAACATGATCCCGACTTCCCCCTCGCCCACCCGCATGCCGGCGAACTCATCGAATGGCGAGCGCGAGGAGGAGAGGAAGTAGAGGTAGGCGCCCAAGATCGTTGCGGCCACGGCGGCAGCCGCGATCGACGCCTTGTGAATGGCTTTCAAGCGGACTCTCCCACCTAGATCCGCCGGACCGTGGCGGCGAAACGTACGCCGCATGTCCGGCTGCGATTTGCTCGGCCTCGCCATTATATTTGGCTTTGCGTTCCGCGAGCGCAAACGCGGAAGGCGCCGAGGGAGGGGGAAAGAAAGGAACGCGCGGATTCGGCCCGTTCAGGTTTCGCGGCACAGGTCCTTCGGAGCGGATCCCGGCCAGGGAAAAGGCGCCCGCCGACGCGGATCTTCGAGCGCCTTCGATGGGCCCGCAACGTTATATAGCGCGCACTTGCGCGTGCACGGATTGAGACCGAGATGGGCGTGGGCCAAGGACTCTACGACTCGATCCTGAAGCAGCTCGAGATCACCGCCGGCATGCTCAAGCTCGATCCCGACTTGCACGAGATACTGAAGCAGCCCAAGAGGGCCCTGACCGTTTCGGTGCCGATCAGGATGGACGACGGTAGCGTGAAGGTCTTCACCGGCTACAGGGTCCAGCACAACGACGCCAGGGGACCTTACAAGGGGGGGCTGAGGTACCACCCGGACGTGACGCTCGACGAGGTCAAGGCTTTGGCGATGCTGATGAGCTGGAAGTGCGCGGTCGTCGACATACCTTACGGAGGGGCGAAGGGAGCGGTCGTCTGCAACCCGAAGGAGATGTCCACGGGCGAGCTGGAGCGCCTCACGAGGAGGTACACCTCCATGATAAGCGACATCATCGGGCCGTACAGGGACGTCCCCGCCCCAGACGTGTACACCTCGTCCCAAACGATGGCTTGGATGATGGACACTTACAGCCAGATGAAGGGTTACCTCGTGCCTGAGGTCGTGACCGGGAAGCCCTTGAGCGTAGGCGGCTCCGAGGGTAGGTCCGACGCCACTTCAAGGGGGGTCGTTTTCTGCGCGCTGCAGGCTCTGGAGAAGGTCGGGATAAAGCCGAAGGGCGCCACGGTCGCGATCCAGGGATGCGGGAACGTGGGGGGGAACGCCGCGATCCTCTTCGCCGAAAGGGGCCTCAAGGTCGTCGCTTTGAGCGACTCGAAAGGAGGCATAGCGTGCAGGAAGGGAATCGACGTGG
>JAFNJA010000068.1:8606-10459 GCA_017601265.1 Candidatus Brockarchaeota archaeon
TGCTGCGGCACAAGGGCGGCACGGGATGCGTCTCGGGCGCGAAGGGTTGCGAGGAGATCACGAACGAGGAGCTTCTCGAGACCGAGTGCGACGTGCTCGTGCCTGCAGCGATGGAGAACCAGATAACGAGGCAAAACGCCTCGAGGGTGAGGGCGAGGATAGTGGTGGAAGCCGCGAACGGCCCGACGACCCCGGAGGCGAACGACATCCTAGTGGGGAACAAGGTCCTAGTCGTGCCCGACATCCTGGCCAACGCGGGAGGCGTCACCGTCAGCTACTTGGAGTGGGTCCAGAACCTGCACCGCGAACACTGGTCCGCGGAGGAGGTGATAGCAAAGCTGGAGGCGAAGATGACGAGGTCCTTCAACGACGTTTACGAACTCTCCTTGAAAAGTTCTACGGACATGAGGAACGCTTCCTGGATGCTGGGCGTCGGGAGGGTGGCTGACGCCTTGAAGACGCTCGGCCTCTGGCCCTAGCTAGCCTCCCTTCCGCTTGGCCAACCTGTTCCTCAGAGCGTCCGCTATCAACCCGGCGACGCTGACGTAGCTCACGGGGCTCGGGACGGTGTCCGTCGAGACCAGGTAGTCGGCTCCGGCCTCGAAGATCCTCGTGTAGGCGTTTTCGACCAGGACGGCGTGGCTGCACGCCGCTATGACCCTCCTCGCCCCCTCCTTCCTTATGATCTTGATCGCCTCGGCCAAAGTGCCGCCGGTGCTTATCATGTCGTCTATGAGCACGACGTCCTTGCCCTTTACTTCAAGCGACCTCGGCTTTATCTCGATCTTTTCGGCCGACAGCCTCTTCTTCTCCAGGATGTCGTAGTTCGCTCCGAGCTCCTTCGCCGCGACCCTCGCCCACTGCTCCGACTCCTCGTCCGGCCCGAGCACGGCCGGTTCCTTGAGCTCGAAGTTCCTCTTGATGTACCTCGCTATCTCCGGCACCGCGGAAAGGTTGTAGGCGGGTATGCCGAAAGCTTTCCCGATATCCGCAACCCTGTGGAGGTGCATGTCGATCGTGTACACCTCGTTGGTCCCCACGCTTTCGATCAGCTTGATGACGGATTCCAGGCTGAGCGCCTCGCCAGGTTTGAACCTCTCGTCCTGGCGGGCGTACGCGAAGTAGGGGAAGACGGCGATGATCCTTTTGGCGTCGCTTCCCTTGAGCGCGTCCACTATGAGGAAGTACTCGAAGAGGAACTCGTCGGGGGTCCTGTAAAACGACTGTATCACCGCAACCTCCTCCCCCGCCACGGGATCGAGGACCCTCACGTACTTCTCCCCGTCCGGGAACCTCTTGATCTCTATCTTCGATTTGGTCTTCTGCATCTCCCTGGCGACCTTGATGCCCAGGACCTCGGATGCCGTGCCCGACACTATGATCATTAACCTGGCTTTCAGGGCGCTCGAAGTATATAAATCATGATCCAATATTGCTCAGGCTTTCGAAAGGACCAAGCGGGGAAGATCGGAAATGTCGACGAGCGTTTGCTCGTTCGCCTCCATGTCCCTGAGCGCGACCCTTTTTTCCCCGGCCTCTTTCGCGCCGACTATGGCGACGAACCTTATCCCCTTAGCCGAGGAGTAGCGCAGCGCGGACCTCAGGTCGTGCCTGTTGACGTCGAGTACGGTGGGCGCCCCCGAGGCCCTCAACGCCTCGGCGACGTCAATGGCGTAATCCACGAATTTCGCGTCCGCGGCCACGACCATGCAGAGCGGAGCCGGGACCGGCCCGAACCCCTTCTCCCCGAGCGCCAGTACGAGCCTGTCCAACCCTGGCGCGCACCCGACTCCTGGAAGCGGGTGGCCGAAGAGGCCGGTCAGGCCGTCGTACCTCCCGCCGCCGTTGACGGA
>JAFNJA010000069.1:0-3226 GCA_017601265.1 Candidatus Brockarchaeota archaeon
CAACCCTGCTCGCAATCTGCCTGTTCGAAAGCCTGGAATCCTGCAGCAAGTTGCCAAGTATCTTGGCATCGATCAAATCCAATTCCATAAGCCGTGCAACGGTCGCACCCTTCAAATATATAGGCTTCGATGCGTGCGGCGCCTCGATCGAGCTTGGCAGCTTTGCCGCCCTTAGCTCTCAGTCTCACGTCGCGTCCGGATAAACGCGAAGACAGTGCCTTTGAGCGAGCCTTTCCTTGCTTCCTCGCATTCGGCATGGAAGCGATAAGTGTGCCAGAAACGTGACTCGATCTTGCGAGGTTCTTCGCTAGGCGGAGGGGGCGGGGTTATCTGGATTCGGCTCCACCCGCCAAAAGTATGGATCGGTCCTTCTCTTGCAAACCGCGGCGAATTAACCCCCTTGCCGCGCCTTAACCGACCAATACCTCCACTTGATGGGTAGCGCACGGTATGCAAGGATCGTAATCCCTCAAAACTTTCACGGCCCTCTCCTTCAAACGCCCGACGTCCTCCGTACCTATCTGTTTAACGTTCTCCTCGATGTCCCTCTCTATCGCCGGCGAATTGAAGGCCGTAGGAGTAATTACGTTAGCCTTCATGACAATCCCGTTTCGGTCAAACGCGTAGTGGTGCAGCAGCGTCCCCCTCGGGGCCTCCACCACCCCGAACCCCTCCCCTTCTTTGAATCCGAGTTCAGCCGGAGAAGCTCCCACCCCGCTTTCGAGTTCGGCAGCCGACTCCCCCATCCTTCTTGAAGCCAGCAAGCACTCGACGATCCTCGCGCGCGTGTACATCACGCTCTCGTGCCTTGCTTCCGCCCAAAGCGTTCCGGCCTCTTTTCCGGCCGAGGCGTTGAGCCTCGCCAATGGGCCCACCCTGAAAGGCGCTCCAAGCGCCCCAGCCGCCTTCAGGTAGGGCGAAGTCCCGTAACCTTCCTCCGCCTCCGCTTCGCCAATGTATCCCTCGTACTCTTTTTTGCCAAAAGAGAAAAGCTCGGATCCATCGCGATCCTTCACGACGATTCTGCCATCCAACGCGTACATGTAATTCGTCCTGAGGGAAACGCCCCTCTCGCTATACTCGTCATCAAGGATGGGCGCGAAACCTTCGCTTACCGCTTCCAAGACCTCTGACAACCTATCCGCGAGCGAGCTTACTTTCGAAACCTGCTCCGCGCTGACAGGTTTAGAAAACCCTCCAGGCACGACGGTCACGGGGTGTATCGACCTGCCGCACGATCTGCTGGGCGATCCCCCTCCCCTCCACCACCAACCGATCGATGCCCGTTATAGCGGGCCTGCCGGTCGGCGCGGCAGCTACGGCTTTCAAGCAGGACGGCGCGATCAGAAGGAAGAGGTGGAGGAGGTGGCTTTGGACGGTCCCTGCCAGGTTGGCAACCTCCCTGAGCTTCTTGGCTTCAAATGGCACTCCTATGCCCAGCCCGTCCTCAATCGCTTCCACGGACGCGAGCGCGTGCGAAACTTGGCAGATCCCGCAAACCCTGCTTGCGTACAGCGGAGCTTCTTCGAGCAGCCTGTTCCTCAGCAGCGTTTCGAACCCCCTGAACTCCTTGTGCACAACCCTCGCCTTTACCCGCTCCTTGCCCACAATTATTCGCAAGCCGACGTGGCCCGCGACCCTGGTGGCCTCATCGACCTCCAGATCCATTCCCCTTGCCCCCTTTCAAGCTGAAGCACGGGTAAGCGAACCTCATGAAGAACCCCACGGGATCCGCCAATCCCCCTTCGACATTTTCAAGCTCCAAAGACGAAGCCAGAGCGGATATCGCCCTGGCAACGCCCTCGTCCTGTTCCGCGACGCCGCCGTTGAAACCCATGCAGCCGTAGCAAGGATAGTTAACGCTCGGACACAAAGCTCCGCATCCGGAAGAGGTCGCGAAGCCTATGCACGGCACGCCCTGGTCCAGGAAGCACCTTTCCTCGTCGACTCCTTTCAGCCCCCTCCTGAACTTTGCGATCTTCCTTTCCCCGGACCTTTTCCTCCCGCACTCGTCGCACACGCTCCTGCCTTGCTTTTCATCAGCGGGCGAAAGCACGTTCTCGAGGAGAAGCTTGACCTTTTTTTCCGGCGGAGGGCACCCTGGCACGGCCAAATCGACCTTCGCGGCGCGCCAAACAGGATCGACGGAATCTCGCAGCCAAAATCCCGGCCCGCCCTTGCCGCCGACCCCCTCCAGATCCGCGAGGCCGTGCATCCCGCCGAAGCAGGCGCAGCTTCCGAACGCCAAAAGGCACTTGCTTTTTTCCCTCGCCCTCCTGAGCCTTCTTTCATCGGCTTCCGTCCTCAAACTCCCGGTAACGATCGCGATGTCCGCGCTTTCGTAATCTTTAGCGTCGAGCAATAAGGGCGCGTAAACCACCTCCGCTTTTCCTTCCTTAATCTTCTCTAGAAGGGCTTCGAAAGAATCGAGCAGGGCGACCTCGCACCCTTCGCAACCCGAAAGCCACTGCAGCGCTATCTTGGTCTTAATCCCCCATCCCCCCGAGCTTCTCCGCGAAGTCTCTCACTACCTCGGCGAACCTGTTTCCTTCTGACGCCGAAACCCACTCGAGCCTGAGCCTGCTCGAATCGAACCCAACCCTCTCCAAGACTTCCTTGAACATCTCCACCCTTTTTTCGCAAAGTTCGTTTCCAGAGACGAAGTGGCAATCTCCCGGGTGGCAGCCGATGATGAGCACGCCGTCGTAGCCGGCTTTGAACGCTTCCAAGACGTGGAGCGGCGAAACCCTGCCGCTGCACGGCACCCTCGAGATCAGGACGTTGGGCGGATACCCCGTCCTTGAAACCCCTGCCAAATCCGCCCCGGCATAACCGCAGTACTGGCAGCAGAAAGCCAGTATCTTCGGCCTCATATGGCCGCCTCCCTGATCGGTTCGACGATCTGCCTCTCCCTGTAGTGCCTCAGGTCCAGCGCGGAAGATGGGCAAGCGGCGACGCAGGCCCCGCACCCCTTGCACTTCGCCTCCTCCACCACGACCTGCTCCTTCCCGCCAACCTCCGCGATCCTCAAGGCTCCGAAAGGGCAGACCGGCAGGCAGATCGCGCACTTGCTGCACCTCTCCGCCCTGACCTCGGCCACGACCGGCTCGACGGCGATCGCGTCCTTCGATAGCACCCTCTCCGCCGCCTTGCCCGAAGCGGCAAGCGCCTGCGCCACTGCGGAAGGGATGTCCTTCGGTCCCTGCGCGGCGCCCGCGAGGTAAAT
>JAFNJA010000069.1:3236-10412 GCA_017601265.1 Candidatus Brockarchaeota archaeon
CCTCTGTGTGCGTTTCGACGGGGTGCAACTTCGGGTGGAGCTCGAGCAGGAACCCGTCCTTTCCCTTCGGTATCTTCAGCGCCTCCCTGACCTTTTCGGACCCCTCCGAAGGCACGAGGCCAGTCTCGAGCACGACGAGGTCCGCCCTGATGTCGACGAACTCGTCCAAAGTCTGATCGTAGACCGAAAGCGCGACCGCGCCGTCTCCAAGGACCTCAGCGTGCGAAGGCTTGCCTTTCACGAAGATGACGCCCATCTCCCTGAGCCTTCCGTAGAACTCCTCGTACCCTTTCCCCGAAGCCCTAAGGTCGTTGTAAAGTACGTACACCTCCGCGTCCGGGGCGTGGGATTTAACGTACCAAGCGTGCTTCAACCCGGCCATGCAGCCTATGGCGCAACAGCTTTCGAGGTGCCTTTCGTCCCTGGAACCGGCGCAGAGGACTATCGCTATTGTTTTCGGTTCCTTTTCGTCGCCCGGCCTTGCTATCTTGCCGCCCGTGGGCCCAGAAGGGCACGCCAACCTCTCGAACTGCATTCCGGTCACGACGCTTCTCGAGCGCCCAAGCCCGTACTCGCCAAGGTTCTCGTAAAGGCCGAAGCCGGTAGCGACTATGATTGCCCCGACCTTGGCTTCGAATTCGGCCTCCTTTTGGGAAAAATCGACGGCCTTCGTCGGGCACTTCCGAAAGCAGGCGTCGCACGAACGCGGATCCTTGAAGTGAAGGCAGATCGAAGGATCTATAACCGGAACGCGCGGGACCGCCTGCGGGAATTCGACGTAGATCGCCTTCCTGGTCGAAAGCCCTTCGTTGAAGGCGCTCGGCGCCTCGGCCGGGCAAAACCTGCTGCACGCCCCGCACCCGATGCACTTTGCAGGGTCGACGTACCTAGGTTTCACGTGGATTTTAACTTCGAAATTCCCCGCAACCCCTTCGACGCTCCTGACCTCGGAATTTGTGAAAAGCTTGATCTTTTCGTTCGAAGCAGCCTCGGCCATCAAAGGAGTCAATATGCACGGGGAGCAATCCAGGGTCGGGAAGGTTTTTTCAAGTTGCGCCATCCTCCCGCCTATGCTCCCTTCCTTTTCCACGAGGAGAACCTCGTACCCCATGTTCGCGGCGTTCAGGGAAGCGGTGATCCCCGCTATGCCCCCTCCTACGACTAGGACCCTTTTCGCCACGGGCGCGGCCATCGGTTGGAGGGGCTCCAGAAGCCTGGCCCTCGCCACGCCCATCGCCAATAGTTTTTTGGCCTTCTCCGTGGCCTCCGCGGGCGCCTCCCCGTGGACCCAGCTGCACTGCTCCCTTATGTTGACGACCTCGAGCAGGTAGGCGTTCAGGCCGGCCTTTTCGAGCACCCCCCTGAACGTCCTTTCGTGCATCGCGGGCGAGCAGGCGGCCACGACCACCCTGTCAACCCCGCTTTTGACGTCCTTCGCGATGAGTTCCTGGCCCGCTTCGCTGCACATGTATGGGAAATCCCTGGCCACGCTCACGCCCCCCAGCTTGGAAGCGTGCTCCCTGAGCGCCTTCACGTCCACCACGCCTGCAATGTTCGTGCCGCAGTGGCACACGTAGACGCCTACCGAGGTCAGAGTTTTCACCCTAAGCCTTCCAGCAAGTCTTCGACCGGGCTCATGTTGAAGTTCAGCCCGAGTTCCTTCCTGCCAAGGCCCATCGCCAACCCGATCGCTTGCTGCAGCAGGAGCACGGGCACGTTCGGAACCCCCTTGAGCTGGGCCAAAGTCTCCTGCCGGGAATCGAGCATCTCGAAGCAGTAGGGGCAAGGCGTCACGATGCACTGAAGCCCGGCCTCCTTCGCCCTCGAGAGTTTCGAGGAAGCGATGGCGAAACCCACCTCCGGGTCGGCGGCCATGAGGGTCGCGCCGCAGCAATCGAGCCTCCCGTCGTAATCCCTCGCGACCTCGGCGCCTAGCAGCTCCAGGACGTCCTCGAACATCGAAGGGCTTGTCGGGCTGTCGAAGCCGGGCGAAGGGCCCCGCAGGGAATGGCACCCGTAGTGGGCACCCAGCCTCAAGCCTTTGAGCGGCTTTGCCACGTCCTTGCTGCTAAGTACTTCGTGGAAAAACTCGATCGGGTGCACCACCCTCGGTTTCCCGAGTCCCAACCCCTCGGCCTCGAGGGCCCGCCCGACCCATTCGGCGGCCTCTTTCCTCGTCTCCGCGAGGTGCTGGGCCTCCTTCAGCGAAAGGTAGCACCCGTTGCACACCGCGAGTATCTCGTTTCCGCCCGCCAGCGCCAGGTTCCTCGAAGCCAGGTAAAGCCAGAGCTTCGGGTTGATCCCCTTTAGCGGGTTCCCGCAGCAAGACCATCCTTCGAGATCCACGAAACCCAAGCCTAGCGCCTTGAGGACGTTCCTGGTGGAAACTTCTATGCAGTATTGCTTCGTCGAGGAGTAGCACCCCCAGTACACCGAAAGCATCCCCGATCAGAGCTCCCCCTTTTCGATCATCGAAACGATCTTGGCGATCCTCGCGGCGCGCCCGCCCACGGGCACGGGCGGAAGGCCTGCCGATCCCCTGCTCCAAGTCTCGAAATCCCTGTCCGTGACCTCCATCTGCTGGAACGCCAGGCCCGTCTCCGAAATTTTCTCCACCATCGCCCTGTAAGCTTCGGGAAAAGGCGCGCCTCCTGAAACCGCTTGGTGCTGCAGGCTCAACACCACGTCCGCAGGAGCCACCTTCTGGGGGCAATACTCGACGCATTTCAGGCACCTTGCGCAGTACCAAAGTGACTCGTTGATCGCCTTCTTGCCCATCCCGTGCCTAACGAATCCCACCATCCTGTTCGGGCGGTAATCTTTCAACACCTTGGCTACGGTGCAACCGCTCGTGCACCTGCCGCACTGGTAACACTTTTCCGGCTTTTCAAACCCTACCTTCAGCATCTCGAGCCTCTAGCCCTTCTTCCTCTCTATCCACTTCCTAGCTTCTTCCCTGAACCAGTCCAGAGCCCCGGCTCCCGCGACCAGGTTTTCGGCATCCGCCTCCATGTTCGCTGGTTTGATCAAGGCCAGCCACCCTTGGCCGTACGGGTCCTTCCTTACTATCCTGGGGCTCCTCCTTGCCTGCTCGTTTACTTCGACGATCTCCCCCGAAACCGGAGACTCCACGCCGCCGACCCACTTCGCTGTTTCGATCGTGCAAACCGCTTTGCCCTGCTCCACGAAGCTTCCGACCGGTTTGAACCTGAGGAGGATTATGTCCCCGGCCATTTCGGCTCCTAGAGAAGAAAGCCCGACCCTCGCCTTCCCGTCTTCTACCTTCGCCCACGTGTGCCCGTGGCGCCAGTAATGGACGCCGTTCATGAACAGGAACCCTTCAACCGTTTCGGACATCCTCTTTACGCTCCTTCGCCGCCTCTTCCCGGCGCGTACGGCGTACCGGTCTTTTGAATGTTATGAACTAACGCGTCCACCGGGTATGGCCTCAGCCCTTCGGCAGCGAGCCTGGCCCTCAGCTCTTCAACCATCGTCGGCACGTCGATCTCCAAAGGGCACTCAACCGTGCACCTCCCGCACCCGGAGCACGCCCAAGCCGCTCGAGCGGCCTTTTCCGCGTTCCCGGTGAAATAGGTCCAAACGGAGCCTATGCCTCCGAGGTAAACCTCGCCATATTCCCCGCCAAGCATCTGGTAAACCAGGCAAGTGTTGAGGCAGCTTCCGCACTTTATGCAGTACATGGCTTCCTTGAAAGCGGGATCGCGCCTCATCCTGTTCCTGCCGTTGTCCAAGAGCACGACGTGCAAGTCGTTCGGGCCGTGGACCCCAAGAACGGTTGTAAGCTCTATGTCGGCCGTCCGGCTCGGACCAGTTATGATCGAAACGTAACTGCAGAGCTTCTGCCCCGTTGCATACGTGGGCAAGACTTGCAGAAGGGTGGACGCGTCCGCGAGCGTCGGAACGAGCTTGTCGATCCCTGCGACCACGACGTGGGTGGGGGGAGCGTTGGAAACGAACCTCGCGTTCCCCTCGTTCTCCACGATCACTATGCTTCCAGTTTCGGCGACGAGGCAGTTTGCGCCGCTGATACCGACTTCGGACTTCATCCAGACGCCCCTGAGGGACTCCCTCACCGCTTTCGTTAGGACGACCGGCTCGGGCGGAAGTTCTTGGCATAGAGTCTCCGAGAGTATTTCCGCGATCCTTTCCCTCGGCAAGTGGACCGCGGGAACGACGGTGTGCGAACCCTTCAAGCCGCCGGCTTGCAGTATCCTCTCGCCAAGATCTGTTTCCAAAACGGTCTTGCCCCTGCTCGCCAGGTACTCGTTGAGGCCGATCTCTTCGGAAGTCATGGACTTGCCCTTAACTATGAGGTTCCTTTCGCCCACTATACTGCAGACTATCTCGTTCGCCTCGCGCGCGTCGGACGCGGAGTACACGGTTCCTCCGAGCTCTTCCACGTTCTCCTTGAACTGCCTCCGGAGATCGTCGATTCTTTCGACTGACTCCTCCCTTATCTCCCTGAGCTTCTTCCTGAGGAGGCCGATCGCCCTGCTCGAACCCGTAAGCGCGTACTTCTTCGATATGAAATTCGAAGCGGCTTTCTCGAGGGCCCGCCTCAGCTTCGTGTCGTCCATGCAATCGAAAACTTTGCTTGAGAACTCCTCGTACCAATCCATGCGGTTTCACCGGGCGTGCTCTGCCACGATCTCAGCGACGTCGAGAAGCCTTATGCCGTATGCGTAGCGCTCTATGGCCCTGGAGAAGTTCAGGTAGCAGCTCGGGCAGCTCGTCACCAGCGCGTCGGGTTTGCTCGGAAGGAAGTCCTTTGAAATCCTCGTCGAAGCCATCTCTATCGCCAGCTCGGGCAAACTCGAGGGGAGCAAACCCCCGCCGCCGCAGCAGTTGGAGCGCTCTTTAGCGAACTCGGCCTCGACGAGCCTGACGTTAGGGATCGACCTGAGCACCCTACGCGGTTCCTCGTAAACGCCGCATTTCCTCCCAAGCTCGCAAGGGTCGTGGAAAACGACCGAGGTTTCCCCCTTTCCTTCAAGCTTCAACCGGCCGCTGGCAATTAGCCTGTCAATCAACTGGGTCGAGTGCAAAGCTTCGAACGGGAGCTCGGAACCGTAAGCCTTACCGTACCTCTTGGAAAACGTCGCGTAGCATCCCGCGCAAGGGGTAAGGACCGTCCCGGCGCCTTCCAACTCGCGGACCAGCCTTACAGCGCACCTTGAGGCTTCCGCAGGATCGCCAGCGAGCACCAATGGCAGGCCGCAGCAAAGGTCTCCCGAGAACTCCTCGAAGTCAACTCCAGAAGCGTCCAAGACCTTCCTCAAGGCGTCCCTGATCCGCGGGAACTTTGAATCGATGGTGCATCCCCAGTAAAGGGTCAGCGACATGTTGCTGCACGCTCTGCGAAAGGGCATTTAAAGCTCTCCTTTGGGGTTTTTCATGGAAAGTTTCTCCGATATCTTCAGCAGGAACCTGCCGTTCTCGAGCATGCCCTCGTCGTTGTTCAGGTAAACGTACTTTTTCGAAGCTCTAGACCTCCCGATCCTGCCCACGATGCCTTTCAATTCTTTTTCCGTGTAGACGTGGCTGTACCAAGCGGTCCTGCCGTGGAGCCTGGCGTAAACTACGCCGTTGATGTCGAAGACGTCCCTGGGCAGGCCCGGGGCGTCAACGGAGCAGAAGCACGCTCCCGCGTCCTCGACCACTTCGGCGTGCCTCCACCAAGACCGATCCCTGAACTCGATCACCGCCTTGTTCCCGAGGTCCAATTCTTTAAGGAACCTGGACAACGTCCTGGCATTCGGATCCGAATAGGCGTACGCGGAAGGAAGCTGGAAGAGCCAGAAGCTTATCTTGTCTTCCAACTTGGACAACGGACCCTTGAACCTCCTCCAAAGGTTGATGGACCTCGCTCCCAACTTCGCGTAATGCGTGATCGACCTGTGGACTTTTATGGAAAAGTCGAAATAATCCGGAGCTTTAGACCAAGTTTCGGCCCAGCTAGGCAAGGGAAACCGGTAAAAGCTCGCGTTGACCTCCACGGTAGTGAAGCCCTGCTTCAGGTACCATTCGAAGGGCGTCGGCTTGCCTTCGTTCCAATCGTAACTGTAGCCGGAAGTGCCTACCTTGATTGGGGCTTGAGCCATGGCCAGCGGCAAACATTCGGTTATGCGTTCTGGCTAATTAGCTTCTCTCCTCCAAGCAAACTACTTGAGACTGCCCCCAAACTCGAACACGAAATCCAGCCTCACTCCTGCCGTTCGCGCACCCTGAATGGGATCTTTCTCCCCTTCCCATCGTAAATCGATATGTCGCCCGCGTCCTCGTAAGGATAGGAGCATATCGCCATTACGCCGCCGTAGAAGTTGTTCAAATCCGCCACGGACGGCTCCTGGATCCCGGAGGGGTGGGAGTGGGCAACACCCACGACTGACATGTCCAAAGGCAGGGGTTGCAGGGGGAACGCCGAAAATCCGACGGCTTGGGTTGCGCGAGGGGGGATTACGAGTTCAAGGATGTCTATCCTTCCTTTTTTGAAATCCACCTTTCCCCTTAGGACGAGTATGGCTTCCTTCGGGTGCATGTGCCTGGAGTACGCCAAGATGCCTTCGACGACATCCCTTGAGACGCAAGCCTCGACCATGAACCGAACGCCCCAAGTTTCGCATCGCACGGACATAAGCCTTGTTAAAGCAAACCTAAACTTTCGAATCAGCTTAATAATCTGCGCTTAATTCACGCCACGCGAGGTGCGGCGCATGAAGGGCAATGAAGGCGTTTACAACTTTTTGGTGATCGTCTCGGACACTTTCAGGCACGATCTTTTGAACGGAGGATTCGCGGTGAAGCCCAACGTCTACTGCCAAACCCCATCCCGAGAAAGGTTTTCTAGGGCTTCGGTGGCTTTCGAGAGGTCTTACCACGCCTACTTCCCGACGGTCCCCAACAGGGCCGATCTTTTGACCGGGAGGTACACCTACGCGTACTACGACTGGTCCCCCCTTCCTAGGGACGAAGTTACCCTCCCCTCGATCCTTGGCAGGAAAGGGTACGTCTCGATGCTCATAGCCGACACGCCGCACATACTCAAGGACGGTTACAATTTCGACCGGGATTTCAGCGCTTGGGTTTGGATCAGGGGGCAGGAAAACGACCGCTACAGGACCTCCCCCGAGAAGGGCGACCTTCCTGGCAGGCCCG
>JAFNJA010000006.1:0-2543 GCA_017601265.1 Candidatus Brockarchaeota archaeon
TTATGGTTGGCAAAGGCGTTCACTTCTTCGGGTCCCTTGATATGGCGATGATGCCCGTCCTCGCGACCTCCTTCATGCCGAAGGGCCTTAGGATCTCCAAGAAGGCGTCTATCTTCTCGGGCGTTCCCACGAGCTGGATGGTCGCCGAGCTTGGGGAGATGTCCACGATCTTTCCCTTGAACACGTCCGAGTATTTCATCGCCTCGGACCTCGATTTCTCGTCCCTCAGGTGGACCTTCACGAGGCAGAGCTCCCTGACGACCGAGCCCTTCTCGGGCATCTTGAAAACCCTCACGACGTTGATCGTCTTGTAGAGCTGCTTTATCAGCTGCTCCAGCGTGTCCTCGTCCGCCACCATGCTCAGCGTTATCCTGGACAAGCCCGGAGATTCGGATTTGCCCACCGCTATCGTGTCGATGTTGAAGCCCCTCCTCGTGAACATTCCGGATATCTTCTGCATCACTCCCGGCTTGTCCTCGACGATCATTCCGACGATGTGCCTTCCAACGTCTTTTTCCAAATCTCACCACCCCTTCATTGGCCCCAGGGCCTCGAGGAGGGGCTTCTCTAAGCAGTCCCCGAAAAGCTGCGAGAGGGAGCCGCCCGGGGGCATCATCGGGAGGGCGTGGACGTCGGGGTTGACCAGAACCTCTACCAAAGTCGTCTCGTCGTTCTTGATAGCTTCCTCCAGGGCTGGCCCGATCTGCTCGTTGCCCTCTACCCTTATCCCTTTCAGGCCGAAGGCTTCCGCGAACTTCACGAAATCTGGCACGCGGCCGAGGTGGACCTGGGAGTACCTCTTCTTGGAGAAGATGTCCTGCCACTGGTAGACCATCCCCAGGACCCCGTCCCTGACGACTATCGCGACGACCTTTATCCCGTTCTCCTTGCACGTTGCCAACTCCTTTCCCGTCATCTGGAAGCTTCCGTCGCCGTCGTAGTCGAACACCTCGACATCGGGCCTAGCAACCTTAGCGCCCATCGCGGCGGGGAAGCCGAACCCCATCGTGCCTAGGCCGCCGGAGGATATGAAGGTCCTCGGCTTGAACCTCTTGAGGAAGTGCGCCGCGAACATCTGGTGCCTTCCGACGCCCGTGACGACTATGTCGTCATCTCCCAAGACGAGCTGCAGCTGCTTCAGCAGGACCCTCTGGTCCACAGGCTTGGCGTCGCTGTCGAGACTGCACTCGCAGCGCTCCTTCAGTTCCTTGATCCTCCTCGTCCAGGCGGTGTCCCTGTTCTTCGCTATCATCGAGGCCATCGCCTTGATCATGTCGGACAGAACGGACTTCGCGTCCCCCACTATCGGAAGGTGGACGGGCACGTTCTTTCCTATCTCGGCCGGATCGATGTCAACGTGTATCACGCGCGTCCCCTTCGCGAACTCGTTCAGGTTTCCGGTGATCCTGTCGCTGAACCTCGTCCCGACCGCGAGCAGGACGTCGGCCTGCAAGACGGCATAGTTCGCGGACTTCCTGCCGTGCATGCCCATCATGCCCAGCGAGAGAGGGTGGTTCTCGGGAATGCTCGATTTGCCCAGCAGCGTCGTAACGACCGGGGCTCCAAGCAGCTCGGCCAGCGCGACCAGCTCGGGGGAGGCGTTCGAGATAATGACTCCGCCTCCCGCCAGTATTACCGGCCGTTCCGATCCGAGGAGGAGCTCCGCCGCCTTCTTGATCTGGAGCGGGTGGCCGTTCAGGGTGGGCTTGAACCCGATTATCTCCACGTCTTCCGGAAGATCTATCTCGGCCTCTGAAGCTTGGACGTCCTTCGGCAGGTCTACCAAAACCGGCGCGGGCCTCCCTGACCTCGCGAGCTTGAACGCGGACGCCACGACCTTGCCTATCTCGGAGGCGTTCCTGACCTGGAAGTTGTGCTTCGTGACGGGCATCGTCATCCCGACGATGTCGGCCTCCTGGAAGGCGTCGCAACCTATGAACGACGTAGACACCTGGCCCGTGAACGCCACGACCGGGACCGAGTCCATGTAGGCGTTCGCCAAGCCCGTCACCAGGTTCGTCGCTCCAGGCCCGCTCGTCGCCATGCAGACGCCCACCGAGCCGGATGCGCGGGCGTAACCGTCCGCGGCGTGGCAAGCGCACTGCTCGTGCCTCACGAGGACGTGCCTTATCTCGGTCTCGTCGTAGAGGACGTCGTAGACCGGCATGATGGCGCCACCGGGGATGCCGAAGACGTGCTTGACTCCCTGCTTCTTCAGCGCCTCGATGACGGCTTCAGCTCCCCTCAACCTCAACCACCAACGCTCCTAGCCTTGTTTATGCACTCGACGAGGGCTAGTACCGAAGCCATCACGATGTCCTTGTCCATCGCCCTGGCCTTGAAGATCAGCCTTTTTTCGGTCTCCATCTCGATCTCCACGCTGGCTACCGCTTCGGTTCCGCCCGTGATCGACTCGAGCCTGTAATCGCGAAGCTTGAGGTCGGAGCCGGCCAGGCGCTGGATCACCTTCGCTGCCGCGTCGACGGGCCCCACGCCCGTCGATTCGCCGGCGAGTTCCTTGCCGTTCACGACCAGCCTTACCT
>JAFNJA010000006.1:2553-6603 GCA_017601265.1 Candidatus Brockarchaeota archaeon
GCGGTGGGAGTCAGCTTGTTGCCCGTGGTCACCACGACCTCCTCGAGGGCTACGGCCTTCTCCCTGCCTCCTTCCACGACCGACTCCACTATGGCAAGGAGGTCGTCCTCGCCCACGCTCTTCTTATCGTCGCCAAGCTCCTTTATCTTCGCCAATATCTTCGAAAGTTGCTCCTCGTCGACCTTGATGCCGAGCTCGGAAAGCGATTTCGCCACGGCGTGGGCGCCGCTGTGCTTTCCGAGCACTATCCTCCTCCTCTGCCCGACCATCTCGGGGGAAAGGGGCTCGTACGTCGCCGCTTTCGACAGGATCCCGTGGACGTGTATCCCGGACTCGTGTGCGAAGGCGTTCCTGCCGACGATCGGGTAGTTCGGGGGGAGGTAAACCTTCGTAAGCCTCTCGACGAGTGAGGACGCCTTGGTCAGGCAACCTATGTCGACCCTCATTGGCGCGTTGTAAAGAGCCTTCAGCCCCATCACGGTCTGCTCCAGGCTCGCGTTCCCGGCCCTCTCGCCGAGCCCGTTGACCGTCACGTGCACCTGCTGGGCCCCGGCCGAAACTCCGGCCAGGGAGTTCGCGACGGCCAGGCCGAAGTCGTTGTGGCAGTGGACCGATACTGGAACCTTCACGTTCTCCACGACCTTGGAGACGAGGTAGCGCATGGCGTCGGGGACCATGACGCCGACCGTGTCAGCTATGTTGATCCTGTCCGCCCCGCCCTCCTCGACGGCCCTGCAGATCGATACGACGTAATCGAGCGAAGCCCTCGTCGCGTCCTCGCAGGAGAACTCGCAGACCAACCCCCTGGACTTCACCAGGCCGACGGCTTTGACCGCCGCCTCCAGGGCCTGTTCCCTGCTCATCTTCAGCTTGTACTTCAGGTGCAGTTCGGACGTTCCTATGAAGGTGTGGACGCAACCGACGCCGCACCCGATCGCCGCCTCTATGTCCTTCTCAAGCGCCCTGGCCAAACCGCAGATCTCGGCCCTCAACCCCGCCGATGCTATCTCCCTCACGGCCTTCCTCTCCCCCTCGGAGGAGACCGGGAAGCCGGCCTCTATCGTGTCGACCCCGAGCTCGTCGAGTTGCGACGCGATCTGAAGCTTGTCCTCCGTCGTCAGGGAAACGCCCGGAGTCTGCTCCCCGTCCCTGAGCGTCGTGTCGAAAATCCGCACGTAGCCCGGCAGGTTGAACTTCGACCTGACCTCTTGTATCAAGCCGCTCACGTGCACCTCTTCCATTCCCGCTTCACTCCTTGGGGCGTTCAACCTGGCCCGCGAACCTCCTCAAGTAGCCGCTGGCCCGTTTGACTATGGGCTTGACGGACTTGAGCCGCCTCGAGACCTCCTCGGCCTCCAGCAGCAGGTCGATCCGCCTGCTTGGCACGTCTATCGAGATTCGGTCTCCATCCTGGAGGGCCGCTATGGGGCCGCCGGCGGCTGCCTCGGGCGAGACGTGGCCGACGCAAAGCCCCCTGGTGGCCCCCGAAAACCTGCCGTCGGTGACGAGGGCGACGTCCAACCCCATGCCCGAGATCGCCGAGCTCGGGCCCAGCATCTCCCTCATGCCGGGGCCGCCCTTCATCCCCTCGTACCTGATCACGACGACCTGCCCGTTTTCCACGCCTCCGGAAAGTATGGCCGACAAAGCTTCCTCCTCCGAGTTGAAGACCTTCGCGCTCCCCTCGAAAGAAAGCTTCTCGACCGCGGTCTGCTTCACGACCGCCCCTTGGGGGGCCAGAGACCCCCTCAGGACCGCCACCCCGCCCTCCGGATGGTACGCCCTGCTCGCCGGCCTTATCACCTCTTCGTCCGCCACTTTGGCGATCTGGTCGCCGATCCTCCTTCCGGTAACGCTGAGGCAGTTCCTTTCGACCGGAAGCCTGCCCATCAGGGCCGGGATGCCGCCCGCCTTGTCAAGGTCGAACATGGTGTGGGGGCCGGCCGGCCTGAGGTTGCAGATGTGGGGCGTCGTGCGGCTGAGCTTGTCGAAAAGGTCGAGGTCCAGCTCCAAGCCGCACTCCTCCGCCACGGCCTGGAGGTGGAGCACCGTGTTCGTCGAACCCCCTATCGCCATGTCGACCATTATGGCGTTCATGAACGCGGGGAGGGTCATGATCTTGCGGGGTGTCAAGCCGATCTCGAGCAGATTCATGACGGCCTCCCCGCTGAGTTTCGAAAGCCTGATTTTCTTGGCCGAAACCGCGTGCGCCGTCGCGCAACCGGGCAGCGACATCCCCATCGCTTCCGTGACGCAAGCCATCGTGTTGGCGGTGAAAGCGCCCGCGCAGGACCCGGCCCCCGGGCAGCAGCATTCCTCCACGAGCTTCAGCCGCTCCTCCGAGATCCTGCCGCCCTTGTACTCTCCTACGGCCTCGAAAGCGCTGTTCACGTCGAGGCCCACGGTCCCGGGCATCATCGGGCCTCCCGTCACGATCACGGTCGGGATGTCGAGCCTGGCAGCCGCCATGAGGTGGGCTGGGACGGTCTTGTCGCAGGAAGGTATGAGGACCAGGCCGTCGAAGCAGTGGGCCTCGGCCATCGTCTCTATGCTGTCGGCGATCAGTTCCCTGCTGGGCAGCGAATACCTCATGCCCGGGTGGCCCATCGCGATCCCGTCGCAGACCGCTATCGTGTTGAACTCGAAGGGCGTGCCGCCGCGCCTCCTGACCCCCGCCTTCACGGCGTCCGCCACCTCCCTGAGGTGGATGTGGCCGGGAACGATTTCGTTCCAGGAGTTCGCCACCCCTATGAAGGGCGAGCCGACCTCCTCGTCCGTGAATCCGCTGGCCTTCAGCAAGGCCCTGTGGGGGGTCCTCTCGATTCCCTTCTTGACCGCGTCGCTCCTCACCGGCTTCATCCCCTCTTGTCTTCCTTCTCGAACATCTTCCTGATCTCCGCGCCCACCTTTTCTATCGGGTGCTCCGAACCTATCCTCCTCAGCATCTCGAATTTGGGGCAGCCTATGCTGTGTTCGACTATCCACTCGTGGGCGAACGTCCCGTCCTTCACATCGGCCAGGAGCTTCCTCATCCTCTGCCTCACGCCCTCGTCGATCAGGAACCTGCCCCTCGTCCTCCCGCCGTACCTTGCCGTTTCCGAGACGTGGCTCCACATGTTCTCCAGCCCCCCGGACCAGATCAGGTCGACGATCAGCTTTAACTCGTGCAAGCACTCGAAGTACGCGAGCTCCGGAGGGAACCCGTCCTCGACGAGCGTCTCGAAGCCGGCCTTTATCAGCTCCGTGACGCCGCCGCAGAGGACGGCTTGCTCGCCGAAGAGGTCGGAGAGGGTTTCTTGGTCGAAGGTGCACTCGACCACGCCAGCCCTCGTGAAACCCATCGCCTTCGCCAAGGCCAAGCCCTTCGCCTTCGCTTGCCCCGTGTAATCCTGGTGCACGGCCAAGAGGGCCGGGACGCCGAAGCCTTCAAGGTAGGCTTCCCTGAGCTTGGGCCCCGGGCTCTTCGGCGCCACCATTATCACGTCGGCGTTTTCTGGGGGGCGTACGAGGCCGTACGTTACGCAGAAGCCGTGGCTGAAGTAAAGGGCGTCGCCAGGATCGAGGTTCTTCTCGATGTGGTCGTAGTATATCTGCTTCTGGGCCATGTCAGGTGCGAGGAGCATGACGATGTCGGCCCTCTTCGCGGCCTCGGGGACGGGCAGGACCTTGAAACCGTCTTTCTCTGCCCTTTTCCAAGAGCCGCCCCCTTCCCTAAGGCCGATCGACACGTCGAGCCCAGAATCCCTCAGGCAAAGCGCCTGCGCGCTTCCCTGGATCCCGTACCCGATCACGCTTATCCTCTTTCCATCCAGGACCCCGAGGTCGGCGTCCTTGTCGTGGTAAACCCTCGCTTTTCCATTTTCCTTTTCTTTGCTCATCCAATATCACCGATATACTCGCGATTAGGAGAACGCGCCCGAACGCGGGACTTTAACGCATCCATTGCGTAAACTCACCATGGTCATGCAGGGGCCGCCGAAAAATTGACGACCCCTAGTTAAGTACGAGGACTAGAAGAAGGCCAACAATGCTCAGCCTTTGCGTCATCTT
>JAFNJA010000006.1:6673-11296 GCA_017601265.1 Candidatus Brockarchaeota archaeon
GCCTTTGCGGCATCTTCTAATCCCGGCCTGATTCAGGAGTTTCACGCTATTTAAGAATTGTCTTAGGATACGTTTCGCGAACTTCGTCGCCCTGGCCGGGAGGTTCGGCGCGCGTTCGCATGCGGTCTTGTGAAAGCGCGGTCGAGGCTTGCCCCCTGGAAGCGCGGCATCGCGATGCGCCCGGTCGCGGAAAAGCCTTATTTCGTTCGGAACCGGCGCGAATACGATGGATAACCTTACCTGGAACCGTGTCGAAGGTTTGCCGGGATTAGGAGTTCTCGCCGGCGGCCTCCCTCCGGATCCAAGCCAAGTCGAACGGTTCAGAGGTGAAAGACCGGCATGGAGGTTGGGAAGGCCTATCGCGCCGAGCGGCGCGTGAGGGGCGTCAAATCGCCGGGGACGGGGGCGGAGCATTTCGAGGTCCGGGCCCACCACCTGCTCTGCGCGATCTGCGCGCGGGGCGGGTGCGAGAGCCCTCCCGCCGGAAAGCGGGCGATAGGACGCCTCCTTGGGGCGGTATGGCGGAACCCCTACCTTTCATTGAAAATTGCCGCGGACCTTGACGTTAACCGCGCGCACTACCTCGACGTATACGCGAAGCGGGGGAGGAGGGCTTTGCCCAGGGACTTCTGGAAAAGGCAGGCCGACTACGTGAACCGGAGGAAGGACCTGGAGGTCCTCCGCCTCTTGGGCATAGCGCCGAACTCCGTCCTCCCTGCTTACCTCGCTTACTCGATCATCTTCAGCAGGATCAGAAGCCTTGACGGCATCTGCAGATCGACCCAAAAATCCGAAGAGTGGCCCGAATGCCCCCACGCGAGGGAGGGGTATTACGAGAAGGTCGTGAGCGAGAGGGCTTACGGCCCCAAAGAGAACGACGAACTGGGCGAGGCTCAAGGAAAGGGCATCTGGGCGATCATCCGGCCAAGGACGCGCGAGGAGATGAGCCGGGCTAAGGCGGCCTCGGCAAAACGGATCCGGGAAGCCAGCCGCCTTTTCATCAGGCCCAACCACCTTCTCTGCATCCTCTGCACGGCCGACGTGCAGGAACCCCTGGCGTACGACAACTTGGTCGAAGCTCGCAAGCGCATGGAAGAGGATCCGGAAGTCCTCGTGACGCTCACGGAAGGTTGCTGCATGGTGTGCGACCCGTGCTTCGAGTACCACCCGGGCGAAAACATCTGCATCCGCACCCACGTCAAGGACCAGCTGAGGGATCTGAACATACTGGAAAAGCTGGGCCTCAGGCCCGGCGCGACCTTGACTGCCAGGAAGTTGTACGAAATGATCTACGACAAGATAGGCTCTTTGCGCGACATCTGCGCCTGGGGCGACGAGCTGGACACGGCTCCTTTCTGGTCGCCCTGCGGCGGCTGGAGGGCGGGGAGCTTGGAGAAAGCCCGCAGGGAGGGGCTAATTGCCAGAGCGGGGTCTAGGAGGTAGCCGGGGCGGTCCGAGCTCCTGAACCGTCAAGCTTTACCCCCCTCCCTCAGGAGGAAGTACCTGTAACCGTCGAGCAGGGCCTTCTTGGAAGCTTCCAATATGTTCGTCGACACACCGACGGTGGTCCAGCTCTCCCCTCCGTCGGCTAGGTCTATGAAGACGCGCACTTGAGCTGCCGTCCCTTCCTCGGCGTCGATCTCCTTGACCCTGTAACCGGTGAGCCTCACCCTCTCGGCCTGCGGGTAGATCTCCTTCAGGGCCTTGCGGAGCGCCAGGTCCAAGGCGTTAACGGGACCGTTTCCCTGCGAAGCGGTGTGGATGACCTTGTCGCCAACCCTCAGCATCACGGTGCCGTCGGCCGTGACCTTGTCGCCGTCGGAATGAACTATGCTCGTCCAAGCGGCGATGTCGAACGGGTCCCGCCGCTTCCCGAGCTTCTCCAGCATCAAAAGGTAAAGGGACGCGTCCGCGTTCTCGAACTGGTAACCCCTCCTCTCGCACTCCTTTATTTCCTTCAGCAGCTCCCCCACCCTTGGATCGCCCTTCTGCAGCTTGAACCCGAACTCGCCCGCTTTCGAGACGATGCTCGCTTTCCCGGATTGCTCCGAAACGAAAACCGCCCTCCGGTTCCCGACGAGGGCCGGATCGAGGTGCTCGTAACTCCTCTTATTCTTAAGCATGGCGTCGACGTGGACCCCTCCCTTGTGCGAGAAGGCGTACCTTCCCACGTAGGGCTTGTAAGGGTCGTTCCTCAGGTTCGCGATCTCGCTGACGAAATTCGAGATCTCGGTCAGCCTCTTGAGGTTCGGGAACTTTGCGCCCATCTTGAATTTCAGGGCTGGAAGGACCGCGGTCAGGTCGGCGTTACCGGCCCTCTCGCCGAGCCCGTTCACGGTAACCTGCACGTGCCTGGCGCCGGCTTCGACGGCCATCAGCGTGTTTGCCACGGCGCAGCCGGAGTCGTTGTGGGCGTGTATGCCGATCGGCTTGCGGATCCTCTTCGCGACCTCTCGGACGGCTTTCGATATCTCCGAAGGCAACCTGCCGCCGTTCGTGTCGCACAGCACTATCACGTCGGAAGATTTCTCGGCAGCCTCGAGGGTTTTCATGGCGTAAGCCTTGTCGTCCGCGTAACCGTCGAAGAAATGCTCCGCGTCGTATATCACGGTCGCTCCTTCCCGCTTAAGGTAGTTGACGGATTCCCTTATCAACCTCAGGTTCTCGGACAGGGTGGTCTTGAGGACGTGCTTGACGTGTAGCCCCCAGGACTTGCCGAAGATCGCCACGACGTCCGTGAATTCCAGGAGGGAGGAGAGGTTACTGTCCTCCTCGGGGGCCGTGCCGACCTTCATGGTGCTTCCGAAAGCGGATACCTTGGCCCTCAGCCTCAGGCTTCGGACCTCCTTGAAGAATTCCAGATCCTTCGGGTTCGAGCTCGGCCATCCGCCCTCGATGTAGTCGACGAGGCCGTCCAGCCTCTTCGCTATCTTCAACTTGTCGTTCAGCGAGAAGGAAACGCCCGTGGCCTGGGCACCGTCGCGGAGAGTCGTGTCGTAAACTTCAACGCGTCCCACGCCCATAGCGGATGCACCCATCGTGATGCGGAGTCGGCCTCGCCTCAGATCCGGCAAGTCGTTCGGAACTGTACTGCTTTAGGCGCCTCCATGGAACGGCCGACAGGAAGTTCCGCTAATAAAGCTTCCGGGGGTCTGGGGGGTTCAACCTTCCGAAGTTTCGTAGCCATCCTTCCGCGGGATCGAGCAGAACTCTTTTCTAACCAACTTCGTACCTTCGCGTTGGACGGCATTGACCGAAGAACGCCCTATCGTGACGCCTTGGCAGGTTACCGGAAGGGTCGATTACGAAAAGCTCATCGAGCAGTTCGGCACAGAGCCCATAACGGGCGAGCTCCTGGGAAGGATCGAGAGGGCGGCGGGCGAGCTGCACCTGCAGCTGAGGAGGGGGGTCTTCTTCTCCCACAGGGACCTGGGCTGGATACTCGACGTGCACGAGAGGGGGGTAAAGTTCGGCCTCTACACCGGAAGGGGGCCTTCGGGGCCGACGACGATAGGGCACATGGTGCCTTGGATATTCACGAAGTACCTGCAGGACAAGTTCGACGCCAAGCTCTACTTCCAGCTGACCGACGACGAGAAGAGCCTTTGGCCGCCGCCGGGGATGAGTTTGGAAGAGACGAGGTTCTGGACGCGCGAGAACGCGCTCGACATCGTTGCTACGGGCTTCAAGAGGGGCAAGACTTTGCTCGTGGCCGACACCTTGTGCGCAAGGACCCTTTACGGCATGGCGGTCGAAGTGGCGAAGCACGTGACGTACTCGACCGTCAAGGCGATCTTCGGGTTTGAGGACAGCGCCAACATAGGCATAATATTCTTCCCCGCGATGCAGGCGGTGCCGGCGTTCCTGGAGTCGCGCCTCGTCGGAAAAAACGTTCCCTGCCTCATACCGGCTGCCATCGACCAAGACCCTTACTGGAGGATGGCGAGGGACATAGCCCCGAAGCTCGGTTTCTTCAAGCCCGCTCAGATCCACTCGAAATTCCTCCCCGGCCTTTTGGCGGGGGGAAAGATGTCGGCCTCCATCCCCGAGTCGGCGATATTCACGACGGACGGCGAGGTTGCTGCCAAGAGGAAGATCGTGAACGCGTTCACCGGAGGGAGGGCCACGGTTGAGGAGCAGAGGAGGCTGGGAGGAGATCCCGAGATCTGCCCGATCTTCCAGTACGAGCTTTTCCTCTTCGAACCGGACGATGCCAAGTTGGAGGACACCAAGAGAAGGTGCTTGGGGGGCGAGCTTCTCTGCGGGGAGCACAAGGAGGCTTTGGCTGGCAAGGTGGCGGCATTCCTAAGGTCTCACCAGGAAAGGAGGGAGGAGGCCAAGGAAGTCCTTGACGAATTTTTGGTGAAGGACGAGTACTTCTCAAAATAGCGAGCGGATTCGACGAGTGGTTTTCGAGGAACCCGAGGGCCGCCGTCAACGTAGCTGGGAAAGAACGCTAAATTTCATCGTCGCGCAAGGAATGCTAACAGGTCCGGGGTGCCGTTTTTCCCAGATGTGGCGGGCAGGCCAAAGGTACTTTGGACGGGTTCGCTGCTGCCGACGAGCGGTCGGGTGTCGCGATCTTACCTTACCTTGCTTCCTGCGTCGATGTCCTCTTCGGGC
>JAFNJA010000006.1:11306-32821 GCA_017601265.1 Candidatus Brockarchaeota archaeon
TTCCCGTCGTCGGCGGCCAGGATCATGCAGTTCGACTCCACGCCCCTGAGTTTGGCGGGCTTCAGGTTCGCGACGAAGGCGAATTTCCTACCGACAAGCTGCTCCGGCTTGTACCACTTCGCGAGGCCGGCAACGGCCTGCCTCGTTTCGCCTCCCAGGTCAACGGACATCTTGATCAGGTTCTCGGTTCCTTCCACCCTCGAGGCGCTGGTCACGAGGCCGATCCTCATGTCCAACCTCTGGAACTCCTGGAAACTCACGATCGACATGTCCCCGTCTTGCTCAGCCAAGTCCTATAAGCTTCTCGCAAAGCTCCAGTTCGAACGCCGCCGCGGGCTCGCTCAGGCCGAAAGCCTCTAGCACGGTCGGGTTGATCTCCCCAAGCACGCCCACATCTTCCCCGCCGACGATTACCCTTCCGCACCTCCCGTCTATGAAACTCGGGTGCCCGGTTTCCTCCAAGCCGTACGGGCGAGACAGGTTGAGGAGGAGGGAGTGCAAAACGGACTTCATCTCGGTGAAACCGGCGTTCGGGCCGATCGAGGCGCAGGCCAGCTTCAAGACGTCCCTGCTTCCGTTCTCCTCCCGCCCGTCGGGAACCACGCAGTAACCCACCTCGAATATTTTTTGGGGGTAACTCACGTGCGTGTTCTGGCCCAGGAAGGCCATCAAGCTCGGCAGGAGCCAGCTCCTCAAGCAGTTGTAAGTCGCGATCCTTGGGTTCGCGATCTCGACGACGTCCTGCGCGCCCAGGTTCATCTTCGAGAAAAGGTCCTCCTTGTTCGTCAGGACGTACGTCAAAACCTCTTGGAAGCCGAAGCCCACCATGAGCTCCCTGACCAAGTCCTTGGACTTCTCCCGGGGATCCAGCGCGCCTATCGTGACCAGCGAGGGCCACCTCGGGGCCATGGAGTTCACGCCGTAAGCTATGGCGACGTCCTCCATCACGTCGACTGGGTGCATCACGTCGATCCGGTAGAAGGGCACCTCGACGGTAATCGAGCCGCGGCCGGCCCCGAGGACCCGGAACCCGGCCCTCTCGAGCAGCTCCGCAACCTTGCGGCGGCTGAGCGGAAGCCCCAGGAGGCTGCTCGTCTCGCTCAGCGACACCTTGATCCTGCCGGGCTTCAGGATCGGCGTGACCACGTTCCTTCGCCCGCCGTACGGGTACTTCACGCGGACCGAGTACACGCTTCCGCGCCTCTCGGCCAACGATAGCGTCACGATGTTGAGCGTGTTCGAGACCGTCTCGCCGGACGTGCCGGTCACTTCCACCAAGACGTTCTTCGTGTCCTCGGTTATCCTCCCGAGATCGTTGGAGTTTATGATCGGCGGGAGGGAAAGGACGTTCCTCCTTGAATCATGGAGTATCGGCCAAACCGGGTGGTGCTTTATCAAGTGCCCGTACTCGACTCCCTTCGGGTGCCGCTCCAATATCTCGCCCAGCGTCATCTTTTCGCTGAAGCCGAGCGGGACGAAGCTGAACTCGTCCGGCCTGGATACCCCGTACGTCAGCGGCGGCCGAACGAGATCGAAATCGTAGAGGCCGATGGAGGTGCGCCTCCTCCTCCGCCCGTAAGTCTCGTCCAACTTTTCCTGGAGCTGCATCAAACCCCTTATGACGTTGTCGGTCAGTTTGACGCCCTTGACTACCGAGCAGCATATGAAAGGCCTTATGTCCTTGAGGCGTGGGTCGACGCTTACCGTCGTTCCGGAGCTCCCCGCGATCCTGCACCTGCTCGCCCTCCTTATCCCGAGGAAGCCGCGGAGGCTGACGGCCATCCCCTCGACGCTCCAGAGGTCCGGCCTGTTCCCGTCCCTCAACTCGATCCTCAGGTCCTCGATCGAGCCAGCCCCCGTTCCAGCGGGAGTTGCGCCGGCCTTGATGAAAGAAAGCACCTCGTTCAGTTTGTCGACTTCCTTTGGAAGTTCCGCGCCAAGAAGCGACTCGAGGTCGCTCAGGCGGATGTCGATCGTGGGCACGCTATACCAGCTCCTTACCCCTCAAGTAATCGAGGTCCTGGGTGAACAGGGCCCTTATGTCGTCTATCTTTGCCTTCATCATGTACAACCTGTCGGCGCCAAGTCCCCAAGCCAAGACCGGGACGTCGATGCCGAGCGGCTTCGTGAGCTCCGGCCTGAATATGCCCGAGCCGCCGAACTCCACCCAGCCGTAGCCTTCCTTGTAGGCGTTGAGCTCGATGCTGGGCTCGGTGAAAGGAAAGTAGTCGGGCACGAACCTCAGCTTGGTGGCGCCCGCTATCTCAACGGCGAACGTGGCGAGGACGCCTAGAAGGTCCTGGAGCGACAAACCCTCTCCGAGGATTATGCCCTCGACCTGGTTGAACTCCGTCAAGTGCGTCCTGTCGACGACGTCGGGCCTGAAGCACCTGGCGATCGAGTAGTACTTGCCTGGGATCTCGAGGCGCTCGCTCAACAGCATCCTTGCGCTGACGGCCGTGGTGTGGCTGCGCAGGAGGAGGCGCTTGGCCTCGCTCAAGGAATAAGCGTAACGCCAGCCCTTGGATCCGGTCCTCCAACCGTTCTCGTGAGTCCTCCTCACCCTGTCCAAGACGTCAGGCATGCCGATCTCGCCGGCTCTCGGTTCCTTGACGTAGTACACGTCGTGTATTTCGCGCGCAGGATGGTCCTGGGGCATGTAGAGCGCGTCGCAGTTGTAAAAGGCCAGTTCGACGATCGGCCCGCGCATCTCCTTGAAACCGAGGCCGACCAGCCTTTCCTTCAGGTCGTCGAGGAAGCGGAGGTAAGGCTGCTTCTTCCCGGGCCAAGTCGGGGCGACCGAAGCCTGGATGTCGTACCTCCGGAGCTTCGCCTTCCTCCAGGCTCCCGTGGCCAGCATGTTGTGGGTGAGGGAGGACACTCCCTCTTCCAGGACGATTCCGCCGGACAAGGCGTTCCTGCCCGAATCGGTCAAGACGAGGTCCCTCTCGGCCTCCTCGGTCACGGTTGCCAGATTCCTCTTGGCCAGGACCTCCAAGGCGCCCGACAACGCGCCAAGCTCGTCCACGTAAGCCGACTTCCTTTCCCCGAGAAACCTGATGAGCTCCTCGTCCGGGCCCTCCGCGGGCGGCGACCGTTCGACTTCCAGTATCGAGTCTCCCCCCTCTTTCCTGATCCTCGCCCAGTTCTTCTTCCTCAACCAACCCAGGGCTACGGGCACCATCGAGCCTTGCACGGAAGTTACGGAGGGCACGTCCCGGGCCCGGATCCTCCCGCCGGCTTTGGCCAAGTCGGCGAGCAACCTCCTTTCCGGGAGGCCGTCCCGGGCGTAGGACTCGCCTTCCGGGGTCAGCCTCGCAACCGGCCTCCTTCTCGCTTCGATCGCCACGAGCCCGCGCTCCGATAGCGACAGCGAACCCCTGGTGACGGCCGCGATGTCGAGGCCGGTGGCTGCCGCAATGTCTCGCACGGACCTCCTGCCTCCCGCGGCTCCAAGCGCGAGCAGTATCTTCTTGGCGTTCTCCGCCAAGCTAACCACGTTCAGCGACCCTCCTTAGGCGGAGCTTTGCGGCCACTCATCTTCGAACGGCTACCGTCTTCGGAGGGACATATCTCTTCTTCGCATCATCCCTCCGAGAACGGAATCGGCCAGTGCCACCGACCAAAAAACGTTCGAGCCGGCGGATGCAAGCCCCGCAAAGGCTTTGAGCCGGCCTTCCGGAGCTGGGAAGGCGGCCCATGGGCATTGCTTAATAGGAGGTACGGGAATCCTGGTTGAGGCGACTTCGTCGCCCGCCGCGGAAAAATCCACCAACAAGGCGGATCCGACTGAGCAGGGAGGAATCCCGTCGATGAGGAAGGAGATACCCAGTGGTGGGACACGCGGTGCCCACCCTTTGTAGGGCGTGGCCGCTCGGAATTTTGGCGCGAAAAACGGAGAACTTGAAGATCCGCCCAAAACGAACGGAGTCCTTTGCGGATCGAGCCTCCGGCGCGTCCGGGAGGCTCGGCAAGGCGCTGAAAGCGGTCCAACCTGCTCCGAAAAGCGCTGCCCGTCGGCTCCCGGGCTTGAGCTGGGTTGCAGCTTTGGCCGTTACCCGGAGCGGGTTGCAAAGGATTTATAGCCGGAGCCGGCGACGGGAGGTTGCCGGGATCTCCCAGCTTGGTAGGGAGCAGGCCTGCTAAAGGCCTTGCGGAAAGTCTGTGACACTCCGTGTCGCGCGGGTAACGCGTTCGGCGTTCGCGAATTCAAGCTGCGGGCCAAGGCTCGCAGGCACAGACCACTGAGCCAGGGTGTGAAAATCCCGCTCCCGGCGCCCCTCGAGCTCCGCGATTCGCTTTTATAGTGAAGTTCCGAGCCTGGAGCATGTTTGTCATGGAAAATGAGAGGAGAAAGCGCGTAAGCGGCATGGTCGACTTCGCTTCGTTCGGGGTCCTTCTCGTGGTATTGGGTTTCATTTGGTCCCAGAACGCCGACCTGCCGGGCAGGGCGGTCGATTTCTTCAGGAGCATGGGAAGGTACCGCGACCTTCCCCCTTACGCCTCATTCCCGGACGTTTACGACGCCTTCGTCGTGTTCGTTTACATGCTCGCCGCGTGGAACTTCCTGCTCGCCGCCATCAAGGTGCCGCTCGGGCTTGGGGTATCCAGCGCCTTGGGATCGGCGCTCGGCGGCGCGTTCCTTTTGGCGCTCGGATATTTTACCAAGGAATATTGTTCGGGCGCCTTGAGCGCCGCGGGCGCGATGGGCCTCCTCCTAATAATGCTGGGGGTTTTCGTGATCCTGGGCGGGGTCACGGGCGGGGCCTTTAAGCGGAGGGCGCGCTGAATCTTCCCGGAGCCGCGAACCTTGACGATCCTGCTCGGATGCTCGGGTTGGTCGTACGAAGAGTGGGTCGGCCCTTTCTACCCCGGAAGGGAGAAGAAGTTCAGCTACTACAGCCGGATCTTCAAGGCGGTCGAGATAGATTCCACCTTCTACAAGTACCCGACGTCGGGGATGGTGCTCGGGCTCGCGAGGAGCTCGCCCAGGGACTTCGTGTTCACGGCGAAATTCCCGAAGCTCATAACGCACGAGTTGGAGCTCGAGCCGGGCGGAAAGCTCAGGGAGGGGACGGAAAGGTTCCTCCAGCTGATGCGCCCGCTGAACACGGCCAGGAAGATCGGCGCCCTCCTCATCCAACTCCCCCCGAGCTTCAAGTTCAAGAGCTTCGAGAACCTCGCGGCCTTCCTCGAGGGGCTGCCGACGGACTTGAGGTACGCCGTGGAGTTCAGGCACCCGTCGTGGCTCAGGGAAGAGACTTGGGCGCTCCTCAGGAAGCACGGCGTCGCGTACACGATCGTGGACGAGCCCCTCCTTCCGCCGGACGTCCACGTCACGGCCGATTTCGCGTACGTGAGGTGGCACGGGCGCGGAAGCGCCCCTTGGTTCGATTACAGGTACACGGACGACCAGCTGGAGGAATGGGTCCCCAAGCTCGAGGAGGTGCGGAAGAAGGCGAAGGAAACGTACGGGATGTTCAACAACCACTTCAGGGGCTACGCGCCCGAGAACTGCCTGAGGATCATGGAGATGCTGGGAGCGGCGACGCCCCAGCAGGTTGCAGTCCGGAAGAGGATCACCGAGTACATCGATGGGGCCGGCAAACACGGGCCCAAGCTCTCGCTACCTGGATCGCTCGGACGGGACGAAAAGCCCGGAAGGGTTGAGCGCCTCCTGGAGGCCGTCATGGACTCTGCGCGACTCCGGAGGGCGAGGGAGATCCCGGCCGGGCAGGTCGTGCTCGAAGAGGCGTCGAAAGAGGCCGTGAGGGGGCGCGTCAAAGACTACGGGTTTGCCATATATCCCGTAAGCAGGGAGGTGGTGCACGACTGCGGAGACTGGGGCAAGGGCTTGGGGCAAAGGAGGTTGTGCAAGCACCTGGGCGCCGCGCTCCTCGCGATGCCTTCAGAGGTGGCCCAGGAGATATTGGAAAGCCTTGAAGCGGATCGGATGGCGTGGACCTTCAGGACCGTGGAGGGCCGTTGACGCGGCCAGCTCGCGGCGTCGGGGACGCGATGATTCGCGCCCCTTGCTTCGGGAACATGCGCATTAAGGGGGGAGGTGGTAGGGGTGTTGAACGAAATGCCGCGTGCCCCCGTTCCGGGTTTGTACGTTGGGGCGGGAGGGTGGCACTACTTCTTGGTCCCGTCCGACAGGCTGGTCAGCTATTCCAAGTGCTTCAAATTCGTCGAGGTCAACTCGAGTTTTTACGCCTATCCCACGCTTAGGGCCGCGTACGGTTGGAGGAAAAGGGTTCCGGAGGACTTCGTCTTCGCCGTCAGGGCCAACAGGGAGATAACGCACGGGCGCAAATTGCTGCTCTGCGAGGAGACCGTTAAGGCTCAGGAATACATGAAGAGGCTTTGCGAAGCGCTTCGAAGCGAGGCTTTGGTCTACACGATGCCGCCGTCTTTCGAACCTTCCGAGGAAAACCTCGCGAGGGCGAGGGAGTTTTTCAACGAAGCCGAGAGGGGGAGGTTCAAGTTGGCCTTCGAGACGAGGGGGAGGCTCTGGGGGTCCGCAAGCGCGAGGGAGGCCCTGCGGAAGGTCCTGGCCGAGGCCGACGTTACCCATTCGGTTGACATTTCCTACCAGGAACCCGTTTACGCGAACGACCTCGTGTACGCGAGGATATTCGGCCCTGCGAGGGAGACGACCGGCCGCAACCAGTACAGCCTCAGGGGCGACCAGATGGATAAGGTGGTACGCAAAGCCGGCGAGCACCTGAGAGGGGGGAAGAGGGTCATGGTCGCCTTCCACACGGTCAAGATGTACGAGGACGCGGCCAGGATGGTGAGGAAAGCAAAGACCGCAGGGCAAGCGTGCGGTTGAAACGCGAAAACGGAGGCCAAGGGGAACCCGTCAAAGTTTTAAGGAAGAGGGTTTCGACCGGAACCCGCTGGAGTGGCTCAGACCCGCGCCTTTAAGCGCGAGGAGGGCAGCCTGGTTAGGTATTTCCCGTAGACTAGAGCGCCAGAAAAGGGGACGCGACTCATAATCCGGGAGATATCTGGAAATCGCGGGCTCGAAGCGCCAAGGAAGCGCGAAACTCCCGCCTCCAGCACCTACTGTCCACCCATAGCAGGAAAGCTGGCGAAATGAGCCGGGGATTTCTCTTTCGAGAGCCCTAAATCGGGTCACCGAGGGCGATCGAGGGATTGCAGCCTTCCTAGGGTGGATAGCGATCCGAAAAACCTAACTACATTCCCACGTTCCACTTAATCTCAACCAAGAATTCCCCATTAATTGCGGAATTTTGTCATTTTTACTAATCAAGACTCAAAGTTATTGGAGATCAATCGATAATAAAGGCAGGAGCGCGCGGCCCGCGGCATAAACCGAAATCTCCCGGAATTGGGGCATTGATACGGTTGTTGGAAGAAGGTGGTTGGTATGGAAAAGAAAAGGACGATCTTGGCCATTCTGGTCCTCCTATCCTGCACGATCCCAAATGCCTCGGCCACCGATCCGAGCCTAAGCGACCTCTCCGGAACGGGTTCTTCCGACTGGACTCAACCTAGCGCGAGCACCGTCGCTTCGTCGATCTCGAACAACTACCCAACGGCCTACTCGCACCAACGCAAGATATTCTATGCGAACGGGCTCTTCTGGGCATTTTACTCCGATGGAACGAACATGGTGTTTCGAACGAGCAGGGACGGCTTGACTTGGAGCTCCTCGACGACGGCAAGGACAAGCGTTACGTATGGCGACACGTTCAGCGTGTTTTTCGACGGAACTTACTTCCACTACGCTTACACCCCCCAGAGCGCCAACACCCCGATATACTACAGGCGCGGAACCCCGAACTCAGGCGGAACCGTGACGTGGAGCGCGGCCGAGCAGACCGCCGTCGCCGCTGGAGGCTCGACCATAACGTATTATGCGCCGAGCATAATGGTGGCCACTGATGGAAGGGCTTGGATCGGGTACAGGCTTTACGATTCTTCAGCGGGGACAAGATACCCTTGGGTGACGAGGAACAACAACATCGACGGCACTTGGTCTGCTGCAACCAACTTCCCTTACCAACTCTCCACCTTCAGCGCATCTGCGACCGTGGTTACACCAGTCCCATTGACCTCAGGGTACGCCTTCGTCCTTTACACCTCAAACGGATTCCAGATAAGGGGAAGGAAATGGACCGGAAGCTGGGCCTCTGAGGTGATCACGTCCGGATACGTGAACGGGCAGGGGTGGTCAGCAACAAACGAAGGCGATGACGTTCACCTGTGCTTCACCGACAGCACAAACGTCCGCTACACCAAGTATACATCTTCCACCAACTCCTTCAGTTCGGAGACGGTAGTCCAATCCGGCGGATCCCCGACCTCGGTCGTAGTAAGCCTGGATACGGCGATTAATACCCTGTACTGCTTCTGGGCAAACTCTCCAACGGCAAACCACGTCTATTACAAGAAGAAAAACCAAGCCGGAACCTGGGATACGAATCCGACCGATTGGATAGACGAAACGACCGATACCATCCCCGCAGGCGACAGGTTTACTTCGTTCTACAAGGACTGCGGAGGCAAGATAGGCCTGGCCTACGTCACGGGAACAAGCCCGTACAAGGTCCGCTTCCGTTACATCGACGGGTCCTACGACATAGCCGGGAAGACCGGGGTGATGGGCCTCCAGGCCGGGAGCGACGCCGACAGCCTTGCCTTCGCGATAAAGCTGGATTACGCCCTCATAGGTTTCAGGGTCTCTCGAATGGCTTTGGGAGAGAAGTACGAGGTCAACTTCACGATCGGCTCAATGGATTTCTCGATGATGTTCGTGGCCACCGCATCATCGCGCGGAAAGTTCGCGCTCTGCTACAAACCGGGCGGCTCTTGGACGGCCGCTGAAACCATAGACAAGAGCGCGAGCGACATAGCCTCGGGGACGCGCTACGAATCGGGAACCGGGAACACCGCGTTCAAGCTTACGGACTCCACTTCATCTAACTACGGCTACGTCAAGCTGGAGGTGAAGAGGAGCTACCTGACGTCGCTAGGCGCTACCGGATACGCCGTCACGAACATCGTTGGGCGAACCTATTGCGGTTCGTCGACGACAACGCTCCTGCCCGGCCCCCAAGGTGGGACGAAGATCGATAGGTGCCCATCTGGAAGTTCCACGGCCTCCTATACCATGGTCATGGTTCCCGAATTCCCGTTGGGCATCTTGATTCTCACGATCCCGCTGGTCGCCATCCATTTCTACCTGGGGAAGCGCCGTACCCATTAGCTGAAGTCTCCCCTTGATTGGAGATTGGGAAGTCTTGTACAAATCTCGCTAAAAAGTGCCTACCTCGGAGGGTTAACTACGATCTTCTTTTTGGCAAGACGTTCTGCTTGGCCGCTATAATCCTCAGATTCCGGGGGTTGCGCACCAACCATCCAGCCATCACCCGTCGAATCGAAGTGGCCTAGAGGCGATGGAAAAGGCTAAAACTGGAGAGCCGTGCTGGGTTGCCAGGTTTGATTTGGGGAAAGTGACCAACAACAAGGGCGGCGAGGAAAAGAACCCTTTGTGGTTGACGCTTGTCGTGCTGGTTCCACTCCTCATGCTCATGTACGCCCTTCCGATTCTGGCGGGCATGCTGCCGATGCCCGGCGCCCGCAGGACCGTCCCGAGCACTAATCCCCACCTGTTCTTCTTCGCGTTCCTGTTCCTGCCCTTTTTCATCGCTGTCGTGCTGTGCGTCATATTGGCGTCCAAGACGCTGAGGGAATCGTTGAGGTGGCGGCACGGAGCGGCGCAAGAACCGTGCTGTAAGACGGTCCAACGGCAACTCACTGCGATCATGCCTTGACGGGCGCCGCTTGCGGCCTTTTCCTAACTCGAGCGCGCGCCGATTTGGTGCGAACCTAGGTCTCAGAACTTGCTGGGTGAAGCGGCAAAAGTGCGCGCTTGTAAGAGACATTTTTGAAATCCGACCAAAAGGAAGCTAACGCTTGAATCGCCGATCCTTCGAGCGCGCCATACTCTTTAGATCGTTGACCTCCGCTTCAGTCAGAACCTCCTCCTCGAGGACCTCGGTTGGGCGCAAAAGCTCGACTTTCAGGTCGCGATCTGCCATCCACTCTTTCCCGCATCCGATCGAAGAGCGCGGGTGAGGGCGGACATCCCCCGCCCTTATGGCTTCTGTTACGCGTCAAAGGAAACCCGCCACCTTGCCGTCGCGCTTGATCTTTCCGTCGTCTGATATGAAAACGATCGTATGCTTATGGGAGAAAACCCTTGCCAATTCCCGATCTTGCGCGATCGTGCTTCCTCTTCGTACGAACTCGAGCTTGAGGGGCGGACCGTGGTACCATGGCGCGCCGCAATCCCACTCCATGGGACCTAATTCGAACCGCGAAGCCCATTTATCGATTGAAAGGGAACTTTTTTTCGTCCCTTGAGCCTCGGTGGCAAAACGCGCTTGCCAAGAGGTTGGAAACCTTTTTGACGCGAGGGATTCATTTATCTCCTGGCGCCTTCAAAGGTGCGCCATGCCGAAACTCGCTTCCGTGTTCGCGAGCAAGCAGCAGACGCGCGCCCTCGAGCTCCTCCTGTCGAACAGCTCCAAGGTCTACAGCCAAGCGGGGCTCGCGAGGGACATGAGGTGCTCGGCCTCGACGGTCTCGAGGATCGTGAAGCCCCTGGTCGAGATGGGGTTCGTGAAGATGGACAAGGTCGGGGACCAGATGAAGATCCTGGCCCTAAACACGGAGAACGAGGGGACGAAGCTCCTGATGGAATTCTACGAAAAGTTCAAGAAGGTTTAGGGTAGAAGGGCATGGCCCTCTTCGAAAGGATCGAGCCTGGCGCGGATGCCAAAGGTTCGACCGCCGTGTTCGGAATGTACGGCTGGGGGAGCGTCGGCAAAATCTGCCTGAACCTCCTGATCGACCTGCTGCGCCCAGACAAGATCGGCGAGTGCTCTACGCCCGCCCTTTCTGACTTCTTGATCTCCCAGGGCGACGGCTTCGGGAGGCTGCCCACCATCGAGTACTACCTCTCAAAAAGGCACGAGCCCAGGATACTGGCCATAACCGGGGACGCCGTTGTAAACCAGCTGGATGCCAGGCAATTTTACGGCACTATTGAGCACGTCGTTTCCACCGCGAAGAGGCTTGGGGCGGCCCGGCTCATAGCCGTAGACGGGGCGATCGGGAGCGAAAGGGACGGGATCAAGGTTTTCGCCTCCCGCCCATCTTTGGCGAGGAGGGCGGCCGTCCAGGGAGCCACCATATTGGAGAAAAGCGTCGTACAAGGGTACGCGGGGGTCGCGGTCGGGCTCGCGAGGTTGCTCGGCTTGGACGGAGTCGGGGTGGTCGTCCCGTGCGAAAACCCGGAACCGAACCAAAGGGCCGGGCTTTCTGCCTTCAAGTACCTGGTCTCGTTCCTCGACCTGAGGCTGCAGCCCGGGTAGGAGGCGTTGTGACCGCCTGCCCGCGGCAGATTAGGGCATGTGCCAAGGTTCGGCGGGTCCGGCAGGGGGGCGCTTCCCAGGTATGCCGTACCTGCACAAAGGCTTGGTCAAGTGCCTGTGCGCCCTCGGCGGTGGAAGGAACGTGCCAACCTCGATCTCCCTTCGGCACGCTATCGCCTTTTTCCCCCCCAACCACGCGCCGCACTTCACGCACCTGTAACCCTGCCTCAAGCCCGACGACTTGCACTTGATGCCGCAGCGTGGGCAGGTTGGGGGAACGTGGATGAAAACATGCCCGAGCTCGATGACCTCGATCTTTTCGAGGTTGAGGGTCTTCCTCCCGTCCTCGAGCAACCTGATCCCCCCGTACGCCCTCACGCGGTCGCCGGGCACGAGGTTGGAAACCACGTCCCTGAAACCGCCAGTGGGCTCGTACGCCGCGCACTCGAGCTCGCCGGTCTCGTCCCTTACCGAAAAGATCGCGTGCCCGCCTTGGATCCTTCGGGGGTAGCTACTGACCGAGCCTTCGATGCACGCGGACTCGAAAGGTTCGATGGAAGATACCGCTTTCGGGAACGGAGGAAGGTGGGCGTCCGTTCCCTGGTTGCTCCTGAAGATCGTCCACCTTTCCACGGGTTCTAGTATCCTAAGGGCGCGGAAAGCCCCGAGGACCGCCGCGGGATCCTCGCCCCTTATCCCCAAGAGAACCGGATCTTTTCCGTGTGGCGCGATCAGGATCCTGCCCGTTTCTGGATCGACGTTGTTGAACGTCCCGCGCGATGACGCGTCCATCGCCAGCACCGAAGACGCGTCGAACATCCTCTTTTTGCCCCAGTGTTCCCTGCTCCTGTACGATATCAACTCGTAGGTGAAGTCGCCGTCGAGGTGGGAGCCTATCGCGGCCAGGCAGCCCACGACGCCTTTGTCCGTCTTGTACGTGCGCACCTCGCAGCCTGCTTGCCTGGCAAACGCCAGGGCTCGATCCATGGGGACGACCTTCCTGAGGGCTTCCTCGTAGAACCTCCTGAAGCCGTCTCCGACGCGATCACCTTCCAAGAACGCGATGGCCGGATCGGTGTCCGGAGCCCGCATGTCGGAATGCTTCTCCACCATTTCGACCAGGCGCTTCTTCAACCCGTCCACGTCGCCGCGCGGCACCTCCATCCTGAGGCAGACCGCCCCGTTGCCCCTCGTCTTCCAAGGTATGTTGGGGTTGAGCCTGACGAGGAGCGGGTAATCGGTGAACCTGGCCCCGAACTCCCTGATCAGGACCTCGACCATGAGGGAGGCGAGAAAAGTCGTGCAGCCTCCCGCGGGGGAGTCCGTGTCGTCTATGCCTACGTGGAGCTGCACGGCGTCTGCCATCGGAGGGCTTGGTCGGCCGGATCTTTAGATAAACCGATCGCCGGGCGGAAGGATTTCCAGCTTCTTACTGGCCCGACGCCTCGGGCTTTTCCTCGAGTTGGCCGTAAGCCTCGGGCAGGTCCGGGAACTTGCCCCTCATGCGCGCCGCCGAAATCTCCGAGGCTTCCTGCAATATCTTCCTCGCTTCCTCGCTGTGCGCCGATTCGTCGAGCGGGAACCCGCCTGCGCTTCCGGTCTCGACCATCATGGTCTGGAGCATGTCGTCGATGCGCTCCAACCCGTTTGCCACCTCCGGAACTACGCCCCTGAGGTCGTTGCTGATTTGGCTGACGAGGTTCACGATCGGGCCCAAAACGACTCCAGCGTCCTTGAAGTCGTGGAGCGTTTCGATCCTGAGGGCGGCTTGCTTCAACGAAAGCTGGCTCCTCAAGACGACCCTGGACATCTTCCTGAGCTGGGCGATCTCCTCGGCGTACACCGCCGCCCTTCCGTGGTCTTTCTGCTGCTGGGCAAGTACGCACTTCTCGAAAAGCTGCTTACCCCTTTCCGAAAATCGGTTTGCCACTCCGTCCAGCTTGTTCTCTTGTATCTTCAGCAAAGTCACGACTTCGGTCAGATCGTTCTTCAACATCGCGATCGAGGAGCAACTCGAACGGTCAAGGGATTTTTATCTTTCGTACAAACGCGATTGAGAAATTACGCAGGCAGATTCGAGGTAATACTTTTTGCCGTTCTGGATCAGGTGACCGGCCACTCGGTCGATTTGCTGATCGCTTTCAACGCGGGAACGGCAAGCACCGCCGCGACGAGCGTTGAAAGCGCCGCCTCTATCGGCGTCACGAGCGCGCCAACCACGAAAACGGCCGGCAAAAACTCGATCGGTATCGGGTACAAGAGGTAGAACCTCATGGGCACTAGGAGGAATATCCTGAAAAGCATGTCCGCCTCCGTGCTCACGAACGTTACCATGCAGACGGCTGCGCCCAGCCTCTTGGCTCCCCCGCGCTCGCCCATGGCTTTTTTCACCGCGAGGCGGGTGGGAGGGATCAGGAGAAGCGCGGCGAAGGTGTTCCAGAGGGCCCAGAGAGGGATCCCGGCGCTCCGCGTCAGAGGGTCGGCGAGGAAGGCCAGGAGCATGGCGGAGTAGGCGGCAAGGGCGAGGAACCACCTCTTCTTGAACATCGATCCGGCTACGAGCGCGGCGAAAGCCTCGCCCATGCCGAAAGAAACGCTGAGCAGGAACCCCTCCTCCCTCGGCCTCAAGATCCTGCCCAAGACGCAGCCGATCGAAGACGAGAGGAAACCGGCGAGCGGGCCCAAGGCGATGCCTTCGATCGACTCGACGAATATGACGAAGCTCCTCGCGACCTCGGGAGGGCCCCAAGGACCGGGAACCGCGGAAGACAAACCGTGGATGGAGGCGAAGAGGGCGGTCAGCGCGAGCAGCCTCGTTTTACCAAGCCGGCCTCGCGGGAGAACAGAAGCCATCTTCCTTCCAACCTTTTTCCAACTTATAAGCACTCACGAAGCGGAACGCGGGAAAAAGGCTGGCGGCAGCGTTGATTATTGTCAACTCGGATCCGCGGGGCGGGCGGCTTCGCCCTTTTCCATAAGCGCTCTTGGGCTTGGCGGAAAGAGGAAGGTTCCTCCGGCCCTTTCTACGCCCGCTTCATGGCGGCCTCGATCTTCGCGTAAAGCGCTTCCTTCTTTGGGACCTCCGCCACGAAAGCCATCTTCCCGTTCAAGGCTACCAGGGGTATCAGAGTCCTGAAGAGTTGCGACCCGAGGCCCAGGTTGGCGAGCTTCCTCTTCCCGCTCGCCTCCAGCACCTTGTTGAGTTTTTCGAACGCCTCGTCGATCTTGGTGCCGTACTCGGCCACGTTCACCTCGACCTTTCCCTTGAAGTCTTCCTTGACTTCCCTCACGAGCTTGAAGAGCTCGGCGTTCTCCCCTTCCCTCTGCCCGCAGCCGCAGATTCCGGCAGGGAAAACGTCCAGCACGACCTTCGAACCTTCGGCCGCTGCCTTTGCAGCCTTCTTTTTCACCTTCTTCATCCTCGCCGTTCACCTCCTTCCGCTTAATTATCCGTAGAGTTTCTCCGCCACCCTCTCGACCGCCTCGAGGCCAACCACCTCTGTCTCGAGCATGCTCACCTCGCCGACCTCCAACTCCGGGAACTCTTTCTTCACGAGGCTAATGTACTTCTCCTGGAGTTTCCTCCTCTTCGAGAAGAACTCCCCGGTGCAGTGCTCCTCCGGCAGGACCTCGTTGAGCACGATCCCCTTGACCTTTATGCCGTAGGGTTGCAGAGATTCTTGTATCCGCTTGGCCTCGTAGACGGGCAGCATCTCGGGGTGAAGGACGAGGAGGTAAGTGGTCTGGTCGGAGTTCAGCTTCTCTATCGCCCTCACGTTGTCCTCGCTCATCTTCTCCAAGAGCTCGATCTCGGCCACCTTGCCGGTAATGTCGGCAACCTCCTTCTTTGCTAGTATGCTCCTCTTCAAATTGCTGAGGTGCCTCCAGGGGTAGCCGATCATCTCGAAGTTGTGGCCTCCGGGAGCTGTGTCGAAGACTATGGCGTCGTAGGAGTTGGAGTTGAGGTACTCGACGAAAACGTTGTAGGAGGCGGTCTCGCAGGGCAGGATTGGGTTTTTCTCCCAGTGCTCTTTCAGGAACTGGATCTCCCAGTCGTTTCCTTTCAGGGACTCTATCTTCTTCATAACTTCGAGCTGGTGCTTCCTTATGCTCTCCTTCGCGTCCACGTTGATGGCCTTCAGGTTCTCCAATCCCTTAACGGGAGTCTCCTCGCCGCCTATCTCCTGCTGGAGTATGTCGTTTTGGCTCTTCTGGAGGTCGGTCGAGACAAGGAGCGTCTTGTAGCCGTTTTTGGCTAGCCAAGCGGCCGTCGCCGCCGCTATCGAGCTCTTGCCGACCCCTCCCTTGCCGCCGAAGAAGACGAACCTGGGCCTCTCTTTGCCGGGCACTACCAGGTCTTTGAGCACCGGGACCACCGCCCGGAAGGCGAAAAGACGTTCCTTACATAAATTATTGCCCAAATTTACCCCAAATCCCCCAAGCTGTCGGGCGCTGACCGAAGGTTGGAGGGCCTCTCGGTTTCTTTTTCACCGGAGTTTCCGGAGCCCGGTGCTTGAGGGGCGCGCCAGCCGGCTTAATCCGAAATCGGACAAAACTTGACGGGCCGGCTTACTCGCGGCGCGAGACGGCCGGCGCAAGACATATCTTTGCACATTGGCCGCTTTGTGAGCCGTGCGGTAGTCGTCCAGAAAATCCTCGTCGAAGGTTTGGGCTGCCTGGTCTAAGATCTGGTCCTGCCATCGCCTAGGCGGAACGGCCATGACGCGGGTTCAAATGGCTCTTCGCGAGCCTGGACTTCCCGCCTACCGCATCTCACTTACGAACGCTCCTAGCTCGCCGGAACACGATGGAGATCTTATCGGAAAGGCGGGATTGCTCCTGAATCGGTAAGATTGGATACCGCTCAGGAGGGCCCGCTTCCGGGCGCGGCGCCGATCCTCTTCCACCTCACGCCCTCTTGGGTGTCTTCCAAGGCTATTCCGAATTCCGACCTGAGCCGTTCCCTTATGGCGTCGGCTTTCGCGTACTCCTTCCTCCTCCTGGCTTCCTCCCTCTCTTTGATCAACTCCTCGGCTCCCTCAGGCAGGCGCTCCTCCTTCAAAGCCCGCTCGAGGTTCAGGCCCAGCACGCGATCCAAGCCCAACACCGCCTTCAACGCCGACTTCGCGTCGGATCTGCGCATCTTTCCTTCGTCCCTCAACCTGTTGAGACGCTTCATGTAATCGAACAAGCAAACCAGCGCCTTTGGCGTATTCAAGTCGTCGTTGACGGCGCCCAGGAACTTCGCCCTCAACCCCTCCGTCAACCTCCCGACGGCCAAGTTCTTCCTGCCTCCCTTGTGGGCCGCGAGCCTGCGCACGAATTCGTAAACGGAGTTCAGCGCCTTCTGGGCCGCGTCCAGCGCGGGGAAAGTGAAATTGAGCTGGCTCCTGTAGTGGGCCTGGAGGAAGAAGAACCTCAGGGAAAGCGGGTCGTGCCCCCTGTCGATTAAGTCCTTGAGCGTGAGGTAGTTGCCCAGCGACTTCGCCATCCTCTTTCCCTCGACCACGAGGTGGGCGCCGTGCACCCAGTACTTGACGAACCTCTTCCCCGTCGCCGCCTCGGATTGGGCGATCTCGTTCGTGTGGTGTACCGGTATGTGGTCCACGCCACCGCAATGGATGTCGAAACTTTCCCCCAAGTACTTCATCGACATGGCCGAGCATTCGATGTGCCACCCCGGGAAGCCTACACCCCAGGGGGAATCCCACTCCATGTCCCTCTTCGCGCCCTTTGGAGAAAACTTCCAGAGGGCGAAATCGTGGGGGTTCCTTTTCTGGGGGTTGACCTCGACCCTCGCCCCCGGCATCAGGGTTTCCAGCTTCAGCCTGGCCAGCTTCCCGTAGCCCTTTGCCTTGGACGTGTCGAAATAAACGCCGTCGTCTATCCTGTAAGTGTACCCCTTCCTCTCCAGCTTCCGGATCAGATCGATCATCTCCCCTATGTGGTCGGTCGCCTTGGCCACCACGTGGGGCTTCAGTATGTTCAAGGCTTCGATGTCCTCGAAGAACTTCTTCGAATAGAAGTCGGCGATCTCCCAAGCGGTCTTCCTCTCCCTCCGGGCGCCAACCTCCATCTTGTCCTCCCCGACGTCCGCGTCGGAGGTGAGGTGCCCCACGTCTGTTATGTTCATGACGTGCTTCACCCTGTACCCGTTGTACTCCAAAACCCTCCTCAGCAAATCCTCGAAAAAGTAGGTCCTCAGGTTGCCGATGTGCGCGTAGTCGTACACCGTTAGGCCGCACGTGTAAAGCCCGATCCTTCTGTCCTTCAGGGGTTTGACCGCCTCCTTCCTCCTGCTCATGGTGTTGAAGATCCGGACCGGCTTCGCGCCGAAGGGTCCGGCCCGTTTCCCAACCTTGTTATTCATGCGCAACGACGCTTTCCAGATGGCGGCGGTGCCGCCTTTTAAAGTCGCGCTTCCTTCGAGCACGTCGGAAGGCGCCCGAAGGCCGCGTAGCTTCCGCATGCTCATTGGCCGTTTTCTCATCGGCGCGATGGAAGGCAAGTTTTTCCAGAAAAGCTCTTTCACTAATCTGGCGAGCGCCTCCGGCCATGGCGCGTGAAGAAGACTCCTAATTCGCCGTTCTCAGCGCCCAAGTACCCGATCGGCCGCGGGATGTTGAGGGTGCTCCGTGCCGACCATCGCCACAGAGGCTGGTGCGTCACCCCACCATATGCGCTGCTTAAAAAAGGGAGGCTGGGAGCGCTAACCAAACCGAACTTGTTCCCGTTGCGCGGAGGCACGCGTTGGCTCGGGAAAAGGTGCGGGGGATGGGAGTTTCGCGGCCGTTTGCGGGCCGCCTCGAACCCATGAACGCCTTTGCGAAAGGATCTTGAGTCCTCCGCCTTTGGCCGGGGGACCTTTGACCTAGCTTGGCTACCCCCGCAGGGATTCGAGGCCGCCTCAATCGGGACAACGCTTAAAGTCTTTCCTCAATCCGTTGATCGCCTTTGCGCAACGAGCCATGCCATTCCTCGCGCCCATCGATGCGCTTGGCGCCCGCGGGGTTCAAAAGCCGCGGGCTGCGCTCACGCCCGTGCCTGCCTTTCTCATCTTCCTTCGGGGGACTTGTTGGGTAGACGGAGTTCCAACGACGTAGTCCTTGCGTTGGCGCTCTCCACCGATCAATAGTAATTCCCCCCGGGGTCGGTTTGAAGGGCTTAGGGCGAGAAACGTTTTTATGACGGCATGGCGATTTTGGAAGGCGTAAATGCGCAGGGGTTTACTAGCGGGGGGAACGGCCATCTTCGTCCTCGGAGCCGCCTTGCTGGTCTACGGGTTCCAATCGGCAGCGACCTCCGTGGAAACGGGACAGTGGCAGGTGACGTGGTACTCCATGAGGGATACCTTTGGCGCTTGGGGAGACGCAATAGAAACGGCCACGTTTCCATCAAACTTCAATTACGACCCTCTTGGGCTGGCAAACAGGCCCGAGCCCATAGGATTCAAGGCTGTGATGGACATCAACGTCCTCGAAGACACGGACGTCGTGTTCACGATAGGCGGCGACGACGGTTCGATCACCCTCTTCGTGGACGGCGCGAGCACAATTAACCTGTATTGCCCCGACCCAAACACGTCCGATACCTACGAGACCACCATAACCGCCGGGAGGCACGTGCTGGAAATCCAATATTACCAAGTGTTGGTGGAGGACGACGCGGCCGCCTCATTCAGCATGAGGTCCCCCGCGCAGGAGTCCTCCACGAGCATCATGGTTGGCGGAGGAGCCTTGGCGGCCATCGGTCTCGTGTTGGCTCTGCTGGGCCTCCTGCTGAAGGCCAAGCGAAGCTGACCGTCCCTCACGCGAGAAAAGAAGGAAATGGCTGAACCGGGTCGAGATCGTTACGGTTGACCATTTTCCGCAAGCTCGTTTCGCGATGGCATGGTTTAGAACGCTTAAGAACGCCATTCTTCTTGGGTGGATAGATGCGGCATGAATTCTAGCCGCCCGTTTGCGGCGTGCCCAGAGGCGCGGGCATCGATCAGGGACATGAAGATTTGGGTCTTCACCGATTTCGACGGGACGGTTTCGAACCCGGACACCATAGACCTCCTCGGGAAGATCTTCGACAGGCCGAGTGAAAGGGCAGTCATGAGGGATAGGTTGGCCACCGGAGCTTTGAAGCCAAGTGAGTGGTTGGCTTGGGAGATCGGGTTGGTAGACGCTCCCTTGGGAAAGGTCCTGGAATTTCTAAGGGACGTGGTGGTCATAGACCCGACCTTCCCGGCTTTCGCGGGTTGGTGCCGGAAGATGGGGTTTCCGCTGACGATCCTGAGCAACGGCTTGGAGGAGATAATCCGGAGCCTCTTGTCGCCGTTCGACTTGGGCGAATTGCGCCTGGAAGCCAACCATCTCGAGGAAGGCAAGGTTCCATGGAAGGTCGTCTTCAAGGACGGAAGCGCCTGGGGCCACGACAAGTCGGCCTACCTCAAAAAGTCCCGTATCGAAGGTTACGCGCCCGTTTTCGTTGGAGACGGCGTTTCCGACCAAGAGGCCGCTCTTTGCGCCGAGGTGCTTTTCGCCAAGGGCGAGCTGGCTTCGATCTGCGAGAGGATTGGGCTGGAGTACTATCCGTTCGCTTCATTCGAAGACGTGAGATCTGTGCTTGAGAAGGTCGCCGGCCAAGCTCGGCCCTAGATCGAACGCCCGCCTCCGGTATGCTAGTTTGGCGCCCGCAGCTAAGTTTCCAAGGCCCTCTCGAAGGTCGATAGGTAGGCCGCCCCTTTTTTCAGGTCCAAGACGTCGTCCTCTATCCTTACACCCCCGTAACCCGGGATGTAAACGCCCGGCTCTACGCTGTGGACCATCCCCTTCCTCAACGGTTCCTTCGATCCCGGTCCCAGGGCAGGGATCGGTTCGTGCATCCTCGCCCCGACGCCGTGGCCGAGGCCGTGGGGGTAATGGGCCCCGTATCCGGCCTGGCTCAAGATTTTCTTGGCCTCGAGGTAAGGCTTCTCGGCCGGAACGCCGTCGGACAAGCTTGCGATGGCTTCCCTCTGCGCGCCCAAAACGGCGTCGTAAATCTCGAGCTGCCTCGGGGCGGGCTTCCCGCAGGTCCAAACCCTAGTGAGGTCGGACCAGTAACCGTCGGCGTAGGCGTTCAGCTCCATCAGGACGAGATCGCCCTCCCTTATCCTCCTGCTCGTTGAGATGTTGAAGGGCATCCACGCCCCTGCCGAGAGCGGGCCCGACATGACGAACGCGAAGCCCCTCGCCCTCGACGTCCCCCTGTACCCAACGCCCCGCGAGTGGATCGCCCCCTCCGCGCGAGAAGCCAGCTCCGACTCCCTGATCCCGGGCTTGAGCGCGTCCCTTGCTGCTTGCAACCCCTTCTCCGCGATTTTGTTGGCCACCAGCAGCTTCTCGACCTCGCGCGCGCTCTTCACGGACCTCAAACGGTACAGAAGCGATGTTGCGTCCACCATCTTGCATCCTCGCAGTTTCGCCCTCATGCGCTTAAAGCTTGGCGCGTTGGGGAAGTTGGCCTCTCCACCCACGTGGTTCGCCGCGACGGTCTCGAAGGAGCATTCCACTCCCAATACGGCTCTCTCGAGCTTCAGCTCCGAAACCGCTTGGGAAACCGCCCGCAACGTCGATTCCGCGTAATCCTCCCTGATCGCCCTCAGATCGCCGAACTCCGATTTCCTGGCGTAAGGCAGCTCGAACTCGGGCAAGATCAGGACGGGTTCGCCGTCAAGCGGGTAGACGCAAGTGGACCAGCCGAAACAGGGCCAGTATCCGGTGGCGTAGACGACGTTCTCAGGATACCTAAGGACCAGCGCTTGCATCCCATCGCCCCTCATGCCCTCGAGTATCCTGCGCCTCTTCTCCGCGTCGACCGGCGCCATGAGAAACCGGCCCGCCCTGATCTCGCTCGGCTTAAAGACTTAACTTTGCCAGCCGAGCGCCTCAGGCCAAGGTGCGGGCGTCTGGTCGTCGATTGCCACACGCATCCAGCTTTCAAATCGAAACTGCTGAGGTTCCACGCGGCGGATGGAAAGATCGATTTTTCCCTCAGGGGGCTGCTGGAGGAGATGAAAGGCGCCAAAGTCAGGGCCGCGGCTACCTTCGCCTCGTACGTGCCGGCGTTTTTCTT
>JAFNJA010000070.1 GCA_017601265.1 Candidatus Brockarchaeota archaeon
CACGGGCCCCGACATGGCCTGGAGTACGCGCCAGGGAACGTTCGTCGGGCCCGGGATCATCAGCAGCGAGTAGGCAGCCAACCTGCGGCACCTTTCGGGCCGACGTTCGGACCCGAGGAGATAGCTCTTACTGAAGGCCCCAAGGCGGCAAATGGCAACCGTTATAGGATTCGCGGCCTGTTTGGGCGCCGTTGCAAGATGGGGTTGAAGGAAGGGTTCAGGAACCCGGGCAAGGACTTCAGGGGCGCGCCGTTCTGGTCTTGGAACGACGACCTGCAAATTCCCGAGCTTTGCCGCCAGGTCAGGGAGATGAAGCGCGCGGGCCTCGGGGGCTTCTTCATGCACTCCCGCATAGGGCTGATAACGCCTTACCTCTCGGACGAATGGATGGGTAGGATCAAGGCGGTCGTGCGCGAATCCAAGAAGGTCGGCATGAACGCCTGGCTGTACGACGAGGACAGGTGGCCGAGCGGCTTCGCCGGGGGCATGGTGCCCGCGAAGGGTCCGGAGTACAGGACCAAGAGGGTCGAGTGCGAGGAGGCGGATTCCGCTAGCCTGGAAGATGTTTGGAAGCGCGGAGGCGTCCTCGGGGTATTCTCGTGCGCGAAGGAAGGGGAGAAGGTGGTGGACTTCGAAAAGCTGGAGGACAGGGCGGCGAGGGTCCCGGAAGGCAAGACCCTCAGCGGCTTCAGGAAGGAGGTGGCCGGGGACAGCGAGTGGTACAACGGCTACAGCTACATAGACACCCTCAACCCGAAGGTGGTGGACGCTTTCATAGAATCGACCTACGAAGCTTACAGTAGGGAGGTGGGGGCAGAATTCGGTAGGACGATACCGGGGATATTCACGGACGAGCCGAACTTTTCCGAGTGGGATGGCAGGGCTTTCGTGCCATGGACCGAACTCCTTCCTACGATCTTCAAGGAGAGGAACGGATACGATTTGCTGGACAACCTCCCGAGCCTCTTCTACGAAGTCAGGGATTACGCGCGCGTCCGCAGGGATTTCTGGAACACGGTCACGGACCTTTTCTTGGAATCATATTCGAAGAGGATATACGAATGGTGCGGGGAGAGGAAGTTGGAATACACGGGGCACTACCTGTGCGAGGACAACCTGGTCGTGCAGACGAAGTTCATAGGCGCGGCGATGCCCCACTACGAGTACATGCACGTGCCGGGCATAGACCACCTTGGAAGGAACATCGAAAACCTCGTAACCGTCAAGCAGGTGAGCAGCGCCGCCCACCAGCTTGGCAAGGAAAGGGTGCTTTCCGAAACCTACGGCTGCAGCGGCTGGAACCTGAGCTTCGAGGACCAGAAGTGGATAGGGGATTGGGAGTACGTGCTGGGCGTGAACCTCCTCAACCACCACCTCTCGCTCTACTCCCTGAGGGGGTGCAGGAAGAGGGACTACCCGCCTTCGATAAACTACCAGCAGCCATGGTGGAAGCATTACAAGCTGGTATCGGACTACTTCGCGAGGCTGAGCTACATGCTCACGCGAGGCAGGTTTTATTCGGACATACTCGTGATCCACCCGATCCAGAGCGCTTGGTCCGCCTACAGCCCGAGGGATACCTCGAAGGCCGAGGAGATCGACAGGAGATTCGCTTACGTCAGCGAGTCTCTTTGCAGGATCCACAGGGATTACGACTTCGGGGACGAGAAGGTCATGGCCAAGCACGCGAAGGTCGAGGGGGGAAGGATAATCGTGGGAAACATGTCGTACGGACTCGTAATCGTTCCGCCGTGCATTACCATTCAGGCTAGCACCCTCGACCTGCTGGAAAGGTTCCATGAGGCGGGCGGAAAGCTGCTTTTCGTTGAACCCGTTCCCGAATTCGTGGACTGCAGGAGGAGCGGGAGGTTGGAGGGTTTGGTTGGATCGGCAAGGAGGGTGCGGTGCGACAAAGAACAGCTCAGGGAAACCCTTGGAGAGATGCTGCCGAGCGACGTCGAGGTGTTGGACGGGGAAGGAAAGCAGGCGGAGACCGTATACTACCAACACAGGATAACGGGCAAAGCGCACATCTATTTCTTCGCGAACACGGACAGGGAAAGGCCCTGCGAAGCGACCATAAAACTCAGGGGAGTGGGGAGGTTGGAGGAATGGGACCTCCTGAAAGGCTCGGCCAGGGAGGTTGGTTGCTGGCTGGAAAACGGGCGGACCGTCTTGAAAAGGCTCTTCCAGCCGGCGGGCTCGGCGCTCCTCCTCTTGGACGCGTCGAAGAGGGCGTCCAAAAAATGGGAACGGAGGGAAAAGGTCGTTCGCACCATCGACTTGAAGGACGAGTGGAAGGTCTCAAGGAAGGACCCGAACGCGATAACGCTCGATTACTGCGAGTACAAGATCGAAGAGGGGGGTTGGAGCGGGAAAGTACCGGTTTGGAAAGCGCAGCGCGAAGCGGAGAAACGGGGAAGCAATTTTTCGATCTCGCTCAGGTACTCGTTCGAGGCGAAATTCAGGAAGAGGCGCGGCAAGATATACCTGGCGATGGAGACGCCGGAGAGGTACGGGATCAAGTTCAACGGGAAGGAAGTCGAGCACGAAGGAGCCGGATGGTGGATAGACAAAAGCTTCAAGAAGATAGACGTCACCAGGCTCGTTGCGAACGGAAAGAACGTCCTGGAAGTCACTTGCACGTTCAGGAGGCCCAGGGTACCGGGGACCCTCGTTTTCGTGAAGGACGGGATCGAGCTCGAGAGCGTCTACGTGATCGGGGATTTCCTGGTCAAAAAGACGGAGAAAGGCTTCTACCTGACAGACGAAACGGGCAGGGCGAAGGCCGGAGACTTGGTTGGGCAGGGATTCCCGTTTTACGCGGGCACCGTGGCCTATACCCAAACGGTCAAGCTGAAAAAAGCGTACAGGACGTACATCCGTTTCGAATCGCTGGACGCGGCCGTCGCGAGGGTCGCGGTGAACGGCAAATCGGCGGGCTCGATCCCTTGGAGGCCTTACGAGATCGACGTTTCCAGGTTCGTGAAGGACGGCAGAAACGTCGTGACCGTCGAGGCGGTCTCGAGTTGCAGGAACCTGCTCGGGCCCCACCACCACAAGGCCGGCGAACTGCTTTCGGTCGGCCCAGACAGCTTCTCGGACGAGGCCAATTGGACGGACGAGTACAACTTCGTCAAGTTCGGGATAGGCAAAGCGAAGGTGGTGCAAGCCGAGTTGGAGCGGAGCGCCGACCGCCCGGGCAAGCGCGGAGGGCGGGAATGAAAGATCGGGTTTTCAAAGTCCTTCGTCCCAAGGATGCGGCAGCAAATCCCTGAGCTTGATCGCTTTGCCTTTCCCGACGATGATTTCCGCGTCCATGTTTCCTTCGTGGACCTGGTGCATCAGTTCCCTGCATCTTCCGCACGGGGCCAAGGCGGTCCCGTCCTTGGTGACGGCGACGATTCTCTTTATTCTATTCTCCCCGTGGGTGAGCATGGACGCTATCGCGCCGTGCTCGGCGCAAAACCCCATGCCGGAGCAGGTATCGATCGAGACGCCGAGGTGAACGTTGCCGCCCTCCGTGACCAGCGCGCACCCGACTTCTCCGACGGCGTATCCGTGCTTTATCTTCCTTGGTTTGGCCACCGATCTCGCCTTTTTCACCAGATCCCCGTTCGTTATCCGCTTCATGGAATTTTGATCAAGACGTTCGCTTTTATTACTTGCCCATTCCGTCAACGAAAATTTGCGAATTCGAGGGCGAAGGCGCCTTCGATACACGTAGCGGAACCGTTCCAAGCCGGGGATAGTTCCGCCTCTGATCGGCGAGGCAAAGCGTCAACTTCCAATGAAGATCGCGGGTTTCAGCGTCCACGCCTGGAGCCTTGCCAACCTAACCAGCGAAGGCGCCTCGAATCCTTCCGGGAATATCGACCACCTCCAAGCGTCCCTCGCCCCCTCTTCGCTCACGTACTTGGCCGTGTCGAGCGCCCCCACCTTGACGCCCACTTTTTCCGGGGCGCGGTTTTCCCTGGCAACGCGGAGAAGAGCGTCCGCAACGGCCGAAAAGAAAGATTCCGGGCTGAAAACCCGCCCGCCAACCGATACCTTAGACGGCATCCTGCCATTTTTCTCCACGAACTCGGCAACCTCGACGCAGCTCTCAGCGAAAAAGTTCCAGCCGACTTCCGCCTCCTCGAAAGTTTCACCAGGACGGAACTCCTCGGACGGCCCCAGCACCTTCTTCGCCCCCAACTCTTCCGGGACGCGCGATTTTTCTATGAAGCCGCGAAGGAACGAGACCGCAAGGTAGAACAGCTCCGCGGGAGAAAGCGCGAACTTGCTGCCAGCGTAGAACGTTATCCTGCCTTTGAGCGACGACAGGATCTCGAGGAACTCACCGCGGGTTACGGGCCTTCCATCCGAGAGGTCCCTGTAAGCGCTCAAAGCCTCGCTTGCAGTCACGACCTTCACGCCGGGAAACGAAACGACGTACCGCACGAACTTGGAGAAGTCCTCGTACCCGGCTTCGGCCAAGCTTCCGGGTTTCATGCGGGGCAGGACGAGGCCTTTTTCCGGGTTTTTACCCTTGCCGAAGTTCACGCCGTCCCAAAACTCTTCCGTGACCAGCGTGCACGGGTGGTTGTAAATGCTGACGACGCCCCCTCCCTCCCTTTTCAGCCTCTCGCAGATTTCCTTGAACTTGCCGCAAACCTCCTGGAGGAAACCGGGCGTTCCAAGCTCGAAGTTGACGGATACTACGTTGGGCCCCAAGTTGAGGATGTTCAAAATGCCGCAGTACCAGAACGGGCGGTCGTTCAGGCCTATGAATGAGGTCTCGTCCAAGTAAACGGGTATGACCCACTTCAGGAGAGCTTCGTAAATTTGGGGCGCCCAGGCGCCTCCGGGCTGGCCATAACAGGATGGGTTGGCGCGGAAGATCCTGCGAATGTCCTCAACGCCCCTTCCTTCTCTGCTCTCGCATTCCCTGACTCCCGTTTCCCAGTCGAGATCCTTCAGGTATTCGGAGATGACGGGGTGCACGCTGTGGAATTCGCTGTGGTAACCGATCTCGTGTTTGGCCAGCGCGGATATGACGTCCCGCCTTCCCCTCCTCTCCATGGCGCGTAGCTTCTCGCCCACAAGCTTGAAGACGCCCCTCGCGCCGTGTTCTTCGAGTATCTCCGCAAGCCTCTTTGCAGCGTCATCTGCTTCGGGGGTCACGAAATCTTCCGTGTCGAACCAGAAGATGACTAGGATGTCTTGCCCCATGCTCCACCCGCCTTCGCTGCGGGCTAATGGCTTTTTCCCAAAATGGTTTGCGAAGAACCGCGCCAAAGCCGTTCCACTTGACGCGTCCCGAGGCGAGAAGCTGGGGGCGTTCCCTCATCCAGCCGTTCGTCGCCAGCATCAGCCTTGCAAGCCGAGCTCCGAATCGTTAACGGCATCCTAGCGGGAGGCGCTTGTCCCATTAAGTGCCCAAATAGGAGTGCAAGTAGGAATGGAAAAAGGCACATCTTGGGAGGGCGTTTGGACCGGATCGGCGGGACCTAAAGTTTCTCGATCCTGTAAAGGTTCCCTGATTTCTCCAAAGCGAACTTCGCGCCCGCCAGCTCCTCCGCAAGCCAGATGTTCGTTTCCAGGTGTTCCGTCATGGAACGGGCCAGATAGGCGGATCTTCCTCGGGCGAGGGCTGCGTAGGGGACGAGCATGTCCGCTAGGTGCACGTCGACCGTGGCTCCGGCTCGAAGCTCGTCCAAGAGGTTCTGCGCGGCTTCCTTCCCCACGACCTCGCTTGACTTCCTTAGCTCCCCGATCGAATCCCCGCCTAGCAAGGCCCCCGTAGTCGTTTTTGCCCAAAGGACGACAGAGCTCCCCTTCTGGATCGGGTTCGACGTGTCGTAAACGACCTCCACCTCCGCCCCGTAACCTTCCTTGCCCAGGAGCTGCTTCGCGGCTTCGGCTTGCCTTTCCGCTACCTTCCTCTCCTTCAGGAACGTGCACACGGAGACCCCCCTGATCTCTTTGACCGAGCCAAACTCCGTGAGGCGAACGTTCCTTAGGTTCCGGGCGGGCTGGACCCTCATGGTGACGTCGCCCATCCCGACGGGATAGTACCCGTAGCTCTTGACATCTATGCCCACTTCCAAACCCATCTCGGAAAGCGTGGGCGCGAGGACGTACCTAAGGTAATTGACGGTTGGCGAATTCCTGACGTCCGTGCCCCCCTTCCCTATCCTGATTTGCACCTGGCCCTTGGCGAAAGCGCAGATTGGGAGGACGCCGAGCAGGAGCATCGGTATGCTCCCGGCGGTGCCTATCTCCGCCTCCAGAGTCCCTCCGGCTACGTCGCTCGGCTTGAACCATAGCTCTTCGGAACCGATTTTGGCGCCCCGAACCTCCGCGTTGCACAGCTTCGCGGCGACGAGCACGAACTCCAGGTGTTGCGGTCGGAGCCCGGGCTGGGGGCGCTTCTTCCTTATGTTGTAGATGTGAAGCTCCTCGTTCAAGATGCTTGCAAACGCCACGGACATTCGAAGTATGGTTCCGCTCCCGCTCCGCTGCGCCCCGTCAACCTCCATCTTGGATCCCGGCTGAAGCCCGACGGAGGGGCGACGCCGAATTCGTTTAAAGGGGTAGCGGTTCCTTTTTAGTCCCAGCTCTAGGCCCTAGAAAAACAGCAACGCGCTGGCGACGGCCTTCGGTTTTAACTTCAGCTTGACCGCGCCCTCTTCGTCAAGCTCGGCTTCCCCGAGGGGTTCCTCGTTGAGGTTCGCCATCTGGGCCCTAGAGGGCCTGCGGAAGGTTCTGAGCCTTCCTTCGACCGCCGAATCCGTCGGGTTGTAGACCCTGACTAGTAACCCTTCCCCCCTCTCGGCGAGCTTTACGGCCGATACGGCCAGAACGTCCGGCTGGAGGCCGATCCAGCTGAGTTCCGGGGGCAAGTCGCCGGGTCCGGGGCTCGCGGCGATCACCCGGATCGGTTCGTTGAAGTTGCGGGCTTCGCGGAAGGCCTTCTCCCAAGTTCCCGGGTGGGGGACAACGGCGTATTCGAAAACGTGGACGCCCGGGCACTGCGCTTCCGGAGTCGCTATGGTTGGGCCTGCGTTCCCGGGGCGAGTCGAGAGGTCGCCGCGCGAGAGCCAGCCCACGCACCTGAGAAGCGTGAGAGCGAGCGTCACCCCGCCCCCCTCATCCAGGGCTTCGCACTCGGGAAGGCCCTTGTTGGCAAGCAAGAAGCCCCTGTTCCCGTCGCTGACGTCGGTGAAGCTCTTCTGCGGGAAAGTCCCGAGAGGTTGCTCGACCCAGCTATCCAACCCCTTCGGTGGGCCTGCCGGGCGCTCCAAAACGTCGAAGTGCCCTTCCGAGTGGACCTTCTTTGCCGCGATGCCCGTGGGAAATTGGACGCGCAGCCAGTGGTCGCGGGCCGCGTTCTCTATCCTCGTGCAGAAGTCGATGCGCCTGACGCCCGGGTAGAGGGAGGCGGACGTCGAGATCGGCATTTCGACGAGCGAACCCGACCTGGACTTCCGGTCTTCGGAGAGGGACCTCGGCACCGAGTAAACCATCTTGAGGGTGAGCGCCTTCTTCGCGGGCCCGTATTCCCGGGAAAATCCCAAGATCCTCGCGGGCCGGTCGACAACCTCGTTCCTTTCCGGGGGCGAGAAGTTGTACTCGTCGCCCGCGTCGCCTATGTCGACGAACCGGTTGCAGCCCGCGTAGGATAACCCGTTCTCCTTGTCGATTATGTCAAACGTTCCATCCGCCTCGTCGACGGAGACTCTGAAAAATTCGTTCTCGATCTCCTTGCCGCCAGCCTCCTCGACCGCTTTCGGCATTCGCCCGCTTGGGACTGCTTGGTAAACCCTGTAGCCGTAGCCCGGCAGGTTTTTCGCTACGAACGCGAACTCGACCTTCCCAGCGCCTTCGCCTTGGGTCCTGCCAAGTTCCTGGACCTCGACCTTCGAGTTCTTCTCGTCCAGCAGGTCGAAAGCTGAACCGATCTCGATCTCGCCGCGGACGAAGTCCGTCCTCGGGCCCGACGAAGGGTTGAAGGCGATCACGGCGACCCCGCCTTCCTTCTTCGCTTCCCCCCTCTGGGCCGTGTCGACGTGCTCCGCCAGGGTTTGTAGGCAGTCTTTGGCGACGAGCTCGGCGATCTCCTCGACCCATTTGAACCTCGGCGCCATGTCCCTGTGCACCTCGTCGATGCTGCAGCCGCAGATGCTGTCGTGCGGGTGGTTTTGGAGGAGGTACTTCCACGCGAGCCAGATCATTGAGGTTAGCCAGCCTCTCTTGGTCTCGTCCGGAGGCGCTTTCCCCTCGGCGAGCCACGCCCAAGCGGCCAGGGGTTCGGCCCACCTCTCCAGCAAAGTCTCGCACCGCCAGTTGAGCTGCTTGATCCACATCCTGGTCGAAAGGACGCCAACGAGAAGCGGCGCCCTGGCCGGGGAACGGAACTCCCCTGAGTAGCTTCTCAGCTTCGGGTTGCCGGCCTTGACGGCTTCGATGTAGTTAGGTATGGTCGAGTGCAGAAGCACCGCGCCCTTGAGCTTCGTGTTCGCTTCCCTGATCGCGGACGGGAGGCCCGCTTGCGCCTCGAGGTGGTCGCAGCCGTTCATCAGCAGGACGTTGTCGGTCGTGGCCATGGGCCGGAGCATCCTTCCCTGCCTCTCGACCACCTCGGCCAATAAGTCTGGGTCGAGCGGAAGGTTCGCGGCGTTGCAGTAACCGTGGGGGAGGTAGATCGCCAAAACCGAGCTTCCGTCGGGCGAAACCCAATCGAACTCCGTCTTGTCTATCTCTTCTCCTACGCCCCTCCAAACTACGGCGTTGTCGATCCCGAAACCCCGGAGGATCTGCGGAAGCTGGCGGATGTGGCCGAAGGTGTCAGGTATGTAGCCGACCTTCATCACGGCCCCGAAGCTGGAAGCTATCTTGTGGCCCAGCATCAAGTTCCTGACCATCGCCTCGGCTCCTTCCAGGAACTCGTCCGGCAGGACGTACCAAGGCCCTACCAAGATCCGGCCTTCCCTGACGTGGCGCGCCAGCAGCTCCCTCGCTTGGCCTCGAGGTAGTCCTCGAGGACGACGGTCTGGCCATCGAGCGTGAAGTACTTGAACTCGGGATCCTCGTCCAAAATCTTCAGGAGGCGGTCGCACGTCCGGACCAACCTGCTCCTGAACTGCTGGAAAGTGGCGTACCATTCCCTGTCCCAGTGGGTTTCGGAAACGACGTGGAAAACGGTCTTGCCGCCCATCCTATCGCCTCGGCCCCTTGCAGATTCGATTTGCCCGACGCGATTTAACGTTTTTCGCGGGTTCGCGTGACCGCGGCGATCGTGTCCTCGAGGCACTGCGCCTTCCGTCCGGAAGGGGGCAGACAGATTTAAGTCGCCGTTTTATGGAGCAGCCAAAAGTGCCGCGGTGAAGAAAGTTGGGAGGCGAAGCGATAGCGATCTTGGACTTCGGCGGCCAATACTGCCACTTGATAGCCAGGAGGGTAAGGGAGTTGGGAGTTTACACCGAGGTTCTGGAGGGGCGATCCAAAATCGGGCGCCTCATTGGGGATAGGGAGGTGAAGGGGATAGTGCTTTCGGGAGGGCCCATGAGCGTCTACGAAAGGGGGGCTCCCAAGGTGGGCAAAGAGCTCCTTTCAGGAGGGTTGCCGGTTTTGGGGATCTGCTACGGGCACCAGCTCATCGCCCACCTCTCCGGAGGGAAGGTGGCGAGGGTTCCGAGGCGGGAGTATGGCGTAGTTGAAGCGACCATATTGAAACCGTTCGGGGTCCTCGAAAACTTTGGCCCGAAGGAAAAGGTATGGATGAGCCACAGCGACGCTGTCGTAGAGGTGCCGAACGAATACGAGGTGCTCGCCAGGACCGAGAGCTGCCCGATCGCGGCCATGATGCACAAGGAGAAGCCGATCTACGGCCTGCAGTGGCACCCCGAGGTGAGCCACACCGAGAGGGGGATAGAATCGCTTGGCAACTTCGTTTTCAAAGTGTGCGGATGCTCCAGGTCCTGGTCCTCCGTGGACCGCGCCGGAAGTGCCGTGCAGGAGATAAGGAAGGCGGTGGGACGGGGCAGGGCCATCGTAGCTCTCAGCGGCGGAGTTGATTCGAGCACCGCGGCTGTGCTCGCTTCGAAGGCCATAGGAGGCAACCTGACGGCCGTCTTCGTCGACCACGGCTTCATGAGGGAGGGCGAACCCGAATCCATCAAGGAAACTTTCCTGAAGTTGGGCGTGAGAGTCAAAATCCTCAGAGCTAAGAAAAGGTTCATGAGGAGGATATCCGGAGTCAAGGATCCTGAGAGGAAAAGGAAGTTAATAGGAGAGGAGTTCATCAGGATATTCGAGGAGGAAGCGAGGAAAGTGGGCGCCGATTTCCTGGTA
>JAFNJA010000071.1:0-4574 GCA_017601265.1 Candidatus Brockarchaeota archaeon
AGGCCGGAGGTGGGAGATCGACGTCATGGGCCTGAGAGGGACGGACTTGGTCTGTTTCGATTGCAAGCAGTGGAAAACTTGGGGAAAGGAAAGCGCGGTCTTGAGGTCGGCCGAGGAGCACGCGAGCCGAGTTGAGGCCTTGTCCCGCGTCCAGGCGAAACCGAAGGATTTTGAGGCCGTTTGGAACGCCGTCAAGATTTACCCGGCGCTAGTCACGCTTTTAGATATCGATCGACGCGTGTCCGCCGGTTGCTTCGTCGTGCCCGTCTCGAATCTCAACAGCTTTCTTGACGATTTCTACGACCTGAGGGGCTTGGTGAAGCCTTTCAAAGCCGAAGCTGTCGAGGAGAACCCGCGGCGCGGTTGAGCTGGCGCAGATTGGGCGTCTGCAGGCAGCCCATCAGTCCCGGGCGCCCGGGATCGTTTCAACGCGCGCCATCAATAAACGCCTTGGTCGATCCACAGTTCCAAGGCCTTGACCCTCAGCAAAGACGAAGCCCTGATTCTCCCGCCCGCGAAGTCGTAATTTCCTTTCACGGCTACCGCTTCTCCGGGTCCAAGGGAAACGTGGTCGCGGAAAGAAACCTTGGTCAGAACGTCGCAGGTGCTGAGCGTGAACCTCGTCTCTTGGGAGCGGAGTTCGAAGGTCGGGCCCACTAGCCCTGTGCGCGCTGACGGTTGCGGACCCCCTGATTGGGAATAATGCGCCACTATTCCTTCAACTTTACCGATAAACCATTCCCCGGCCAGCTCCTCGTAATCGAGCCTTGATTTTTTAACCATCTCGACGGGGATAAAAAAGAGGTCGAAGTCAAGGTTTGCCAGGAGGGCGCTTTCGGGATTCGCCCTGAAGGAGCTCACGTTCACCAGGGACTTCCAAACTGGAGAGGAGTATTCTATTGGAAGGTCAAAGTAGTAGACGTACGACGGGAAAACGTCGTCCATCGAAAGCTGCCCGCCCGCTTCCGCGAGCCTTTCGGCGGCGCACGACATCACGTATTCCGGATCGTCGCGTACCTCCAAACCCATATGCTCAGCGATTTTGGAAACGGTTTGTTCGAAGTCCAGCGCGCTTTTGAGGCCTTCCGGATCGACGATCAGCTCCGCAACCGGAGCCCTGTCCACCGTCGGCTCGCCCTCGTTTCCATGAACCTTCCTAACGTAGCCGATTGTCGACCCGTCTGCTGATGTCACGACCGTTCCCGGTATCATTCGATTCCACCCATGAAAGAGCGCTATGCGCAGGCGGAACGCTGTATGGACTTATAGCTGTAGCTGTCGTACTGAAGAAGCGGGTGGTTGAACCTACTCGACGGCGAGCGCCGCCCAGGTCGACCCTCGAGGTAGCCCGATCGGCTCCGTGTTTCTTGTGGCCGGAATTGAGGCCTCGTTGCCATGTCCAGGGCGGCGGTCCACTTCGTTAAGAGGTTCCCGATGTTCAAGACGGGAATTGCCCTACCCGTCGTAGAGTTTTACCTGAAGAGCGAAAAGTTGCACGATCCGATGCTGACGGAAGACCGCGTTCCCGACTTGAAGCTGGCGACGAATGGCGAATCCGACGCTATGAAAACCGTAATATTAAGAGTCAAAGATTGGATGAAGGTTTTTAGCGCGGCGGGGGTTCACGTTGGTGGATTTCTAACTCGAGTTTGGTCGAGAGGACATGGGTCGGCGGATAGCGGGAGACGAATTAAAATGCGATTCCATGAGGATATGGGAAACGGAGACGTAGCGATGTTTCGAAAAAGATGTCCGTCGGACGGTATCCTCCTTGGAAGAGGCCGCCAAGGCTTATAGGGAGCTTCTCGAAACGATCTCCTGATGAAGGCCAAACTTGGGTCGGTCAGTGAAGGTTGCGGGGTAATTGGCCTCCGCACGAGGTCTGGAAACGCGGCTCACCTCATCAACCAAGGGTTGTACGCCCTGCAGCACAGGGGCCAGGAAAGTTGCGGCATGTTCGTGCACGACGGCAAGGAGCTCAAGGGGCACAAGGCAATCGGGATGGTAGCGGAAACCTTTGACGACAGAATCCTTACAAGGCTTAGCGGAAAGGCGGGGATAGGGCACGTCAGGTACTCGACGACGCCCGGAACGTCGATTCTGGAGGCCCAGCCATTCCTCTGCAAAATGGATGGAAAATCTTTCGCTTTGGCCTTCAATGGGACGATATCGAACTTCGTCGAAAAGAGGCGGGCTCTCAAGTCTTCCGGATACAGGTTTTCCACTCGGACCGACACCGAGGTGCTTGCCTTCAGCATCGCGGAGGCGTACGGGGAGACGGGCGATTATTTCGAGGCTTTGGGAAGGTGCATGGACGCTTTGGACGGGTCTTTCTCCCTCGTTTTGATCACCGAGAATGGAGAGCTCTACGGCGCGAAGGATCGGCTTGGATTCAAACCGCTGTGCATTGGATCGGATGAAACGAGGGGGCTCTACGTGGTGGCTTCAGAAAGCGCGGCTGTCGACGTGCTGGGCGCCCAAACCATAGGAGAGGTCAAGCCGGGGGAGGTGGTCAAACTTTCAAAAGGAGGGGTTGAGAGGAGGGTTGAGAGGGTTTCCCGTAGGCACGCCATGTGCATGTTCGAGTACGTTTACTTTGCCAGGCCGGACTCGGTCATAAACGGGATTTGCGTTTACGACGCGAGGTACAGGCTGGGCAGGAATTTGGCGAAGAGTTGGCCAATGGAGGCGGACATGGTCATACCGGTCCCCGATTCGGGAAGGACCGCGGCTTCCGGATACGCCCAAGAGCTCGGTCTGCCTTTGATTGAAGGTTTGATGAAGAACAGGTACGTATGGAGAACTTTCATAATGCCTAGGCAAGAGGTCAGGGATCTCTCGGTCAGGCTGAAGCTCAACCCGGTCAAGTCCGCGATAAAGGGCAAGGAAATAGTGCTCGTAGACGACACTATCGTTCGGGGAACGACCATGAGGCGGATAGTAAGGCTGCTAAGGAGCGGCGGAGCGAAGAGGGTTTACGTTGGGATAAGCTGCCCGCCGGTGGTATCGAGCTGCTACATGGGGATCGACTTCCCGACCGGCAGGGAGCTGATAGCTTCGAGGAAAAGCGTCGAGGAGATCAGGAGGTACGTAAGGGCTGACAGACTTGCTTACCAAACCCTGGAAGGCCTTGTCGACGGGATAGGCGTGCCAAAATCGGAGCTCTGCCTAGCTTGCTTGACGGGGGAGTACCCGCTTGAAAAAACGGCGGACCTTTCGTCGCTGGAGAAGGAACTTGCGAGGAAATGATCCCCTGGGCTAGAGCCTGTAACCGAAGGGCATGAGCTGGCCGTCAACGTAGACGTTGCCATCCCGGTCCAGGGCGTACCTTCCTTCCGAGACCATCCTCAACGTAAGTGGGTAGATGACCCAGTCGCCTTGCTCCTTCAACCGTTCCTGGTGTACCCGCACGACCTCTTCCAGCACCGGCCTGTTCTCGGCCCTAGAAAGGGCTTGCAGGTCCATCCCGAAAGGCAGGACGACTTCGACGGGCCTAGACCTCATCAATATTTCACCATGGTCGACCTCTTCCCGGACGATGTGGGTGCTCGAGTAAAGCTGTTTGGCGCCCGCCAGAATCGCGTCCCTGACGGCGTTCGTTCCTACGAACCTCCTCCTGCCTGCCGCATCCCTCAGCGACAGGTCGGCGGGGTGCACGTTGAATATCCTGTCCCCGAACCTATCGAGTATCGGGCGGGTTACGATGCTCATGTAACCGCAGAGGGCAACCGCGTGCGGCTGGTACTTCTCGAGGAAATCGACCGTCGCTCCGTCGTATTCCGGCCTAATGGAAAGGTCCTTCTTCGTCTCATGCCCCCTTTCCCTGTAGAATTCCATTATGTCCCTGCAAACGCAGGGAAGGGAGTACCTTTCCGCCAACGCTTTGGCGTTGCTTTGCTTGTTGTCGGTGAATATGGCGACGACCTCGAAGGGAGAACGCCCAAGCTCTTCCTCCAGCTTCCTTTGGTACTCCACTATCTTGGCAACGTTGGTCCCCGATCCGGACATCATGCACACCAGCCTCATCTTGCCGAACTCCCTCGGGTCGAATATCGGCCTAGGAATCACGCGCCAACCCTCCTGAGAGACGTCATGTGCATCACGCTTCTTTCTATGTGTTGTTCGCTTGCCACGTCCCACCTGTTCCAAAGGGGCCCTTCGATCGCCTTGATGCCATCAAGCGAAATATTTCTTGCAGCGCCTATATCTTCGGCTGCCCCGAAGACCGCCACGGCCCTAGAGCCCAACGCGTAGCACTTGTCATCCTTCAGTTCAACGGATCCCGGATATATCCTGATCCTACCGCCATACGTCTTCCCAAGCTCTTCGGCCTTCCTTAAGTTGATTAGGTTCCCACCCTTGTAATCTTTCATGTAGCCGCCATAAGTCATAGGAACCTTGTAGGTTACAACGCTTGCCAGCTTCTCGAAATCGATGCTTTTGAGCCTTCCTTCCAACATCTTCAGGCAAACTTCCACGAGATCGTCCTTCATGATCGGCAATAGATTGATTACCTCAGGATCGCCGGGCCTGCTGTTCCTCTCAAGAATCTTCAGCCCCTTGCCCGTGTGCAT
>JAFNJA010000071.1:4584-10248 GCA_017601265.1 Candidatus Brockarchaeota archaeon
GTAGCAGGGCATTCCCCTCAGCTCCGGATTGCTGCCCCGGCCCTTGAGTTTCTCGAAGATCGTCCTCTCGACTTCCAGCTCCTCTTCCCTCTCGCCTTCGGTCATGAACGGAAGTATCTCGCCAACGCCCTTGTACGAACCCATACCCCCGGTGTTCGGACCTTTGTCTCCATCGAAGGCCCTCTTGTAGTCCCTAGTCTCCGGCAACGGAACTAGGTGCCTTCCGTCGCAGAAAGCTTGGAAGCTGGACTCCTCGCCCTCGATCTTCTCCTCGACTATTACGGGGCCGCTCCCGAAGTTGGACATGAAGTGGTCGAACAGGGCCTCCCTCGTCGAGAAGTGGTCGCCCCAAACTCCAACGCCCTTGCCGGCCGCCGGGCTGTCGGGCTTGACCGCAACCGCGTCGCCGAGTTCGTCGAGCCACTTCCAGAGATCCTCCTTCAACTTGGACGAGCCGGGATATTCCTTTGGGTCGAAGACCTTGTACCTCGGATTCAGCTTCGGCGGAACCGAATCGAAGAGGCGGCGCTGGGCAACCTTGCTAGCCTCGATCGCGAACTTTCTCGTGGGACATATCATGGGTATGCCCGTCTCGGACTCGACCAAATCCCTCACGCCGTCTATTATCGGCTTCTCGGGCCCCACTATCCCGAAATCTATCTCGTCCTTGAAGTTTTCCGCGAATTTGCATATCGTTTGGACGTTTAAGTCCGGAATGACGGCATGCTGCTTCGCCACCCTGGCGTTGAACGGGTTCCTTTGCTTGTCTGCGACGTATAAGTCGACTTTGTACCTCTCGCTTCGGGAAAAAGCGTCGACCATCGCGACGCCCCTAGAACCGTAGCACACCACTAATGCACCAATTTTCTCCAACGGAAACCGCCTCCGGAAACAAAAGGCGGCCTTATAGGCTTTGGCAGGCGGGGCCCTCTGTGCATAGCGCAAACGGAAGCGGGATGGGCTGAAGCTTTCGGCTCCGTCGGAAAAGTATCTCAATAATCGTCCTGCAACATTTTCTTCTCAAGCCACTTCTCGAAGTAAGCCCTCCTGTCCTTCTCCGCCTCCGCTTCTCTTCGACGCTCCTCCGGGGGTACTCAACTGCATACGTGCACTGGCTTGCCCTCGGGGACCAAAGATCGCGCGTCAAAATCCAAGACATAGTCCCTTTCCGCCTCCATGAGGGCCTCTGCCTCTTCATCATTGAAGCCTCTTTTCCTGAGGGAGTTCTTTACGTCCTCTTCTGGAATAAATTTGACTTTGCCCTCTTTATCTCGGCCAATATTTTGAAGTGTCTCTCGGTTCTGGCCTTTTCCGCTTCTCTCAAGCTTCGACTCCCTCCAATCGATGGTTCAGATGCCACCAGCGTTCCAGTTGCGCGCGTTGGCATCGGTAATGCAAAAAATGCGGCGCTCCTCGCAGTAGAGATCACGTCGGTAAGAGACAAGGAGCTTTGGAAATTGTCCGAATTCGGTAAAAGGTCAAAAGCGCAACCTTCTTCAGGGTTATATCTCCGCAGAGCATATTGTCAACCCAGCACACTAATAGCCCTATTTCTCCCTTCTGCCATACTTATCAGGCCCATCCCTTGATAGCCGTCTCCAGTTTACATAAGCAATCGTACCGCTTGTTCGATTCATTACCCTTAGCCATTTCACCTAGTTTTTGTGGTACGGCTTCCATGATCTATCTCTTCACGCAGTTCTTCCTGCATCACCTTCTTCTCGTGCCACTTCTCAAGAAACTTCCTGCCCGCCTTTTGCGCCCTGGCCACCCTCTTGCGCTCCTCCGGAGGTATCCAGCTGCATCCAGGCACCAAGTTATAATCTGGCCCGAAGCCTTGAGAAGCGAAATGCAGGACGAAGTCCCTCTCAGCTTCCATGAGTATGTAATCTACTTCTTCGTCATCGAATCCTCTTTCCTTAAGGGACAGTATGACGTCTTCTTCTGGAAGAAAATCTAACTTGCCGTGCTTGAAAATCTCAGCTAAGAGCTCATGGTGTTCCCGTGTCTTGGCCTTCTCTGCCTCTCTGATTGTTGGGTCTATCCACTTGTAGAACCCAGAGCGATGGTCTATAATCTTCCGTCTCTGCGCTTCGTGTAGAGCTTCTTCAATGTCCTCCTGTTCCATTCCTCTCTCCTTGAGTCTTCTTATCATCTCATCATAAGCTATCTGCTTCACTTGACCATCTGCGAACTCTTTTTCAATCATCTTTACTACCTTTTTAATGTTCATCGCTCCACATCACCTTCTTCTCTCCAGACGGAGTCTAATTGTCTCTTCATCTTTTCAAAATTCTCCTTCCCTAACACCAAAATCTGCCACTCACCTCTGAAACCTTTCTTCTCTCCCTTATAAATTTTCATCGGAATAATCTCTGCTTTCACGCCGAATGTCCTTTCCAATACCTGTGCTTCCTCTTTAAGAATTACAGGGACCCATTCCTTTTTCATATTTTCAATGAAACGATCGTATATAGACTTAACTTCATTTGGTAGATCTATTTTGACTTCCTTAGTGAGAGTCACAAATGATTCCTTGGCCCCAGAAGGCAGAGTCTTGTCCTGCCAGTGGATATAATCAGTCATCGCAAGGTACTCCGACGTGAGCTTTGTCCTAATTTCATGCGTGCCGATAATACGTATCTGATAGCCATGATTGTCAATATTACCATCATCCCGTATGGATTGCTCATAATAGGCTTTAGCGATCCTGTGGTCCCCAAATGTTATCATGTCGGGGAGATGGTGTTCCTGCTCAACTTTACTTCCTTCAACTGCCCCCGCTCTTACGAGCATATCACCTATTACAGAGGAGTCTAAGCGGATGCCATACTCTTTGCCTTTCCTATCGTGAATTACATATGGGTCAACATCGCCAAAAATACGTTGGACCGCTTCAGCAATTATCCGCCTGTTTTCGGGATCGTAATTCCAGTAGTAAAAGCGGTGGGTATCCCTTTCTATATGACCGTCCTTGAGTGCTGCCGCCAAGAGCCTCCCTCCGTTGGGGCATTCCATGTCGATGGGGAATTTTGGGTTGATTATGGCCTCTTTGTGGCTTGTGCTGCCAACCGACTTGATGTAGGGAGTCAGGGCATCGTACGGGATTTCAAGCAGATCCAAAAGCTTCATCAGGTTTTTCACCGTCATCGAATCCCTCCCCTTCCCTACCGTATTTCGTAGTGCCGAGGCGGACATCCCCAGGGCGTTGGCAAGTTCGATGTAAGAGCCATCTGGGCTTCTCTCCGTCGGGAAGAGAGCCCTGGCCTTTTCTATGAGCTCTCCCAGCTTGCCTTCCTGAAGCGTTATGGCCTGGCCGTAGCGCAGGTGCCACCACTGGCCCTTTAATGGTTCCTTCCAAGCTTCCAGCTCCTTTCGTTGGACTCTTGTGGCATCGACCTCACCTGAAACTTTGCCTCTTCGCTTCTTGAAAACTCTAGCCCTTGGCAGGTTAACGGGTATGCTCTTCCTCCAGCTTCTGCTCTTCTTCTCCCCCCTATCGCGGAAAACATGCCGCTCTTCCCTCCTAGACCTTCCCCACGCCAAGATCTTGGTCGTCGCGTTTACGATTTCCCTTGTTCCCCAGAACGTTCCATAGAGGATACTGGACATGAATGCCAGCGATAGCGTGTAGACCGCCATCGGCCAGAATGGAGTGCCCTGTAGTTCCTCGATGGGCGCCTCGAACTCATCGAAAAGATGGGGATGCCCCATGGCGCCTGCTAGCCATTTAAGGAACCCGAATACCGCCCAGAAGGCGGCCTCGGCACCTTGCAGGGTACTTATGAATTGGAGGTAGAGTAGGAGGACTGCGATCGAGAGGAGGGCGCCTGCGGCCGTGCCGGATATCCCCTTTCTATCTCTTAACAGGCCTACTCTTCGTTTGAGCATTCATCGCGTCGATAGATTTGTTCAAAACGGGATTTAAGCCCCTATGAATCGAAATGGACCGAAGATTGGCCTAGAAGCCATCGGAAATGCCCTCGGACCTTGCGTTGGCCTAGGGCTGCGGGAGCATGGGCCTTGCGGACTCAATGCCTTTCTCACAAAGGTGATGAGCCGAGCCCATTCGAATCAAACGGATCCCAATGGCCGGAAACGCTTAAGATGTCAAAAGACGTAGTTGTCTATGTAAGGCCAGTTAAGGCGATTTGGATGAAGGTTTCCGTTATCGTTGGGAGCCGGTCCGACATGCCCGTGGCGGAAGATGCTCTGAAGGTTTTGAAAGATTTTGGCATAGAGTGCGAGGCCAAGGTGCTTTCTGCCCACAGGGACCCCGAAGCCTTGGACGACTACGTCAAAAGCCAGGACGCCGACGTTTTCATAGCGATAGCCGGATTATCGGCGGCGCTTCCAGGTTACGTCGCTTCGAGGACGACGAAGCCCGTGATAGGCGTGCCAAGGGAGGCGAAGCTCCAGGGCTTGGATTCCCTTCTCTCGATGGTTCAGATGCCCACCGGCGTTCCAGTCGCGTGCGTTGGCATCGACAACGCGAAGAACGCGGCGCTTTTGGCGGTTGAAATCTTGGCTGTCAAGGACGGCAGGCTTAAGGGTTTGCTGGAAGAGCACAGGAAGAAGATGAGGGAGCCGCAGCAATAGAACTCGCCAAATCGGGCATCTACTGGAAGACGTTCGCCCGAGGGCTCGAAGCACCTCTCTCCCTTTCAATTCTGAAGCGCAACCTCTTGGGAGGGCGCTTGCGCAGTTTGATTGACAAACCTAGATCAAGATGACTGGTTAACATAGCCATCGATTTGGAAACGTAATTCGCGCGATTTACAGTTGCTCAGAACCTTTTTTCCACGAATTTCAGGATCGATTCGAACAAGAGCTTTCCGTCGCCGTAGGGTTGAAGGCCTTTCTTCTGCCAGTCGGGCAGTTGCCAACCGTAAAAGCATCGTTCTGGATGGGGCATTGTTCCCATCACGTTTCCCTGCGGGTTGCAGATGCCGGCTATGTCCTCGAACGAGCCGTTAGGGTTGAACGGGTAAGCGCCTCCCGCTCTTTCGCCGCTCGGCTTGGCGTAGGTGAACGCGATCTGGTCGTTTTCGATCAACTTGTCCAGGCTCTCCCGCGCTTTGTCCAGTATGAACTTGCCCTCCCCGTGGGCTACCGGCATCCTCAGGACTTGCCCCGGCGATGCGCCAACCAGGGGGCACTTGCCCCGATTCTCGCACCTCAGGTAGACCCACCTGCACTCGAACCGAGCCGAATCGTTGGTTGCCAAGGACGCTTCGGCGGGTTGGCCGATACCGCCGAAGCCGGGAAGGAGGCCCGACTCGACCAGCACTTGGAATCCGTTGCATATGCCCAGGATCGGCTTCCCTTCGTCTACGAACCTTTCCAACTCGCCGCCTATGCGGGCCACCATCTCCTTGGCCCAAATGGCTCCGGCCCGAACGTAATCCCCGTGCGCGAACCCTCCCGGAAAGACGAGGACGTCGTAGCTCGAGATCGAGGGATCCCCCCTGAGGAGCCTGTTCATGTGGACCACGTCAGCCCTGGCCCCAAGTTCCTTGAACGCCAGCTGCGTTTCGAAGTCGCAATTCGTCCCGCCGACGCGGGGAACGCAGACCTTGATCTCGTTCCTCTTCATCCCCTTTACCCAAGCCCCCTCTTCCAAGCCCTTTCAAGCTCTCCTATCGGGATCTCGAAAAGCGTTCC
>JAFNJA010000072.1:0-6659 GCA_017601265.1 Candidatus Brockarchaeota archaeon
CGACAACGTCGATCTCGATGCCGCGACCGAGAGGGGCATCGTCGTGACTTACACGCCGGGCGCAAACGCGGTTTCGGTTGCTGAACACGCCTTCGCGCTTTTGCTCGCTCTCGTCAGGAAGGTGACCTCGGCGGACAGGTCGGTCAGGGAAGGGGAGGGGAAAGGGCAGGAATTTGAAGGCGTCGAGCTGGCTGGCAAGACCATGGGGGTCATCGGCCTCGGCGCCATTGGCTCGAGGGTTGCCAAGAGGGCGATCGCTTTCGAGATGCGCGTCGTCGCCCACGACCCTTACGTCGACCCTGAGAAAGCCTCCTCGCTCGGGGTTGAGCTCGTTGACTTGGACACGCTCCTCAGGCGTTCGGACGTCGTGAGCTTGCACGCGGCGCTCACGGAAAGGACGAAGCACCTCATCTCAAGGAGGGAAATCGGGCTGCTCAAGCCCACCGCGGTTATCGTGAACGCGGCGAGGGGCCGGTTGATCGACGAGGAAGCGCTCGTTCAGGCGTTGAAGGAGAAAAGGATACTAGGAGCCGCGCTGGACGTTTTCCAAGAAGAGCCCCTGCCCCCGGGCCACCCGTTCCTGAAGGAACCCAACGTCGTCCTAACTCCGCACATAGCCGCCTTCACCAAGGAAGCGCTCTCTCGCGGAGACAAGATCGTCGCGGAAGACCTGGCCACAGTCATCAGGGGAGGGAGGCCTAATTACGTCGCGAATCCGAGCGTTTTCACGAAAAATTGAAGGTCAACCCGTTTAAAACCCCGGGCGTTTCACCGTGCACTTTTTACACGAACTCCCGAACCCGTCTCGCCTGCCCCGGGTTCTTGTCCACGCGGAAGCTGCCGAGGTTCACGAACCCGTCCATGTCGCCACCTTCCAAAAGCTTGGCGGTTTTTTCGAATTCGAAATTAAGATGCATCGGCATCGCTCGCGACTTGAGGTAGTGCCGTACGTCGAACCGAGATCGTCAACGGTGCCGCCTTCCACGTTTTCGAAGCTCCGATAGCCTTCTCCCGGTCCTGAATTTCCACTTCGATACGCCGCAGGCGTCCTCTCGAAAGGTTCCAGCTTTCCGAGGGCAATGTCGCCGTCAGGCCCTCGGAGGTGGATCGCGTTGCGGGAGCGTCCGCTTCCCTCGACGAGGCCGTAGGTGGAAGGGCCGGGCAGCGGGCCGACGTACGGGCCCTCATACACATGAAACGAATCGCGAAGGCCTCACCTTCGCGCCCCGCCACCTGGCCTAAGCGTTCCGATGCTCGAGGATCGCGACGGCAACGGCAGTCCCGCTTTCCAGGTCGTGGGCGATGGACACTCTTATTTCCTCTACGCCGTTTCTCGCGGAATCTTCCGCCGTTCTTCCATTCAGCTTGACGCTCGGTCCAGATCCACAGGTCACGACCTCTATCTCCCTCCACCTGAGCTTCAACTCGAAGCAGCTCCGGAGGGCTTTGTAAACCGCCTCCTTTGCCGCGAATTTTCCAGCAAGGCAAGGGCACGGATCGCTCGAACGCGAGCAATCCAGAATTTCTCCCTGGGTGAACGCCCTGCGGAGGAAGTAATCCCCCCTCCTTTCTACCGCGCTCCTGATCTTGCCTATTGACAGGACGTCGACGCCGATCCTAAAAGGCATTTCCGCTCAGCGAGTCGCTGGAAAGGCCCTTACTACCCGCCCTTCTTTTCTTTTTCAGCGACCTTCCTCTTCATGTACTCGATCGCTTGCCCCACGGTTTGGTTCTTTTCGGCGTCTTCGTCCGGTATTTCAAAGCCGAACTCCTCCTCCAGCGCCGCCAAAAGCTCCACGGTGTCTATCGACTCAGCCATGAGGTCTTTCGTGAAAGAGGTCTCCGGCTTCAAATCTTCGGGTTTGACGCGGAATTGGTCGGCGATTATCCTCTTGACCCTCTCTTCCACGCTCATCTTTTCAAGCCTCGGCCGCGGCCATTCCTTTGCTCCTGGTTATTATGTCTTCCCGCTCCTCTTTCGTCTCCTCGTAAACAGTACGCATCATCTCCAAGTAAGGTTGGGACATCTCGACGCCCCTCCTCTGCATCACCCTCCTCTCCGCCTGCATCGTCCTCCTGAAACCGGAGCCCCTGTTTATCCTCCCCCTCACGAACCAAGTGAAGCTCGGAACGTGCTTTGGAACGACCTCCCCGCCGAGCAGGTTGCAACCCACGCCGACGACCGTGCCGGTGTTGAGGAGGCAGCCTATGCCAAGCTTCGTGTGGTCCCCTATGAAGCATCCGACCTTAGTGTCGCCGCTGTCGACCATCCTGCCTCCTACGTAAACCTCGACGTTGCTGTAATCGTTCTTGAGGTCGCTGTTTGTTGACAAGGCGCCTATGTTCACCCACTCCCCTACGTACGCGTGCCCGAGAAAGCCTGTGTGGTATTTGTTGCTGTAGCCGTGCATGATGCTCGCCTCAACTTCCCCTCCGACCCTGCAAACGGGACCTATGGACACGTCTTCCCTGACGTTTCCCCTAACGATCATGGAGCCGCTTCCTATGCTGCACGGCCCCTCTATCCTGCTGAACGGAAGGACCTTCGCTTGGCCGTCGATCATTATCGGCCCGCCGTTGGTGTCCAAGACCACGAAGGGGTGGATCTCGGCCGTTTCGGCGACGTAAACCCTGTCCTCCTCCCCGTATATCTCCGCCCTCGGGCTAAACTTGCCGAACACCCCCCTCTTGGGGACGAACTGGAAATCGTCCTTGATCGCCTTCGAGTTGTGCTCGACGAGCTGCCAAGGATATTCGACGAGGTCGGCCTCAACCTCGACCGAGCCGAACTCGGCCTTGAGCTTGCCCAGGGCTTCCTCCAAACTTTTGGCGCCGATCCTGTCCATGCTTTCCCGCTTTGCCATGGCGTACACCACGTCCTCCCCCTTGACGGCCACGAACTCTTTTTCCAACGGCCTGAGCGAACCAGACCAGGCGAGGAACCTGCCGTTCACGAAAAGGACGTCGTCCCCCTTTAGGGCTTCCATCCTGTTGACCTCCCCGAACCGTTCCCTGAAAACGGGTTCGAGGTAGCTCCTCATGAAGAATACGGCTTCGGCGCCGGGGCAGCTCCTCCTTATCTTCTCGTATATCTTCGTCCTGCCGCACCTAAGGTCGAAGACCGGCCGTGTGTAGGCAAGGGGGTAAAGGTTCCCAAATTTCCCGTCCTCGAATACGCAGAGCTTCAATCCACCACGCAACCGGAGCCCATAAGCTCAATCGACCGATAAATAAATCATTGCAAGGCCAATCGTTTTCGGGGAAACGCCGCCCTGACCTGTCCACTTTAAGGCTGTTTCCCCATATCCCCCTTGACCAGCCTCAAGGTTTCGATGGCTATCACGAGCTCCTCATTAGTCGGTATGACGAGGATCTTTACGGCTGAATCGCTCGAGCTTATCTCCCTGGCATCCTTCGACGCGATCGCGTTAAGCTCGCCGTCGAGCTTTACGCCCAGGAATCCCAGATCCGCGCATATCATGGACCTGATCGTGGGGTCGTTCTCGCCTATCCCTCCCGTGAACACTATGGCATCAAGCCCGCCCATCGCAGCCGCGTAAGCGCCGACGTATTTCTTGGCCCTGTAGGCGAAGATCTCGAGGGCCAGCGCAGCCCTTCTATTGCCCTTGCCAGCCTCCCTCTCGATGTCCCGGACGTCGTTGCTGACGCCGGATATCCCCAGGAGGCCGCTGCTCCTGTTCAGGACGTTCTCGATCTCCTTGGCTGAGAGCTTCTCCTTGTCCATCATGTAGAATATGATGGAGGGGTCGATGTCCCCGCTTCTGGTTCCCATGACGAGGCCTTCGAGCGGCGTGAAGCCCATGCTGGTGTCCACGGACTTGCCGTTCCTAACTGCCGTTACGCTGCATCCATTCCCCAAGTGGCACGTCACGATCTTCAGTGCTTTGAGGGGCATTCCCAACATCTCGGCCGCCTTCCTCGCCACGTAGCCGTGGCTCGTCCCGTGGAAGCCGTATCTGCGTATCCTGTGTCTCTTGTAGAGTTCGTAGGGGATGGGATACAAGTAAGCTTTCTCGGGCATGGTTTGGTGGAAGGCCGTGTCGAATACGGCGACCTGCGGGATTCCGGGCAGAAGGCTCTTGGCAGCCTCCACCCCGGCTATGTTCGGCGGATTGTGGAGGGGCGCAAGTTCCGCCCAATCCTTGATGGTGTCCAGGACGCGGTCGTCTATCAACGTGGATTCGAAGAAAGCGTCGCCCCCGTGCACGACCCTGTGCCCTACCGCGATGATCTCCGCGAGCGATTCCACCGCCTTCACCTCCCCCCCGTGAAGGATGCGGAGAACTTGCTCAAGCCCCTGCCTATGGTCCCGAGCCTCGATCTCGAGTTCGACCGAGTATGGCCCGACCCTGTGCTTCAAAGTCGCAGACTTGCCGCCGATCCTCTCAAGCAGCCCGCCCGAGACCTCCTCGACCGATTCGGCCTCGAAGACGCTGTACTTAATGGAGGAGCTCCCGCAATTGACCACGAGGACCTTTCCTTTTCGCATCTCCTGGCGCCTCAAACGTAAATTGGCATCGCATTGGACTGCTTAAATGCCTCGCCATATCCTCCCTCTTCAAGAAAAGGACGAACGAGGCTTCTATCCTGGCCCAGCTCGAAAAGATCCTCTTGACCTCCGCGGCCACCTTCGTTAGGCTCTCGGAATCCAGGTTGAGACCGAGCCTGTGCAATATTTCCGTGAAATTGCCTATGTCGGGCCCCGTGAAGCCTAAGGGAGGTATGGCGAATACGTTTACCGTTGCAACGGTTGCCTGGCTCGAACCATCCGCGATCGTGATGTTGATGGGATGCTTGAGGCCCTTGATACAGACCCCTGTAAGCTTTAGCTTCTCGGACATGCGCTCCGAACCTTGGCATCCGCGCCGAATTCTTATTTGCCTTGCCCCGATTCAGGGAGGATGGATTGGGCCAGGACTGAAACGATGGCGATCACGCCTGCTATCTCCTCCGACCTCGCCCCCCTCGAGAGATCGCTGATCGGCTTAGCAAACCCCTGGAGTATCGGCCCGTACGCCCTCGCCCCGCCCACGTGCTGCGTGAGCTTGTAGGATATGTTTCCCGAATTCAGGTCTGGGAATATCAAGACGTTGGCCCTCCCGGCAACCGGGCCGGGATCTTTCATCTTCTTCCTCGCGACGTCGGCCTTCAGGGCAGCGTCCGCTTGGAGCTCCCCGTCGATCAAAAGCGACGGGGCTTTCGCCTTCGCGATCTCCGCGGCCTTGATGACCTTGTCAACCAGCGGGTGGCTCGCGCTCCCCTTGGTGGAGAAAGAGAGGATCGCGACCCTCGGTTCCCACCCCAGGAGCGCCCTCGCGCTCCTTGCCGAGGAGATCGCTATGTCCGCGAGCTGCTCAGGATCCGGGTCCGGGTTCACCGCGGCGTCCGCGTAAATCAGCACGCCCCCCTCCCCGACCTCCGGGTTGCCCGTTTCCATCACGAAGAAGCTCGAAGGCGTTCCTATCCCTTCTTGGAACCCGATTATGAGGTGGCCCGCCTTTATTACGCTCGCGGTCAAGGTCGCGGCTCCGGCGACCATCCCGTCCGCGTCTCCGACCCTAACCATCATGGCTCCGTAGTACAGGTTCTTGAGGAGGATCCTCCTCGCCAAGGCCTCGGTCACCTCCTTCCCGCTCCTTATCTTGAGGTATTCCCTCACGTACGGGTCGAGCCTGTCGGAGGCCGAAGGATCCTCTATTGCGATGCCGCCCAAAGAAACCCCGAGCTTGCCCGCCTGGGCTCCAACCTCCCTCTCGTTCCCTATCAAGATCGGTTCGGCGACGCCCTCCGCCGAAGCTTGGCAAGCGGCCCTCAAGATCCTTTCCTCGCCGCTTTCGGGCAGGACGATCCTTCTCTTTTCCCTGCGCGCCTTTTCCTTTATGGCTTCGATTACTTGCAACTGCCAGCTCGGGCCGGGATCCTGCCGAGGTTATTTGAGTTTTTCCAGGTTGCTTTGGAGCTCCGGCAACATGCTGCGTCGCTGGCGCCGAGAGCCAGGCCTGCAACGCGCGAGGCCGGAGATAGCGAAATATAGTTGCGCGGCCGAGCCTCGGCAGGGTCTGCCGGTGAGGAAATTCTGCGACCTGCACGTCCACTCCCGCTACAGCAGGGCGACTAGCGAGGCTATGGCCCTTCAAGAGATGGCGCGCTTCGCCGCGCTCAAGGGGTTGGGCATCTTGGGCACCGGGGATTCGACCCACCCGAAATGGTTTGGGGAGATCAAGGAAGCGCTCGCCCAAGAAGGCAGCGGGTTCCTGAGGCTCAAGGGCCAGGAGCGCGGCGTGCTCTTCGTTTTGAGCTGCGAAGTGAGCACTATTTACGCGCGCGGCGGTTCAACCAAGAGGATCCACCACGTCCTGCTTCAACCGGACGTCGAGTGCGCGGAACAGGTCAACGACTTGCTGAGCAACTTCGGCGACCTGGCTTCGGACGGGAGGCCCGTCTTGAAATGCTCTTCGGCAGAGCTCGTGGAATTCGTTTCGGAGGTTTCGGACTGGATAGAGGTTTTCCCGGCCCACGCTTGGACGCCGCACTTCAGCCTCTTCGGCCTCCACGGCTTCGACAGCGTCGAAGATTGCTACGAGGACCGATCGGGCAAGATCCACGCCCTCGAAACCGGCCTTTCCTCCGATCCGCCG
>JAFNJA010000072.1:6669-10239 GCA_017601265.1 Candidatus Brockarchaeota archaeon
CCGTCTCGCATGCCCCTTGGCCCTGGAGGCTGGGCCGGGAAGCGAACCTCTTCGACCTGAAGGAAGAAAGCTACAAGGAGCTGGTCCTGGCTTTGAGGAGGGAGGGCGAAAGCAAGCTGCTCATGACGATCGAGACCCACCCCCAATACGGCAAGTACCATTGGAGCGGGCACAGGGGCTGCGGGGTGAGGTTTTCGCCTGGGGAAACGAAGGCGAAGGGAGACGCCTGCCCGAGGTGCGGCAGAAAGCTCACGAAGGGGGTTGAGCAGCGCGTGGAGGCGCTGGCTGACAGGGAGGAAGGTTTTCGGCCCCCTGGGGCTGCCGGATACGTCCACATCCTGCCATTGTCCGAGGTGATCGCCGCCGCCTACGGCACGTCTTACGTAGACTCCGCCCAGGTTTGGCAGGCGTACAACAAGTTGGTCGAGGGCTGCGGATCCGAGTTCTCCGTCATGCTCGACGCCGAACCCGGAACGATAGCGAGGTTGAGCAGCGCCGAAGTGGCGGAGGCGATCGTGGACGTCAGGGAGGGCAGGTTGATCGTCGAACCCGGCTATGACGGGGTTTACGGAAAGATCAGGTTCCGCAAGCTTTCGTGAATTCGCGGGCCAAGGATTTCAAGGGCCAAGATCCAGGGGTACGAGATCCCTTGGTATGAAGTTGAGCCTCCTAGGGGTCGGGCGGGTCCCAAGTTCGACCGTGCGCTTGGCCGCGTCAAGCAGAAGGGGCATTAGGTCTCTTCCGCGGATCCGGCCTATGTTTCCCCCAGTCGCGGAAAGCTCGCTGAATGTCCGGACATTGTCCGACCTGACGTGCTTTCCCGCGACGAGGAGCGGAACAGGTTCCCCTGAGTGCATCGCCCTGCCGCAAGGCGTCGAGTGGTCTCCAGTGACGGCGAGAACGTTGGACGAAAGGAAGTCGGAATCGACCTCGTCGAGAGAGTCGTCGAACCGCCTCAGGAACTCGGCCTTCCCCCTCGCGTCGCCTTTGTGGCTGCACACGTCCGTGCCCTTGAGGTGCAGGTAGACGAAGTCGTGGTCGCCCAAGAGCTTCAGGGACGCCCTTACCTTTCCCCCTATGTCAGTGTCGGGCATCCCGGTCGCGCCAGGAACCTCGACGACGTCCATCCCCAGCATCTTGGCTATTCCTTTGTACAGCTTCCCCCCGGCGACGCAAGCCGCTTTGAACCCCCACCTCTCGCTGAAAGGCTGCATCGCCCTCATGACTCCGGGGCTCCTCAAGAGCACAGCGTTGCCCGGAAGCAACCCCCTCCTTTTGCGGTCCGCGTTCTCTTCCGCCCGTTCCAAAACCTTGATGCATTCTCGTTCCCAGGAGTTGACCAAGCGGCAAAGCCTTCCAGCCCCTTCCTTGTCCGAAGCTTCTTCCAGCGGAAGGCACTCGAGCAATGGCATGCCCGTCGCGTGAGGGTCGTTGTCGGTAACTTGGTGGGACAAGCCGGTTCCGGATATTACAAGGACGGCCCTGTGTTCGAGCGCCGGGTATAGCCTGAATCTGGCGTCCCCGACCTGGCCGCACTCCTCGTTAAGGACCTTTGCAAGCCTCGCCGTCGCCTCGGTTGGAATCCGCCCGGCGCGCCTGTCGACGACATCGGCCCTGCCTCCCCTCAATTCCACAGTAGCGAAGTTCGCCCGAAAAGCTATCTCGCCCTCTCGAAGCTCGATACCGTTGCCGGCGGCTTCGAACGGCCCCCTTCCCGGGTATTCGGCCGAAATGTCGTATCCAAACAGGGAGAGGTGCGACGTGTCGCTTCCCGGCGGTATCCCCGGCGAGATGGGATCGATCAAGCCCACGGCTCCAGCCTCCTTGAACCTCCCCAAGTTTCTCTGTTCCACGCTCTCGAGGGGCGTCTTCCCCCCCAGTTCGGCTGACCCGCTGTCCCCAAGGCCGTCCAGGATCACGAGCAAAACCCCAAGGCCGCGTTCTGCCAACAGGATCCACCGGGCACCGGGCCGCTCCTTGGGAATTAATACCTATGCCGGCCCCTTCACAAATTGATCGCCTTCGCCAGAAAGAGGCAGGGCAAGACTGAGGCGCTGGCGAACGCGACGAGGGCGGCGGCGCATCCCAACTCGGGTAGGGGGGAGAGGGATAGAACCGCGAGCGAAAGCGCCAGCGTGACCGCCGGGACGCCCGATATCCTCTTCCACCTGGTCGGGGTCAAACCGATCCTTGCCCTGTAACCTACAAGGAAAACGGGCCCCGTCAGGTAAGCCAAACCGAAAAGGAGGCTGTGTAGGACGAGCGTTGCAACGGAATTTCCAAGCGCCGAATGCGCGTCCCGAGCCGCCATGAGGATCCACAGCTCCGGGTAAAAAGCCCACCTCAAGCTCGGCCAAAGCGGGCTTTCGACTATCGGGATAAGGAACCAGTTGGCGGCGACGAACGCCAAGTAAACGCCCTTGTCCGCGGCCGAGCCCCGCCTCAGAGACTCCTTGAAGGCCCTGAGTTTGGCGATCTCCCCTGATCTCCCGTCCTCTACCAACAACCTCGAGATGGCGCTTCCAGAGAAGAACGTGACGGCGACCTCCTCGGAGCGGTGCGACTCGCTTCCCGAAAAAACCTCCGCCCTCAGCTTGTAGGTTCCCCGGGATCCCGCTTTGAAGGAGTAGGTGAACGAACCGTTCGAGAGCCAAGAAGACACCAGTTCCTTCCAACTCGAGTCTGCCGAGTAGTAGATGCGCAGCCGCAGTTTGTCGCCGCTAGGGGTGACGGTAACGGCGAGTTGCACGGCTTCTCCCACGACCGCCGAGCTCGCGTTCGCCCTGAGGACGACCACCAGATCGTTGGCTTCGAGGAAGGGGGTCCCGGTTGCCAGCGCCTCAGGGCGCCGAAAGGCGGCGCTCGACGCGATGGCCAGAAACAGCGCGACCGCGGGACGTAATTTGCAACGCACGCATCCGGAAACCCGGCCGAAGGTTAAATGCGTTGCGCGCTAGCGCGGTCCTCGCTAGCAGAGATTCTAAAAGTTGGGCATTACCTCGCTAGGCGCCGAGGCGCCGTTCCCGCTTCTGGAAAGTCCTTACGGCCCTCAAGAGATCGTACCTCCTGAAGTCCGGCCAGAATATGTCCGTGAAGACGAGTTCGCTGTACGCGCTTTGCCACAGCAGGAAGTTGCTGAGCCTCTCCTCACCCGACGTCCTGATTATGAGGTCCGCGTCTGACTTCGGAAGGTGCGCCGTGTAAAGCCTCTTCTCGATCTCGCCCTCGTCTATGTCCCCTACCTCCAGCTTCCTGTCGCGGACGTCATTCGCTATCTTCTTCACCGCGTCTATTATCTCGGCCCTCCCTCCGTACGCGAAAGCTATGTTCAGGAAGAACCTGTCGTACTTCGAAGACGCGGCCTCGATCCTGCGGACGAGCTGCACTATGTCGGGTGGAAGGAGGTCGATGCGGCCCATGATGGTGACCCTGACCTGGTTCTCTTCGATGACGTTGTTGTCGAGGGCCTCCTCTATGCTGTCCTTGAAGATCTTCGTTATCGCGTCCACCTCCTCTTTGGGCCTCTTGAAGTTCTCGGTGGAAAACGCGTAGATCGTGAGGGTCTTTATG
>JAFNJA010000073.1:0-9408 GCA_017601265.1 Candidatus Brockarchaeota archaeon
GAAGGAGGTAGTATTGAGCCTCTCGCATCCATACGGGACGTGCGTGAACCAGGGAAGGAGGGCGCCGAGGCCTTCCTTGTACCTCCGCTCCCAAGTGGCGGAAAGGGCGCCGAGCGTCTTTCCGTGGTAACCCCTTACGAAAGCCAGTATCTCCGTTTTCCCGGTCGCCTTGACGGCCGTCTTGAGGGCCGCTTCGACCGCCTCCGCGCCGCTGTTCGTCATTATCGCGGAATCCAAGTCCTTGGGAGCCGCCTTCGCGAGCTCCTCCAAGAAGGATGCGCGGGCGTCGTTGTAGAACGAACCGTGGCAGGTCAGCAGCTTCTCCGCTTGGGCCTCTATGGCATCGATTATTTTCCGGTGGCCGTAACCGAGGAGGGCGACGCCGTAGCCGGAAGTGAGGTCTACGTACCTCCGTCCCTCGAGATCGTACAGCTCCGCGCCCTTCCCCCTCACGAGCACTTGCTTCCTCTTCGCGTAAACCCTGGCTTGGTAAAGGTCTTCCTTGGCCACGACGCTTTCTTTATCCATGTATTATCGTGCCCTTCCCTTCGAGCGCCCTTGAGACGGGGCGCTCCACCAGCCCGTTGGCTATCACGGCCCTTGGTACGCCGTTCGAGACCGCCTCTAGCGCAGCGTGGACCTTCCTCATCATCCCGTGCCCGATCTTGGGCCTCAACTCGACGGCTTTTTCGGCCGGGAGGGAAGGCAACAACTCGCCATCGACCAGAAGCCCGTCGACGTTCGTCATCAAAACCAAAGCCTCGGCCTTCGTCTCGACGGCGATCCGGGAAGCGACTGAGTCGCTGTCCACGTTCAGCGGATCGAACTCTTCGCTTACCGCGACCGGGGCGACGACCGGGCAGTATCCCCCTTTGATCAAGTGGAAGAGGAGCTTGCCGTTCACCGACAGATTCCCGCCCGTGTAGCCGCCGTCTATCACCCTCCTCCTCCCCCTTTCGTCGAGAATCAAGAGCCTCTCCTTCCTTTGCGCGCTGACAAGCATGCCGTCGACGCCGCACAAACCCAGGGCGTTCACGCCCCTGCTTTGGAGCATGGCCACGACCCTCTTGTTCAACTTTCCGGCCATGACCATCTGGTAAATTTCCACCGTTTCCCTGTCCGTGTAGCGGCTCCTCATCCCGCTTGGAGAAACGACGAAGACCGGCTTCTTGCCCAGCAATTCCGTGAAAGCGGAAACCTCGGCAGCGCCGCCGTGCACGACGACCAGCCCGCCGCTCCTTGACGAGATAGAAGCCAAATCGTCCATCACGTAGCCTGCTCCTGAGGAGAGCAGGCTTCCGCCTACCTTGACCACTATCATCGGATTCACACGGGGTGGATTCCAGGGGATTTTAAACCCTTGGATTCTTCCTCCCCCAACATAAGGTTCATGCACTGCACGGCGTTGCCCGCCGCTCCCTTGATCAGGTTGTCTATCGCAGAAAAGATGACGAGCCTCTTGGCGTGCTCGTCCAGCTCGAACCCGATGTCGCAGTAATTGGAACCGGCCAAAACCTTCGGATCCGGGAGGCCGTGCAGGATCGTGGGATCTTTCACGAGCCTCACGAAAGGTTCGCCCTCGTACGACTCCCTGTAAGCTTTCCAGACGTCCTTGTTCTCGAGTTCGCGCGTTTGGAACGCGTGGATCGTGCAGAGTATTCCCCTGACCATGTTCACCGCGTGGGGCGTGAACGAGACCACGACTTTTCCGGCCGCCGCGGAGCCGACCTCCTGCTCTATCTCGGCTATGTGCCTGTGGCCGACCGGCTGGTACGGCCTGACGACGCCGTACCTCTCCGGGTGGTACCCTTCGAGCGTTGGCGAAGCTCCGCCTCCTGAAGATCCGATCTTCGCGTCGATGACGATCGGTTCCGCGTTCACCAGCCCCTTCGAGACGACCGGAAAGAGGCCGAGGATCGCCGCCGTGGCCATGCAGCCGGGCACGGCGACGAGCTGCGCGCCCCTGATCTCGTCCCTGTGAAGTTCAGGCAAGCCGAGTACGGCCTCCCGGAGCAGCTCGGGGAACGGGTGCTTCCAGCGGTACCACCTCTCGTACTCCTCCCCGTTTTTCAACCTGAAGTCGGCGCTGAGGTCGACCACCCTTTTCCCCGCCTTCAGGAGTTCCGCGGCGAAGGGCGCGGACGAACCGTGCGGGAGCGCCAAGAAGAAAAGCTCGGCCAGCTCCGCGGCCTCCGGAATCGCCGGGGACGAGAACTTCAAATCGGTCAAACCCCTGAGGTTCGGATGGACCTTGTGCACGGCTTTTCCCTCGAACCTCTTGGAGGTGACGAAAGCCACCTCGACGCCGCCGTGGCCCAGCAGGATCCTCAGCAGCTCCCCGCCCACGTAGCCGGAGCCGCCGAAGATCCCGACCTTTCGAACGCCCATCACTTCTTCATGCTCCGGAACACGTACTTCACTATTTCCTCCGCTATGTTGACCCCCGTCGCGGTCGCGGCCGCCTTGAACTCCGTCGTGTGGTTCACCTCGTGCACGAGGAGGCCGTCCTTTTCGGACTCCATCATGTCGACTCCCACTACCTCCCCCTTGACAGCTTTGGAAGCCTTCACGGCGATCTTTTCTATCTCGCCCGTCACCTTGCATGGCTCCGAGGACCCTCCGACCGCCACGTTGGTCTTCCACTCTCCCGGAGGGGAGTACCTGTAGATCGCCGCGACCGGCCTCCCGCCGATAACGACGCACCTGATGTCCCTCGGGGGCCTGTTGACGTACTCTTGGATGTAGAAGACCTGGTACAGCGGGTACATGTAGGTCCGGTCCTCGAGTATGGCTTCCGCCGTGTCCTCGTCCTTCAGGGGAGCTATCAGCCTCCCCCAGCTCCCCACGACGGGCTTCAAAATCGCGGGATACCCCAGCGCGTTCGCCGCCTTCGCTGCCGCCGCGGGAGTGAAGGCCACGAGCGTCCTCGGCGTCTTGACGCCGTGCCTCTCCAAGGCAACCGAGCTCAACAGCTTGTTGCCGCACGTGTTCGACGTGAAGAAAGAGTTGATGACCCTGATCCCGGAACCCTCGAGGACCGCCGTCATGTGCAACCCCCTGTAAAAGGAGACGCACCTCATGAGGACCGTCCCGCAGCCGATCTCCTCGGCCCTCTTCCTGCCGAGCTCCAACACCATGTCCTTTGCGTCGACGTGCTTCAGGGGCAGGGATAGGCGACGGGAAGCCAGGATTATCGATTTCTCTTCGTACCTCACCCGGTCAGAAACCAGAGCCGCGACCGACCCCAATAATCGGACTACTCCCCCCAATCTTCGCCTTTGAGTTCCGCCTTTCTCAGCTGCACTTTCGCGCCGGCCTTCACGACCTCGATGTCCGATCCGCACTCGTCGCAAGTCAAGATCTCGCCGTCGACGGCGTCGTCCGGCACATCGATGTCGGCTTCGCACTCAGGGCATTTTCCTTTCAACTCGATCTCCTTCTGCGCACGAGGGGTTACCACCTCTAACGGCGCATTCTTAAAACTTTCGCAGCTGGGCCGGCGGGGCGGGGGACGGGCACCTCGCAGCTTCTCCCGTCGGCCGGCCAAGCGGGAAAGGCGTTCTCCACTTCCCGCCTTTTAGGCTCGGGACAAACTTTTTTACCCGGAAAGAGCCGAGCGCCAAGTGGCGCCACAACATTGGCAGAGCCGTCGGACCTTCTCAACAAGTTCAGGAAATGCGTCCAAGAGATAGAGGAGATGATCGGGAGGCTGCAGGACTTGGCCCGGCTCGTCAGATCTGGGGAGATACCGAAGGAAGCTGCCGAACCCCTGAAGGACGAGTACATGCGGGGCTTGCTGGGCCACGCGGAGCGCTTCTTCACGCTGGAGGACGGCCTCGAGGCTGAGCGCGCGCGTATAAGGCTCGAACTCGAGAGGCACAGGAGCAGCAAAAAGACCAGGGCCTTGGAAGCGAGGATAGGGCAGATCGAGGACGCGTTCAAGTCCGTCAACCTGCAGGTCGAACTTATGACCGTGAAATACTACCTGATGTTCCTGAGCTCGGCCATGAAGAGGGGGGAGATGACGAAGGAAGAGTTCGACAAGCAGAGGGACGTTTACAGGCATTTCCTGGATTCGGTAGCGGAGAGGTGGGCTTACCAGAAGAACGAGTTGAACAAGGGCATCTCCGGCCTCGAGCCCCAGCTGGAAAGCATCACCAGCGACCTGAAGGAGCTTTGGGTCAGGCACACCGTGGGGGAGATACCCCAGGCGGAATACAACTCCGCCAGGACGAGGCTTGAGGAGAAACTGAAGAGCGTCGAGAGCAGCATAGAGAAGTACAGGAGGTACATCGACGCCGTCGACGCCAGGGTCTTCGAATGCTACCTGCTCTACACCCAGCCGAACCCGGAGGTCAGCTTCGACTTCGAGTCGATAACGCCCCCTGAAGAACTGCCAAAGATAACGGACCTGGAGGGCAAGGTGAAGGTGGGGGACGAGCTCCTGACGCCACAGGAACTCTACGACAGGACCCTTTACCAATACAGCCTCATATGGGGGATGGGTAGCGCGTCGACGAAATCCAACCTCGAGAAGGACATCAGGAAGCTGATGGAGAAGGGCATGACGAGGGAGCAGGCGCTCGTCTACTTGAACGAATCGGTCAGAGGGAAAAGGTAGCCATGCGAGGCGCGCGTGCCTGCTTCGCTTCGGTCCTTCTTGCGCTCTCCCTGCTCCCTAACCTCGGGTACTTGGCAGGGGCGGAGCGGGAAGGCGGCGGGCGCGCCGCGTCCACCGAGCTGATCTTTGCGAACAACCACACTTACTCATACGCGAACGAACCCGTTAACGCGCACCTTTCGTTTTCGCAGGGGGAAGCTTACAACAACAGCATAAGGGTCTACGACTCTTCGGGGAGGGAGGTCCCTTCGCAGGCGTGGAACGTCGAGTACTACCCCGGGGGGAAGTACGTGCGCTCCTGCAACATCACCTTCCTGGCGGACCTTCCCGCCATGAAGGAAACCCGCTATCGGGTGAACTACACCTCCACCGACGTGGGCGCGGCCAACTACTCAGCATGGTCCGATCTCAGGGTATCGGGCGACGGGTTCAAGAGTGACGTGAAGGTTGAAAACGGCTATTTCACGGCTTTCGTCAAGGCCAACTCAACCCTGGGGGTCTTCAGGTTCTACCTGAAGCCGGGCAACGTGAGCCTGATCTGGGGAAACTCAAGCCTCACCGGCTTCACCATGATGCTGGACGGGACGTTCTACACCGCGAACGAGCTGAAGGCCGAATCGGTGTCCGTGGTTTGCAGCGGGCCGGTCTTCGCCCGGGTCGACATCGCCGGATCGGTGGGCGGCGTGCGAGTCTGCCAGAGCATCTTCTTCTACGCCCACTCGCCTTACGTGGACTCGATCCTCAGGATCTCGAACGCCGGCAGCAGGGTCGATTGGATAAGGCCCTTGCAGATCTTCTTCAGGCACGGCGCGTACGCGAACTACACCCTTTCCACGGGCGAGAGCGGGTCCCTGGAAAGGCACTCGCGGGAATTCCCGGAGGGGAACGCTTACCGCCCCCAAGCGTGGTGGGCCCTCGGAGGGGCGTTTGGGACCGTCCTGTTCGTGCAAAAGCCCGCTCAAAACATCTCGTACATCATACTCCACGACACCCCGACGTTCACGACCGTCGCTAACGTCGGGAACGAGACGCTCTTGAACGAAGCGCCGGCGGAAGTGGAGTACCGCCTCAGGATAGGCTTGCTCGAAAGCAACGACGTCGAACGCGCCAAAGCGGTCGCGAAGATATTCGCCCAGCCTGCTCGCGCAAGGTTCAAGCTTCCGGTCGCGTACCTGAGCATTGAAGCGCCGGCGAGGGTGCCGATATACACGAAATTCACGGTCGAGGTCACCGTTAGCGTTTTGCAGGACCTTAACAACTGCACCTTGACGCTGAGCGCGCCGCAAGCATCCCTCAACGTGTCCGGAAAGCTCTCCGCCTACCTCGGCTTCCTCAAGAAGGGGTCCGTCCGAACGGTCGCTTGGTCCATTTACGGCAAGCTTGCCGGAAAGGCGGGCATCTTGGCCTTGTTGAAAAGCAGGGAAGGTTCGGCGAACGCTTCGACGACCGTGGCCGTCTACATACCGGCGATAGCCCCTCCCGTCAAGGTCAAGCTCAGGGTCGTGGACTTCGCGGGCAAGAACAACATGAGCCTCGTGAACGTCACGTTCTTGGACGGGGAGGGCGTGGCCCGCTCAAACCCGCCATGGGTCGTTACGGACAAAGGGGGGTACGCGGAATGCTCGCTAGAGCCCGGTTCCTACCTCGCGAAGGTGGTCGACAGGGGGAGGACCATATTGGCGAAGAACGTCACCATATCGGGGCCGGCGAGCCTCACCCTCAACTGCTGGGTGTATTCGGCGGATTTCCTGGTCTTGGGACCGGACGGCAAGGCCCTTCCCGAAAGCTCGAGGGCCCTGGTCATAATATACGAGAACGTCTCCGGAAAGCTCGTCCCCGTCGCTTCGGCGGTATCGAACGAAACCGGGTACGCCCGGATTTCCGGCATACGAAACGGGACTTACGTCGCCAAAGGCTACGTGAGGGACGCCGAGTCTGGGGCGGTGAAGGTCAAGGTAAGCTCCGAGGGTTCCGTCCACAGCTTGTCCCTGAGGTTCTTGACGATCGTCGCGAGGGTCGTGTCTGACGAAGGGAATCCGGTCGGAAACTGCACCGTGTCGATCTACGACCTTGGAGGCCGTTTGGTGGACATGAGGATCGCCGACCCGGACGGGAGGGTGACCTTTTCGAACTTGGCCTTCCAGAACTACACGTACCTCGTCGACTGGGCCGGAACCAGGGTCGCTTCCGGCTTCATATACCCGGACAGGCTGGTGACCGAGGTCACGATCCGGTCGAGGGTTTACAAGGTTACCGTGGAGGCGACGGACGCCTGGGGAAACCCGCTCAAGGGCGCGCTGGTGACCGTTAGGCCCCTTACCGGAAGGGCTGGCAAGACGCTCGTGACCAACGAGCTCGGCAGGGCCGTTTTTTACGCCTCGACGGGAAATTACAGCGTCAGCGTGAACTCCGCTGGATACGTCAGTTCCGAGATCTTGAACGTGAGGTCCTCCGGCGTCGTGCAGGTCAGGTGCAGCCCCAACTCCGTAATCTACGTCCTGATTGCGACGAGCGGCTCGAGCTGGGTGGCGCTCGGGCTGGTTTGGAGGTGGAGGACGAGGGGCGTCTCGTACGAAGAGCTTAAGGCCAAGGAAATGCTGGCGAAGCTCGAGGACCTCTACGCGGCTGGCGAAGTCGAATACCCGCTCTACAGGAAGCTCAAGGAAGAGTACTCGTCCCAGCTGAGGAGGGTGAGGACGCGGTGAAGTGGGCCAAGTTCGTCGCGATCGCGGCCGCGCTCGCCTTGTCGTTGGTCCTGGCTCCGGCCCCTCCAGGTTACGCTGCCCCCGCGGCGGCGCAAGCCGCCCCGGCCAAGCCGGCCGAGATGAATTACACCTTGGTGGTGAAGACGTTCGAATGGCTCACCGGGACGCCGATCGGCAACGTTTCCTTCGTATTGACCGTGAACGAGACGGTCATAGCCGGAACGACGAACTCGACGGGGGCCTTCAGCTACAGGTGGACGGGTGAAAAGAAGCAGAGCGTATACGCGCTCGCGAGGAGGCTCGTGCTGGGTTCGAACTACACGGCGATAAGGATATGCAGCACGATGATCGAAACTTCGATCCGCTCCGAATGGGAGCAGCGCCTCGACTACGTGGCTTACTATTGGCGCAACCAGACTTTCTACGAAAACCTGCTCGCCAGCCTCTGGTCTTCGGTCTCAGGAAACGAAACCACCATAACATGCCAGATATGGGTGGAGAAGGGAAAGGCCGTCAAGGTCTCCGATTACGATCCGGAGCAGGGAAAGATACAGCTTGCCGTCAACCCCGGCCTGCCAGTGCCGGAGGCCGAGCCGACGGATTACGAGGATTGGTTCTTCGTTCCCGTCGATTACCCGGTAACCATAACGGACGTGCCCGATTACCTGGGCGCGACGAGGTACGCTCCATTAACGGCAAAGATCGGCAAAAACTCGACCGTCATCAATTGGATGCACCACGCCGCGAACGAATTCGGAAGGAAGACCCTCAAAGGGATAGAGCAGAGGCTTCTGTGGTACGACCACCAGGGCTTTCCTTTGGAAAACGAACGCCGCGACTACCTGCAGACGCTGGCGATGTTCGAGCAGGCTTCCAACCTCATCGGCCGAGGCAACTACAGCGTCGGTTTGGACTACCTGGACCAAGCCCGGGAGAGGGCGAAGTTCGTGGCTTCCGAGCTCGACGCCGTCGACAACTACATCTCGATGACCGCCCTGCTCGTGACGCTCTTCTCCTACGGCTTCTCCAGCTTGGTCCCCAACCTATTCACCGAGAACGAGAAAAAGCGCTTGCTCGCCAACGTCGCGATCTACTTCGCCCTGCTCGTAACCTTCACAGCTACGCAGCCGCACGTCAAGGTGGCCCTGGCGATGATGATGCGCTCCCTGACCGGATACGCGGACCAAGCCCAGATCAGCATGGACGCGATGATGACCCTGGCTGCAGCTTTCGCGCTCTCCACCTTCCTCTTCTTCCCGATGTTCCTGCTCTCGATTTTAAGGGTCTTCTCCTTCGCGGGTTTCGTGATGGACGTCGCGATGAGGAACATGAAGGCGAGGAGGAACAGGACGCTCCTTACGATCGTGACCGTTGCCCTGATCGTGGGTTCGTCGGTCGCGTTCGTCAACGTGGCGTCCGGAAGGGGGGTAGTCGAAACCGGGAGGTGGCCCGGAACCGGCGTGGACTGCCTGGTCGTGCAGACGGCCGAGTACTTGCCGAAGATCGAGCAGTACGAGGTATCTTGGCTGAAGGCCCAAAGTTGGGCCAAGGACGTCTGCTACGAGGAACCGCTCTCGGGAAGCATCCAGGTTGGGAGGCAAGCCTACCTCACTTCGGTGATCGTGATGAAGGGGCAGGTCGAGGTCGCGACTTCCTTGTCCGGCAAGACCTTCGATCCGGCGTTTTACCAGAAGTACTACAACTTGAGCAGCTACGTCATAGGTTCCATGCCCGGAAAGAACGAGAGGGGGATCCTGCTCTCGTCCTCGATTCCGAACGTGTTCGTCGGGGACGTTGTCGAGCTGCGGCTCTACATGGTCAGCACGTCCACGCAAAGGACGGACGTACAGGAGAGGTCGATCGGAACTTTCGTCGTGAAGGGCCTTTTCGATCCCGAGGGCGTGTCGAAGCTCGCCAGGTTGGACGGGCAGCCGCTCTTCAAGGACGCCGGCAAGCTGATCTTGGCGCCTAACGGCGTCCTGCCTCCCGAGATCGCGCAAATCAGGGAGGTTACGGTGGTGACGGCGCAGGACGCGGACGCGAAGAGTTTGGCCAGGGAGATAGCGTTCATGTTCAGACACG
>JAFNJA010000073.1:9418-10136 GCA_017601265.1 Candidatus Brockarchaeota archaeon
TCGGGCGGCGAGGCGTCCCGTTACCAAGAAACGTTCACCTTCTCGGTGGGGGGAGGGGCGGCCCAGCTCATCCCGATCGCGATCGCCATCCTCCTGACCTACAACATCGTCAGCTCCACGGTTTTCGAGAGGAAGAGGGACATTTCCACGATGGCGGTGCTCGGGGCGAACCCGACGAACGTCACCCAGATCTTCTTGGCCGAGGTCGCGGTCTTGGGATTCATATCCACGCTCATAGGTTTCTTCGGAAGCTATTTCCTGAACTACCTCGTGTCGATCGGGGCTTCCCTCCTCGGCTTCTTGGGGGTCGAGGTATCCGGGGGCGCCCTCGCGGCCGGCCGCTGGTCGCTCTCGGCGATAGCGGTCGCCCTCTTCTCCGGCGTCGTAGTCACGATCCTGGCCGGCTTGGTACCGGTAATGAGGGTCCAGAACATCAGCCTCATGGCCCGCATGAAGAGGAGGGTCATACCGCTCGAGGCCAGGAGGGTAGGGCTCCTGAACGAGTACGAGCTCCCGCTGAGGGTCCCTTCCCTCGACGGTGAGATGCTCTTCAACTTCCTCAAGGAAGTTTTCGAGAAGAGGATGCGGGACATAGACGCGAGGTACGACCTCTACCAGGACGGGACGTTCCAAGCCAAGTTCAGCGTCAAGGGATGGGCTCCGGACGTGGCGGCCGCGGCGCAGTGCACGATAAGGGTTGACAGGAGAGGCGACACCT
>JAFNJA010000074.1:0-4429 GCA_017601265.1 Candidatus Brockarchaeota archaeon
CATGGCAGCGGAAACCCCAGCTGAACCAACATCCCCGCCAGCAGAGGAAAAGGCGGAGGCGGTCACGAAACCAGCCGCAGCTACGGCGAAACCAAAAAAGAAAGCTAGAAAGGCAAAGAAGGCAGTGAAGGCCAAAAAGGCCAAGAAGAAAACCAAACGAAAATAACCGCATCGATGCCGATAATTAGCTAGTCGGTTGCGCTGGTTCCCATTTATTTTAGTCCATCTTCAGCTTAGCATCCCGGCTAATAATGGAAACCAATAATGCGTCCTCAGAGCTGTTTTACAATCTTCGTTATATTCGGGTCCTTACCGACGACCTCAAGGGGGGCATATGGCTCATTCTGTAGTAAAAAAGCCTGGCACCACTGGCAGACAGCCAATGCCAGAAAGGAAAGCCACGCTTGGAATAATTCGCGATTTTGAGTCGCATACTCTGTAACGCGTTGAATGGTTTAAGGCCGACGAGCTTAAAGGGGTTATAGGGCTATAAACGTGGGTATGGAGGAGGTCTGTAAGGATGGGCTAGCTAAGCCGGGCTAAGAGTGAAGCTTTCGGTGGTCGACGACCCCTCCATATAGGTAGCCGTTTGGCGGGTACCCGCCCGAAAGGAATGACCAAAACAGCATAAAAACCGGTCTAGTTGAACTCTAGATTGCTTCGCCTCTCTACCTTATTGACTGGGGCGAAGTGAACGAGAGTCCAAGGCAGCCTTGGGCTTTATCTACGACGGGCGATAGCGAAAAAAGGCCTTAAAGGCAATGGCAATAAGGCACAGTTCCGACAAGATCGGTAAATAGCCAAGGGGCTTAAACCCTATCAGTTGAAGGAGGCCAACATGCACAAACCGCGGCCCTTTAAGGCATAAGCATCGACTACCTTACACCAGGGGCTTCCGGCTAACATCGAGGGAACCGTATTTTGCCCGGAAAACACGCAAAAACAAACGAAAAAAGCCGAATTCGAGACCCGTGGAAACCTGCGTGGGGGCTTATAAGCGCGTTGGCCGCGGATTTCTTGAACTAACGAGGCTAGGAAAGGCAGAGAAAGAAGCAGACTCGAGTGCGATCAAAGTTTGTTTTGACCGACCCATTAATAAATGGCATGAAAAGCCAAAGGACTAGCCCCCGTAGCCCAGCTCGGTAGGGCGGCAGCCTCGTACGCTGTGGCCGGGCAAGTTGCAAGTCCCGAGTTCGAATCTCGGCGGGGGCTCCACAAAATAGGAGTTTTCCGAATCTTAGATCACTGGTTTACGATTTTGTTGATCTCTTCCGCTTTCACGTGCTTTACGAGGTTGACATTAACGGACTTAACGCCGTCTAAAGATTTCACTTTTTGCTTTATGTCCTGTGCTATTTGGAGGGCGAACATCGTAGGGCAGAAAGGCATCGTAAGGTGGAAAACGACCGTTGCGTTTCCACCATCCACTTTAACCTCGTCCACAAGGTTCATCTCGGTAATTGGAACGCCAATTTCTGGATCCACGACCGTCTTAAGCACCTCGTTTATGGACCGTCTTATCTTGTCATCTTCGCTCACGAGGACCCCTGTTTTTTCCATTCTCAAGGATAGTTAATATCTATTGCGCATTTCGAGTCTATTGAGCGTTGTTTCCATCTAATCATGGAAAGCTATCGTCGAAGCAGAATCTTTCCGACTCGGTTGAACACACATTTTCATTAAATTGGGATGCATTTAATATAATTAAAGTAATTTTAATTTTATTCGGACAAATTAAATGGTTTTCCAGACATTAGGACCTCTTTGGGTATTTTCTCCTTCCATTCGTTTAGAAAGGCGATTTCCCTGTCCTTTTCCCTTAGATCGTCCGGCAACATCTCCGGAATTTCGTCCTCTATCGGATACCACCTGTTGCACTTGTCGCAAATAATTATGCCATGTACTATCTCTCTCCAAGAAATCTTCTTGCCGTCTTTTTCAACAGATTCGTCCTTCTCCTCGAATATGACAAGCTTGAGGGGGTAATACTTGTCGATGGGGCACGCGAGGATGTCCATCAAGCTGGCCTTCAAAGCCGGTCAACGCTTAACCCTCGATTGCGCATATAAGCTATAACGTTTAGTCACCCCATTCAATTACCAAACGCTTTCAAACTCCGGCCATGTCGTTGAAGTCAAGCACGCGTAAACCATCCAGCCGGTCGTTTTTCCTTACCTCTCCAACGCCGGGTGACAGGACGGCCACATTTCGGCTTTCTTTCAAAGCTTTTTCCACGGGCTGCAAAAGGATTCCTAATTCAGACCTCCGCCCCTCTTTTTCTCCTTCCCTGCTCAATTTGACTTTAATCTTGGCCCTGTATAAGGCGTCAACTACCTCGAGCTCGGGATGCGAACTTCTGTCAACGAAATCAAACTCCCTAAATATACTTATCACAGTTAAAGATCTATCCCTTGGTTCTAGGCTTTTCAACCATTTTATCAATACTTTTGACAGCCTTTGGGGCGTAGACCAACAAACGTCCCTTGCCAGCCTGCACAAGGGCAAACTAACGCCCTTGCTTTTACCCGCCTCGAGCAGGTTCGTTACGATCGCGGCCGAATTCCTGGCGAAAAGGGCGGGCATGGTTTTTAATCCTCCTCCACGCATGTTCATGAAGATCGCCTCCGCTTCATCGAAGCTCGCTCCCATCTCGTCGCATAGCGAAGACAACTCGGCTCTCAACGCACGTTTCAGGCAATACTCCGCGTGAAGGCGCATAACGCCAATCTCAGCGGCTTCGAAGCTCGACGCGTGGAAGCACTTGCCAAGACTGGCGTTTTCAAACGCCTCCGAAACGGTGGAAACCGCCTTGGGGCTGCTGCCAACCACGACCCTGGCAAGATCGTGGTCGAAGTCTTCCGATGCAGTCAGCGGAGAAGGAGCGTACACAAAATCGAAGTCTTTGCCGCAGGTTAGGCCAGACGCCTCCTCACACCTCTTCACGAAAATCCTGGCAGTACCCGGCGGGGCCAGCGTTTGCAAGACTATGGTAACGCCTTTCTGCATGCTTTTTCCGATCGAGTCGGCCAACTCGTGAAGCGTCCTGACTTGCAAGATCTTTCTATCGTTGATCCGCGCCCTTTCGCAGATTATGGCTACGTTCGTTCCTTCAAGCGCCTTTCTAATGGATTCGACGAGGATGAAAGCGCCTTCTCTCGCAAGCCTCCTAAGCAAAGCGGACGTCTTTTTGTCGTCTTCCAAAGCGTAACCTTGCTGGACCCTTGCTCGCTGGAAACCACTCTGGTCGAAACCTATGACGGCATAACCCGCCTGAAGCAGGCGGGCTGCCGTGAATAATCCAAGCCTGGACAATCCTATTACCGCAAAGTTGGGTTTTACGGCGCGTTGCGTGACTTCGGGCCGTTCCATTTGGTCCACTTCGCATTGGCGCGATAAGGAGACGATAAAAACTTGTATAGCGGCCGGTAAAGCGTAGAAGCATGCCCCGCGTAGCCGTGGACATTTTGACGCCGAAGCAAGCGCTACTCTTTAAAGAAGTGACCCGGTTTTTGGAGGAAAATGGGGCGGACGTCCATTGCACGACGAGGAGGTATTTCGAGGTGGAGGAGATGCTAAGGCGCCTCAAGCTAAGGGCGGCAGTCATCGGGAGCCATGGAGGGGCCTCCTTAAGGGGAAAACTCGTGGCGCATGCCGATAGGCTTGGAAAGATGTCGCGTTTCTATTCGAGACTGAAACCCGACCTAGTTGTTTCTTTTTCATCGCCTGAAGCGGCCAGGGCAGCTTTCGGCCTATCGATACCCCATTTGACCGTAAACGACTCGCCTCACGCCGCCGCCGTCGCGAAGTTGAGCGTTCCCCTTTCTTCGCTCCTTTTGACCCCTTGGATAATCCCTCGTAAGGAATGGACGCGGTATGGAATCGAAGAGAGGAAGATAGTCGAGTACAGGGCCCTCGATCCCGCGTCTTGGCTGAAAAAATTCAAACCATCCAAGTCTGCCTTGGACGAGATCGGACTTGAGATCGACAGGCCTATCCTGACCGTCAGGCCGCCGGAATACTTGGCCGCCTACATGCTCGGAAAGGGGGACGAAGCGGTTCGAGACATGGCCAATGCCGCAAAGCGCCTGCTCCGATCCAGGCCAGAATTTCAGGTCGTCGTGCTGTCCAGGTATGGAAGGGCTTCGAAATACAGGAAGATGTTTGGAAAAAAAGCCTTTGTGACCGATAAAGTCGTGGATGGAAAAAGCCTCCTCAAATACTCAACCCTTTTCATTGGGGCGGGGGGGACCATGACTGCCGAAGCCGCCCTTTTGGGGGTGCCTACCATATCCGTTTTTCCAGGAAAAACCCTGGTGGAAGAATACCTCGTGAAGGAAGGGCTCGTGGCGAAGGCTGACAAGGGGCTCTACGGATGCATTTTACGCCAAATCGAAAAACCTAAGGACGAATTAAGATCGCTCAAGAAAAA
>JAFNJA010000074.1:4439-10034 GCA_017601265.1 Candidatus Brockarchaeota archaeon
AGGCTTCGGCAATGGTTGCAAAAATGGAGGAGCCGGCAAAAAGGATAGCAAAGGCGTCGGAGGCGTTCTTCAGGAGATAGGAAGACTGGATCGGCTACGCACCTCTTCGACGTTGTTGCAGAAACGGAGGCCGTCTATGAGCCTTAAGGTCAACCTCTCAACCTCCCGGTCCACGGTTTTACGCAAAGCCCGATCCCGTTCATACATCGTAACCAACCCATCCCTGAGGTAACGCTTACCTCGCTTATCCCTTAGGTTTAAGGCCAGGTAGGAGTTGAACCTGAAAAAAACCGCTCTCGGATCTCGCTTTTCTACCCTCCCTTCCCTTACCCCCCTGCAATAATTCAAGAGCTGTTTCTCGAGAAGGGGCGAATAGAGCGGTCCCTTGCTCTTTACCTCTTCGACGAGGAAATCGAAAACCGAATCAAAGACGAGGTTGTAAAGTTTCCTCTGCCTTGTCCCCCTGGCAAACGACGCAAGGATTTGGAGAAGAAGCTCGTAATAGACGCCGGATATTTTGTACTTCAATCGGCCGCCCGTTGCCTCAAGGAGCGCCCTGTAAGTGCCCGGCCCCTTCGAAGAGTAAGGAGTGGTGCCGCTTCCGGAATGGATTGAAAGGAGGGCGCCATGATGCCTCGCGATGGCGTCGAGCCTGGCGACGCGCTCCCGCAGCTCCTTCAAGTTTCCGCGGAAATCCATCCGCTTCTTAAAACCGATGTTGGGCGCAACGAAATCCGCGTGCCTGCCCGAGAACTTCCACTCATTGAGGTAGAAAATCAAATCCTTTTCTTTCGTTTTTTCCTTCGTCTCGTCCAACGATATCTCAAAACCGAACGGTTTGCCGATCCTTCCCTTGACGTAATCGTATATTTGCGCGTTTGCCCCTATGCTCTTTCGGTATTTCAAAGCAAGCCTCATCACGTCGGTCTTTTTTAATTCGAACGTAAAAGCCGTCGTACCCCGGAACGAGAACTTGCCAAGGTTCCGGCTGATCAAATCTTCGGTATCTGGGAAACATTGGTTAAATTTTTCTTCAAGGCGGTGGCCGTGGAGCGAATCGGCCGTACGATCCAACAAATCGGTCGTGTCCGTAGTGAAGGAATTGACGTAACCGGTCGAAATGGCCTCGTCTATGGCTTTGAAGTTGTAGTCCATGGACTTTCTCAGCTCTTCGCCGCTGCTTTCCGCTTCCAACTCGTGCATGCCCATCAACCTCTTCACGGCCCTGGTTGAAGATCCTATCACCATGATGTGGTCGGCTTCAATCTCGACCATCACGCCCTCCCTTTGGGCAGCAACCGCTCCCAAAGTCATGTATTTCTGGATCGAAGTTCCAGTATGCCCCCTTGTGATCTCGTACGTCCCTGGAGGCGCGTCTATAACTTCCTGCGGGGCAGTCTCCCTTCCGAAAGAGAGCATGAGCCCGCCTGCCACGTTTCTTTCCTTGTACGCCCGGAGAATACCGGTTAGAAAGATTTCAGGTATTCTTATGCCAATTGCGGGATGCCTCACCGCTCCAAGGTAACGCGTTCTTCCTTCCAAGAACTTGGCACCAAGCTGCGCACTTTCATGGACCATTTGATATATAAAACGCATTCGGGGTAGGGCTCAGGAAAGGCATATCTAATAACGAGGGCGGCGGAAGGGCCATGAACAAGCCTGAAGTTTACGTAACCCGGGCCCTTCCTCCGCCCGGAATCGAGATTTTGAAGGAATGCTGCAACGTCGAAGTGAACCGGAGCGAAGACGCCCCGCCAAAGGAAGAGATAATCAAAAAAGTGGCCGGAAAGGACGGGCTTCTTTGCCTTTTGACCGACAAGATAGACAGGGAGGTCATGGAGGCGGCCCCAAAGCTGGTCGTCATAAGTTCCTACAGCGTCGGTTACGACCACATAGACGTAGCTGAAGCAACGAAAAGGGGGATATACGTCACGTACACGCCTGGAGTGTTGACGGACGCCACGGCCGATTTCGCTTGGGCGCTCATGATGAGCATCGCCAGGAGAGTGACGGAAGCGGATAGGTACGTGCGCGGAGGCAAATGGAAAATAGCTTGGGCGCCCACGATGCTCCTAGGAGCCGCGGTTTACGGCAAGACCCTAGGGATACTGGGGATCGGAAGGATAGGTTCCGCGGTCGCCAAGAGAGCGATGGGATTCAACATGAAGGTTTTGTACTACGACGAGGTAAGGCCGCCCAAGGAGATGGAGGAGGAGCTAAACCTCCAGTACCGTCCTTTGGACGAAGTCCTGAAGGAGTCCGACTTCGTAAGCATCCACGTCCCTTTGACCGAGAAGACAAGGCACCTCATCAATTACGAAAGACTGAAGTTGATGAAACCGACGGCTTTCTTGATAAACACGGCCAGGGGCGCCGTGGTGGATACCAAAGGGCTCGCAAGGGCGTTGGAAGAGGGGGTCATCGCGGGAGCCGCCCTGGACGTCCACGAAAGAGAACCCATAGAGCCAAACAATCCACTCTTGAAGCTGGAGGACAAGTGCATCTTGGCGCCCCACATAGCAAGCGGAACCGTGGAGGCGAGATCGAAGATGGCCGAGATCGCGGCGACCAACTTGATCGCGGTATTGAAAGGAGAGATGCCTCCCAACTTGGTGAACCCGGATGCGCAAAAGGTGAGGCCGCTTTCGAAGGCAAAAAGGATTCCGTGAAGGTGAAAGGATGTTCAGCGTAGAGTTAAGGGCTCACGGCATAAGCCTTTCCGCGAGGTTTCCGTGGAAAACGGGGATAGTGAGCTTCATGGCGTTCCCTTCCATGACAAAAGGGCCGGACGAGCTCCAAGAGAGCGTGAAGGCGATCGCGGAGGACCCTTTCTTCGACGCCGTGGAATTGCCGCTCGTCCAAGAAAGCCAGTGGGACTGGGTGAACGCGACGCTTCACGGGAAGGACCTCGCGAGGGGTTGCCAGCCCGACCTATTGACCAAAAAGCTAGACCTAAATTCCCCAGAGGAGCAGAAGAGAATGGAAGCGGTGTCGTACGTCAAGCGGCAATTGGAAGAGTGCTCGAAGAGGGGTTTGCGGAAATTGGCCCTTTGCTCAGGCCCCGATCCCGGGACCGAACGGCGCGAAGCTGCGAGGAAGCTGCTGGCCGAGAGCTTGGTTGAAGTCTGCTCGCACGCTTCTCCAATGGGCATAAAGGTATTGCTCGAGACCTTCGACAGGGATTGGGACAAGAAACTCTTGATTGGGCCGTTAGACGAAGCGATAAAAGTGATCGAGGCGGTAAGGAAGGAAGAGAAAAACATAGGGTTGATGTGGGACCTTAGCCACGCGCCCCTCCTTGGCGAGAAACCGGACGACTTGAAGAGAGCAGCCCGGGTGCTGGAGCACGTCCACATCGGATGCGCAAAAAGGCTGGATGGCAAGCTTTTGGATTCCCACCCGGTCTTCTACACGAAAGGGGCCATCAACACCTCCCGAGAGGTGGCCGCCTTGCTGCAAATCCTTCTCGAAATCCAATATGGAGGCATCGTAGCCTTCGAGGTGAAGCCGGAAGAAGATCAGACGCCCCAACAGGTGCTGGACACGGCGAAAGGAACGCTTCTCAGCGCGTTCCAAGAAGCATTTTCGAAAACCATAAAGCTTTGAGCGATTCCTCGAAACGTCGCATAAATCGAAACCGGCGCGATCCGAGCGTGAAAATCCAAAAAAGCTCCAATTTACCCGTTCGGATCCAGATTAGGTATGGATGAATCCGCCCTTTTTTACCGTCCTTGGTTTCAAACCGGTTACCGATATATTTCGTGGCATGGAATGGTGACCGGCATGGGAAAGGCAAACGACTCGCCCTTCGCGCGGGGTTTACAGGCGGAACGCCATGTCCTCTAGATTTGAAGTGGAAGATTTCGCCCTAACTCTTTCTCTATTATCCGCAATCTTGGCCCTATTTTTTTTAGGATTCCATATCGCCAGCGAACCCCGCAGGACGTACTTCGCGATATACGTCGTTTCAGGCGAAGGAAAAGCCGTCACTTCAAATTGCACGTGGCTGCGTTTGGGCGACGAGATGACTCTCAATGTAGTCCTCGAGAACGGCTTGGGAAGAGCGGCCAACGCGAAGATCCAAACAATCTTGACGGGAGACTTGGATTTTTCTTTAACCAAACCGGGAGAATGGAACGCTTCCGTATTGGACGAGCAGGCGTTCGAGATGGGCGACGAAGATAGATCGGTGGCCCAGGTAACTTTTTCGGTAACGAAGGCAAGCTTCGACGCCGGCTCAAACTCGATAACCGTCGAGGAGGTAAGTATAAACGGGCGCCAACGCGGCGTCGCGATCGCGTCACCTTCTTACAATCAGACGTTCAGGCTAGTCTTTCGGCTGCTCATCTGGAACGAAGAGGTGCAAAAGTACGTTGCAGAATGGAACGACGGGTTGGAAGACCACTCGTCTTGGTTGCAGGTATGGTTTGAACTCGAGCCGGAGGCTGGCGAATGAGGCGTTGGTGGGCGTCGATAGCGTGCGTCATGATCGCTTCTGTAACCGTTAGGCTCGTGCCAAGCGCCCCGAATGGTTTGCCTTACGGGTTCGATGTTTATGACGTCGTTTCCAGGATCAGGACGGCAATGTCCACCGGAAAGTTTGGCGAATCGATGCCGCAGGGGCCGTTGTTGTACTCTTTGTTGTGCGAACTAGTCATCTTGGGAGGCCTGAAGCCCGAAACGGTTTTGTCCGTCGTCGCTCCCGCCTTGCTATCGTTAAGCGTGATTCCAGCGATCCTTTACGCGAAGAAGAGCCTGGATGACGAGTTTGCGGCGATCGCGGCCGGAATTCTCGCTTCTTCGACCAACATGATAGTCCACCAAACGGGGGGAACCGTGGTGCCAGAGGGCCTCGGAATCACGTTCGCGGGATTTTTCCTCTCCCTGTTCATTAAAACGAAATGGAAAGACAGGAAGAACGCGCTCCTTATCTCCATAGCGGCACTGGGAACGCTGGCTTCGCACCACCTGACCACCTTTAACGTCATTTTAGGCATAATCGTTGCCTCGTTATTCACTGCAGTCGCGGCCGCGAAAAAGGGCAAGATCGGGAGCGAAGCGCGCAAGATAGTGCTTTTGTCTATTCCACTTGCATCGGCCGCGGTCCTGATTTGGGCGTTCGCGGCACCCCAACACACTTTCGAAGTAATCAGCCTGACGTTGAAAGAAGCGAACGGATTGACTCTGGCTGGAGGCGCGTCGTTGGCAACTTTTGCGGTCGCAGCAATGGGGCGCGCGATCTGGCGGCCAAAGGCGCGTTCACGCGCGGCAGGGAAGCCTTTATTGTTCGCGATCGCGACGTTCTTCGCGTCGCTGGCGATCCCGCTGATTTTCCACTGGGCAGGCGTGATGGACTCGGGCACGCTCAGGGCGATATTGTACGTCGGAGTACCCCTGTCCGTCGTGTACTTGCCCCTCAGCGCGGCCGGACTAACGTTCATCGTGAACAGCGGGATGGATGACCGTTCCTTGGCGTGCCTGGCGGCTTTTCCAACCGCTTGCCTGTCCCTTGGGGTTTTTCTAGCCCTCCAACCCGGATTCGGTTCACTGGCGTACAGAGAGGTCACCTTCATGCTGTACTCCGTTCTTCCAATC
>JAFNJA010000075.1:0-1209 GCA_017601265.1 Candidatus Brockarchaeota archaeon
CAGCACCATCAGCTTAAGCACGAGCCTTATGTCGTCGCCTTCCGTCCAATGGCCGTGGTGGGAATCGCGCTCGGGCCTCATGGAGTTGTGGGCGCCTATGACCTTTATGGCTTTCCTGTGTATCTCCGGGTAGAAGTTGACCGTGCATTCTCCCCTAGGGCTTCCCAAAAGCACGACCCTTCCGTTTGCGCTGGCAAGTTTGAACGCGACAGGTATCGCCTCCGGGTTGCCAGTGGCTTCGATGACCACGTCCGCTCCCTTCCCTTCGGTCGCGGCCCTAACCTCGCCCTCCACGTTCGCCTTCTTTGGATTGACCGCCAAATCCGCTCCACAACTTTTCGAAATTTCGAGCCTCTCATCGATCACGTCTATGGCGACCAAAGGCGTGGCGCCGCTCAATTTCGCAAGTTGGAGTGCGAGTTGCCCAACCACCCCCTGGCCTATGCCCGCGACGGATTCCCCAAGCTCTACCTCCGCCCTCCTCACCCCTTGAAGGGCCGTTGAAGCGAGAGCGAAGAAAGACGCCTCGTCGAACGACAGCCCGTCCGGTATCGCGAAAACTCTTTCGGCTGGGCAAAGAGCGTGGCTCGCGTGGTTGGCCCAGGAGACGACCCCCACCCCGCGACTCAGGCCCTTGACGTCGGACCCAACCGCCTCTACCACGCCAGCGTTGCTGTAGCCTGGATACTGCGGGAACGTTTGGGGGGTGTTAGGCAAGGCCATGAGGAAGGCCCCTTCGGTTCCGGAACTTATGAGAGAGCTCACGCTCCTCACGAGGACTTCTTTGGGCCCAGGTTCCTTCAAATGGAAATCCTGGACCTCGACCACTCCCTTTTGCGCGAACACTACCCTCCTTCCTGCCATCATCCGCGTTACCTCGTCCCACCGTTTAATAGTGAAGGATATATGCCTCAGCTTCTGTTGTTCGATGACGAATGGTTTGAACCGCCCGAGGTTTTAATGGCAAGGCGTTCCTTCAGCAGCTCCACGTAGTAAACGTAGTTCCGGAAAGGAACGTCCGCCGGGACCGCGTGGTCGACGCTTGGTATGTACCCTCCTTCCTCTGCCCTCGAGAGCTTTTCGTCCACCTCTCTTTTTATGGCGTCCGGCCCCTCTATCAGAGCCCGCTTGTCCACGTTCCCGATCGCCCTCAGCGCTTTTCCAAACTTATTCCTTAGGTCGATCCAGTTCATTCCTGCCTGCGCTTCG
>JAFNJA010000075.1:1219-5936 GCA_017601265.1 Candidatus Brockarchaeota archaeon
TTAACCCCGCCTTCCAAGAACAGGGGCACCAGGGGCCTGATGTCGCCGTCGCTGTCAACCATGATGATCCCGATTCCATTTTTCCTGAGGAAGGACGTGATCTTCCTGTACCCCGGAAGCATGAACTCCTCGAAATTCTTGGGCGATATGTGCGGACCCGTACGGTAGGCCATGTCCTCCCATATGGTCGCGAAATCAATCCGCGCCTCCTCCACCGCTCTCCTAGCGGCATCTATCTGGAAGTCAACGAAGAAGTCGAACATCTCGCGAACGAGCTTCGGATCCTTGTGGAACCAAACCAGGAGCCTCTCCATCCCCGTCATCCCCCTCACGCAGCCGAATATGCCAGGCAACCCTATGCCCACCGGCCTGTCCGCCGTGCGGTAGTAGTCGAGGAGCTCGGCGCTCCAGTTCTTCGGGTACCTCCTTATGTCGTCGGGGTCGAACCTGGCCTTTATCTTGTCAAAGTCGTCAGCGCTCTTGATCCCGAATTCGATGAAGAGCGGCATCGAGGTTCCGGCCTTCAGGTTCTTGGAGACCCACCTCAAACCCCCTCCCTCCACGGCCACCGTCACGTACCTCTCGTCTTCCTGCAAAGTCTTCGTGACGAACGAGGGTATCGGGTCGAAATCTACGTAAACGTAATCGATCTTGTCGAAACCGAAGTAGTCCCAAACGCTCGCGCCGCTCCCAAGCCCCTCGCTGCGCCACCTGTTGATCGTCTGGTCCCAGAAACCGAGGAATTCGTAGAACGGCAGGCGATCGGGCTTTCCGTAATTCATGGTTTCGAGAAACCTTTGCCTCGCGTCCACTTCTATCCCTCGTCCCGCCGCGAAAGGCCAAGTTAAATCTATCCGGCGCGCCAGCTCCAAATCCTTAAATCCAGCAGAGCGTCGCCCCCGGATCAGCCCTGGTAGTGCAGAAACTGAAGCCGCAAAGCTGGTTTCCGCACAACGGTCTAACATTGGCGGCTGGCTTATCGGCTCGCGCGCCGGTTCGGCCGACTCACCCGCCAGACTCTGGGTCCCAGGAAGGATGGATGAGGGCGAAACCCGGGTTCAAAAGGCGTTCGGCAACGCGGTGCCGAGGCCAAGAAATTCCCGGCCAGGGCGTACCTTTACTTGCGCAATTCCCCCCTCTGACCGCCCTCGACATCCGCATTGGCTTGCCCTTTGGCATAGGAACCTTCGTACTCCCGATCGACCTTCCAAATAACGTCAGACATCCTATTCGATAGTGTTTTATCCGTTCCACAATATGCTTGCCTGAGAGGTAAAAAATGGCAGAGATGATCGACGCCCCCCAATTGACGGAGAACTTCATCCGAAAGTTGTACGAAAGGACTAGGCCCTCGTTGTCCTTTTCGGCGGAAACCCCTGAAGCCCTTTTCGAATGGAAGGAGAAGCTCAAGGGCAAGGTCAAGGAGCTTTTGGGCGAGTTTCCGGATCCTGCTCCCTTGCATCCCCAGTTGGTCTCCGTCGAGGAGACTGAAAAGTACTTGAGGGAAAAGTGGATGATCCAGTCCGAGGAGGATTGTTGGGTCCCGCTTTACCTTCTTTTGCCGAAAGGAAGGAAGGGAAAACTCCCCGCGATACTGTGCGCTCACGGGCACGGGGAATACGGCAAAGACTCCGTCGCCGGCGTCCACTTCAACGACCCGAACAGGAAGGCGAGCATCTCGTCGGCCAACTACAACTACGGGGAGCAGATGGCCCTGTCAGGTTTCGTCACGGCCGTGCCGGACTGGAGGAGCTTCGGCGAGAGGATCGGGTACCGCAACCCGTACCCCGGGAGGGACGCGTGCAACGTCCACTTCATCCAGCACCTCATCCTCGGGAGGACGCTCTTGGGGGCGAACGTCTTCGACGGGACCAGGGTCATAGACTTCCTCGCCACGCGCCGAGAGGTGGACCCGGAGAGGATCGGCTGCATGGGCCTTTCGTTCGGAGGAACGATGACGACTTACCTTTCCCTCTTGGACGACAGGATCAAGGCGGCGGACATAATCTGCTACGCGACCACGACGGAGCACTACGCCATATCGCGGCCGAACTTTTGCGGATCCCAGCTCGTCCCGTTCCTGTACAAGTACGCGGACGTTCCGGACGTGATAGCAGCCATAGCCCCGAAGCCCCTGCTCATTGAAAGCGGGGCGTCGGACACCTGTTTCTGGATCCACTCCGCCCTCAAGGCGCACGAGACCGTTAGAAGGGCTTACGAGGTCGCCGGCAAACCCGAGAACCTTTGGGTTGAGGTCTTCCCTGGGGAACATGGCTTCTCCGGGAGGAAGGCTTTCGATTTCTTCAGGAAATTCCTTTGGCCTGATACTGGCTCGTGAAGGAAGGCATCTTCCCAAATGGAATGGCGGGCAAGCAAGCGGGAAGGGAATGGGCCAACCACAACCGAAGGGCAATCACCAAGACCGAAGAATCCGGCCGGCCGCGAAGGAGAAAGGGAAATTTCCAAAATCTGCGCAAGCTTCTTCTTTATCTTCCTCGGCGCGGGAGCTTTCCAGCAGTTCATGGTTCCTTACCTCATGGCTTCGACGGACTGGGGCAGGATCGGAAGCTCGGCGGTCCTGGCTACGGTTTACTTCAGCTTCCTTTTTTGGAGGGTATTCGTTAGTTACTCGATGGCCGCCCTGGGCGAAAAGGCGTCGCTCGTCCTAGGCGGCGCGACCTACACGCTTTTCGCGCTGGCGCTCCTTTTCCCGCACGACTTCTACGCCATATTGGCCGCCGCCGCGGTCTGGGGTTGGGGGGCTGCGTCTTTCTGGATATCGAGTTGCAGCGTTGTTTTGGATCTTTCTGGTGCAGGAAGGTACGGCTCCGCTTCAGGGAAGCTGTATACCGCTACGAACGTGGGGCAGGCGATAGGGGTCCTCGCGCTGGGGTTGCTGATCGGTTTCTTCGGATTCAGGGAGTCGATCGCGTTCGCGGTAATCACATCGGCGGTCGGAAACGCCGCGTCAGCGCTCACGCACATCCGCGGAAACGTGAGGGAAAAGCCCAACCTTTGGACCATAACGAGGATGGGGTTGAGCGGCAAGGGCTTGGTCCTCGGGTTCCTTCTTTTCGCTTCCTCCCTCGGATACGGGGTCCTCCTCGGGATTTTCGCCGAACACGTGGCCTCCGGTTACGGATTCCTGTCCTTGTCGCTCATCACCCTCCTGTTTTACTTGATCAGGATCCCTTCGAGCCTCGTCGGAGGTTGGGTTCTTGACAAATTCCCGAGGCCGGCCATACTTTCGGCGAGCTTCGCGGCAGCCTCGGCAAGCTTGGTCGCCATAGCGCTGAGCCCGAACCAGCTGTTCCTCGGAGCGGGCGCCCTCGCCCTCGGCTTCCAGGCTTCTCTGGTCCCGGTCGCGTCGATGGCGATCGTCGGGGACGCGGCGAGGCCGGAACGCAGGCACATGGCCCTTGGGGCGGTTTACGCCTGGCGCGACCTCGGGGTCGCTTTGGCCCTGATCGGGGGCGCCGCCATGAGGAGCTTTTCCGGGAGCTTGGAGCAACCGTTCCTGTTTTTCGGCATGGCGTACGGAGCCTGCGCGTTCCTTTCCTTTCTACTTACGAAGACGAGCGAAATGTGAAGCTCCTCCCGGTCCGGCGAGAAACCTTATCTTCCGGGGCTTGGACGGAAACCTCCGGTTTGGCGGAATGAGTTTGAAGAACCGGGTCTTGCAGATTGGCATCGTCGTCAAGGACATCGAAAGGTCCAGGGAGGCCTGGGCGAAGCTCCTGGGGGTCGGGGTGCCGGATTGGGTCGAGACGGAATCGGAGGAGGTCACGAAAATGCGGTACCGCGGAAAACCTTCCGAAGGAAGGGCCAAGCTCGCTTTCATATCCCTGGAAAACGTTTCGATCGAACTGATAGAGCCGATCGGGGGGCCGAGCACCTGGAGCGATTTCCTGGAAAAGCACGGCGAAGGGGTGCACCACATAGCCTTCGAGGTGGACGACATGGAACGAAGCACGGAGGAATTGAGCAAGATCGGCATCGATGTCGAGCAGAGTGGGGATTTCACCGGGGGGTCCTACGCTTACGCGCGTTCCGAGATCGGGCTGGGCGTGATCCTAGAACTCCTTGCCAAGCGATGAGCTCCCGCTTCTCTCTCGCCTCCCCCTCACCTGCCCTCCTTTCCTTCGATGAAAAGTTCAAACTTCCTCTTCGCTTCTTCGTAACTCATCTGCACCGGCGGATGCTTGAAGCCGTACGCCGAAACGCTCGTCAGGGGGCCCGAGATCCCCCTGTCAAGCCCTATCTTGGCGGCCCTGACCGCATCTATAACTATGCCCGCGCTGTTCGGCGCGTCGATGACGGAAAGCTTGACGTCTATCCTGAGCGGGGCGCCGCCGAAGTACCTGCCCTTCATCCATATGTAGCAGACCTTCTCGTTGGCGAGGAAGTCAACGTAATCGCTCGGGCCTATCCTGAGAGGGACGTCGTAAGGGATCATGGCCCTCACGGCGCTCGTCTTGCTCTCCCTTTTGGACCTCAGCCTCTCCTGCTCCAGCATGTTCAGGAAGTCCGCGTCCCCTCCGACGTTGAGTTGGTAGCTCTCTTCAACCTTGACCCCCCTGTCGACGAGGAGTTTGGCCAGCGCCTTGTGGACGACCGTAGCCCCGAGTTGGCTCATCACGTCGTCGCCTACGACGGGCAGCCGAGCGCGCTCGAACTTCTTCTGCCAAACCGGGTCGGAGGCTATGAATGTGGGCAT